>NZ_JBIWNS010000010.1:0-126608 GCF_044767325.1 Herbaspirillum sp. NPDC101397
TCTCTTCTTTTACGTCCCCTGTCTCACCGCTTTTACCTCCATTGCGCTACTGAACACCAATAGCGGATCAACTTCAGCCACGGCTTGCTCATGCCGGCCACCTCGTCCCCCTTCCGTAACACAGCAAATCCACGATCGCTCAAGTAAATCATCAAGGCAATCAACTCCCCTCGCTCATACGCTGAACCCATGGCGTCGCCATCTTCAGCAATAAACCAGGAAGGTATCTATCCTCAGCGACTTCGCCAGGCGACGCATCATCTGACTCGTACTCTCAGATCAGATGAGTGCCATTCAACTTCGGACGTCCCGTATAACCACCTCCCAAATCCTCCAGGCGTAAAAAACCGGTCAATGACCGGTTTCTTCCTATTCCAGCAGTCAGGGATAGGGCCGTCGACAACTGCTGATCGGGGCCACAGATCACGCAGCACCCTAAGTAGATCCAAGCGCGGACTACAGACGAAATGCATTGTAATGACGGCTGTTGTGCCCGCAATGCCGGGAGTTGGCCTATTGCCGAAAAAGTGAAGAGGCGATGCCGAAGATCCGGGCAGTGCTCGTGCGGGAACAGCCGAATCCAAGTTGGCCCTTCATTCTCCATGAAATTACATCCACTCCATGTACAAAAAAAGGGCCGCGTCCTTCGACGTGGCCCTTTTTCATAACACCTGATGGTGCTGGCATCCTTGGAATGCCGCACCAACATTTACGACATCACCCGATCAGCCAGCCGCCAGCAAATAAGCACCAACCGCCGCGATACCAACGCCGCCGATGCGCACGACCTTGTCAGCCATCTGCTGACCGGCAAACAAACCGATACCCAAACCTGCGGCGTGCAGCAGAGCTGTAGCAAGCACGAAGCCGATGCCATACAGCGCAGCCGACGAACCGTGAGGCAACTCGCTGCCATGCGCATAGCCGTGGAACACGGCAAACAAGGACACCACGACCGTGCTCGCCCACAAAGGCATGCGCACAGCGAAGGCGATCAGCAAGCCAAGCACCGCGACAGAAGCGGCGATGCCGGTTTCAGCGGCGGGGATGCTCAAGCCGGAAAACGCTAACAGTGCGCCGACCACCATCATCAGCGGAAACGCCAGCGGCAAGACCCACATGGCAGAGCGCTTGTTTTGCGCCGCCCACAGGCCGACCGCCAGCATCGCCAGCAAGTGATCTACACCTGAAAACGGATGGCTGAAGCCGGCGCCGAAGCTCATCGATGCCGACATCAGCGATTCGGGGTGGCCGGGATGCGCCAGCACGCTGGTGCTGGCCAGGGCAGCGATGGTCAATGCACTTGCGCGCGCGACAGTCTTGCTGGAAATACGAAACATGTTTTCTCTCCTTCGGATAAATCTTGTGAACGCGCTCACGCGCCAAACGAACCAGAATAGCTACCAGTCTTCAGCTTCACTTCTTCTCATCCAGCAAGCCCTGCTTGCGGATGTATTCAATCACCGTCTCGACGCCGTCGCCGCTACGCAAATTGGTAAACACGAATGGCCGGTCGCCGCGCATACGCTTGGCGTCCTGCGCCATGATGTCCAAGTTGGCGCCGACGTAAGGCGCCAGATCGGTCTTGTTGATGATCAACAGATCCGAACGGGTAATGCCTGGACCGCCCTTGCGTGGAATTTTCTCGCCGCCGGCGACGTCGATCACGTAAATGGTCAGGTCCGACAACTCGGGGCTGAACGTCGCCGCCAGATTGTCGCCGCCGGATTCTACCAGTATCAGGTCCAGATCCGGGAAATCTGCGCTCATGCGCGCGATCGCTTCAAGGTTGATTGATGCGTCTTCGCGAATCGCCGTATGCGGGCATCCACCGGTCTCCACGCCCATCAAACGGTCGGCTGGTAACGCATCGGCGCGCAACAGGATTTCCATGTCCTCCTTGGTGTAGATGTCATTGGTGATGACCGCCATGTCGTAATGGTCGCGCATGCGCTTGCACAGCATTTCACACAGCGCCGTCTTGCCGGAACCGACCGGGCCGCCGATGCCGACGCGCAATGGATTGGGAGAGGATGGGTTGCTCATGTTTATCTCGATTAAAAACGGATTCTATAAAATTCAAATGGTTCTGATCGACCGATGCGACATCAACACTAAGAACGGTACAAGCGGCTGTACTGCACCTCATGCTGCATAGACAGCAGCGACAGGCCCGGAGACCAGTTCGACAATTCATCATCGGCCAATTCCTGCGCCGTCTTCGCCGCAGCCTCTAGCTCCGGCTGCAGGGACAGCAACAAACGCTGTCCGGCGACCTGGCCGAGCGGCACCGATTTGACGCAGACCAGCACCTGGTTCTCCGCCCACGCGAACAACATGCCGAGCAA
This sequence comes from Herbaspirillum sp. NPDC101397, assembly GCF_044767325.1. NCBI lineage: Bacteria > Pseudomonadati > Pseudomonadota > Betaproteobacteria > Burkholderiales > Oxalobacteraceae > Herbaspirillum > Herbaspirillum sp. NPDC101397. The sequence goes on from NZ_JBIWNS010000010.1 coordinate 2,349, forward strand.
AGCGGCGTCGTACGGTACATTCAGCGCCACCGCCGCATACGCCAGTGCGGTCGGCAACGGAACTTCGCCTTGCGCCTGCATCAGAGCAAGCAAAGACGCGTCACCGATCTTCAGATCAATGGCCAGTTTGCTCAGCGAATATCCCATCTGGATGGTTTCGGCGCGGAACTCGGCCGTGTCGCGTGCGGCGAGAAAGCGTTCGTTCCACAATGCCACCGCTTCAGCATCGCGCGCGGCAAAGGCCTGCAGCAAGCGCCACAAAATCGGCGCTTCAAACCTGGCCACCACTTCGTGCAGCGAGTCGACGATCCACGCACGCGCAGCGGCTTCGTTCTTCACGGTGCCGTTTTCAATCGCCGCTTCCAGTCCCTGCGAATAGCTGTACGCGCCGATGGGCAGCGACGGGCTGGTCAGCTGGAGCAGATGAAGCAGGGCTTGTGCTTGCATGGAAGTTTCCGCGAATCAGGATTTGTCGCCGGGGCGATGGATCTTCTGACGCACCGGAATCGGCGCCAGCGGATGATGATGATCGTCGCCGTGATGATGGTGACCACCGCCGTATGCGCCCGACTCCGGCTCGAACGCGGCCTCTTCTTCGACCACCAATGCGCCCAGGCCTTCCAGCATTTCCTTGAGAACAGGGTCCTTGCGAATACGCAGGAAGCCGTCGCCGACTTGCGCCTGCGTGTGGCGATTGCCGAGATGGAACGCGCAGCGCAGCAACTGATGCGGCGAGCTCGCTTGGACGCGATAAGTCGCTTCCTTGGCGGCGTTGATGCGCACCACGCGGCCGTCGTCGCCGCGCAGCAGATCGCCATTGCGCAGCACGGTGCCGCGCACGGTGAAGACGGCCACGTCCTCACCCGACAGCAGGGTCGCGCGCAGGCGGCTCTTCTCGCGCTGGTCGTAAGGCAACAGCAGTTCGCCGTCGATCTTCTCGGCGTGTTCAATCTTGGTGTTCAGGGTCAGCATAATCATTCTTCAGAACAGGAAATAACGTTGCGCCAGCGGCAGCACCTTGGCCGGCTCGCACACCAGCAGCTCGCCGTCGGCGCGCACTTCATAGGTTTCGGAATCGACTTCCATCTTCGGCGTCGCGCCATTGTGAATCATGTCGCGCTTGCGCAGATTGCGCATACCCTTGACCGGCACGACCGGCTTGTTGAGCTTGAGCATGTCGCCGATGCCGGCATCGAAAGCGGATTGCGAAACGAAGGTCATCGAGGTCTTCAAGCCGCCGCCGTACGCGCCGAACATCATGCGGTAATGCACCGGCTGCGGTGTCGGGATGGAGGCATTCGGATCACCCATCTGTGCTGCAGCGATCATGCCGCTCTTGAGGATCATCGACGGCTTGACGCCGAAGAAGGCCGGTTTCCACAGCACGATGTCGGCGACCTTGCCGACTTCCAGCGAGCCGACCACATGCGAAATGCCATGCGTGATCGCCGGGTTGATCGTGTACTTGGCGATATAGCGCTTGACGCGGAAATTGTCGTGGCGCGACGGATCTTGCGCCAGCGAGCCGCGCTGCGTCTTCATCTTGTGCGCGGTCTGCCAGGTGCGCATGATCACTTCGCCGACGCGGCCCATCGCCTGCGAGTCGGAGGACATCATCGAGATCGCGCCGATGTCGTGCAGGATGTCTTCTGCAGCAATCGTCTCGCGACGGATGCGTGATTCGGCGAAAGCGATGTCTTCAGCGATGGCGGGATCCAGGTGATGGCAGACCATCAGCATGTCCAGATGTTCGTCCAGCGTATTGACGGTGTAGGGACGCGTCGGATTGGTCGAGGACGGCAAGACATTGCCTTGTCCCACCGCCGCGATGATGTCCGGCGCGTGACCCCCGCCTGCGCCTTCGGTGTGGAAGGTATGGATGGTGCGATCCTTGAACGCGGCCAGCGTATGTTCGAGGAAGCCGCCTTCGTTGAGCGTGTCACTGTGGATCGCGACCTGCACGTCGAGGCGATCCGCCACCGACAGGCAATTGTCGATCGCCGCCGGCGTCGAGCCCCAGTCTTCATGCAGCTTCAGGCCGATGGCGCCGGCGTGGACCTGTTCTTCCAGCGGCGTCGGCAAACTGACGTTGCCCTTGCCTAGGAAGCCCAGATTCATCGGGAAAGCATCCGCTGCGGACAGCATCGAATGGATGTGCCACGGACCCGGCGTACACGTCGTCGCCGCCGTGCCGACCGCCGGTCCGGTGCCGCCGCCGATCATGGTGGTGACGCCGCTCATCAGCGCTTCTTCGATTTGCTGCGGGCAGATGAAATGGATGTGCGTGTCGACGCCGCCGGCCGTGACGATCATGCCTTCACCGGCGATGATTTCCGTTGCGCCGCCGATGGCCATGGTGACGTCGGGCTGGATGTCCGGATTGCCGGCCTTGCCGATGGCCGCGATCTTGCCGCCCTTCAAGCCGATGTCGGCCTTGACGATGCCCCAGTGGTCGACGATCACTGCATTGGTGATCACCGTATCCATGACGTCTTTATAGTTGCGCTGCGATTGACCCATACCGTCGCGGATCACCTTGCCGCCACCGAATTTGACCTCTTCGCCATAGGTCGTGAAATCCTTTTCGACCTCGATGAACAACTCGGTGTCGGCCAGACGCAAACGGTCGCCGACGGTGGGACCGAACATCTCGGCATAAGCCTGGCGTGAAATCTTGGCCATTATTTATTTCCCTTCTTGTCGAGTGCGCCCATCACCTTGGCATTGAAACCGTAGACCTTGCGGTCGCCCGCCAATGCCACCAGTTCCACCGTGCGCTCCTGGCCCGGCTCGAAGCGGACCGCCGTGCCGGCGGCGATGTTGAGGCGCATGCCGTAGCCGATCTGGCGCTCGAATTTCAGCGCGGGATTGGTTTCGAAAAAGTGAAAGTGCGATCCGACCTGGATCGGACGGTCGCCGCTGTTGGCGACGGTGACGCTCGCGGTGCGGCGGCCGACGTTGAGTTCGATGTCGCCCGGCTCAACCAGCATTTCGCCTGGAATCATGATGGCGCCTCTTAAGGAATGGGGTGATGAACCGTGACCAGCTTGCTGCCGTCCGGGAAAGTCGCTTCAACCTGTATATCGGGGATCATCTCCGCCACGCCATCCATGACGTCGGCGCGGGTCAGAATCTTGGTACCCTCCGACATCAGCTCGGCGACGGTGCGGCCGTCGCGCGCACCTTCCATGATGGCTGCGGTGATCAGCGCCACTGCTTCCGGATAATTCAGTTTCAGGCCGCGCGCCTTGCGCCGTTCAGCCACCAGGGCTGCCGTAAAAATCAGCAGCTTGTCTTTTTCCCGTGGGGTCAGTTCCATGCGTTCTCCTTGATTCTGTCAGTCTTACTTTTCTACGTATTCCAGATGCGCGGGACGATCGCCTCACGCTGCATCAATTCAGGACGGATGCGCTGCCATGCATGCGTCAACCATTGCCGTGCCACCTGGCTGGAGTTGCCCAGATAACGCAGCACCAATACCTGTTTCATTTGCGTTGCACCGCTGCGGCCGTCATGGGCCAGCGCGCTGGTTTGTTCGCGTAGTTCGCCAAGGAAGGCGGCGTTGAGCGGCAGCCCCACGGCAATCAACGTGGCGCTCACGGTGTACCCGGCCAGCGCCAGCGGACTTGTCATCGACGATGTTCCCGCACGCAGCGCACCCTGCTCAAACCAGACCAGCTTGCCGCCGCGGCGAATGCTGGTGCGCTGGCTGACGCGACCGCTGTTGAACGATTCTCCGGATGCAGTGCGGCCGAAGCACAGTATCTCGCCACCGATATACGTTGCGTCGGCAGCCAGCTCGACAGAGTGTTCCATGCGCACGTCGGCATCGTTGAAGAAGATGGTTTCCTGTGGCAGCCATTCCAGCGCCGCGCCGGCGGTCGCCGCCAGCGACACTTGCTGTTGCGAGACAAAGCCGTTGGCGCGATACCACTTGCCGGCGCCCGGCGTGGTCAGCAGGGCATGGGCGTTATCGCCGACATGGGCGGTGATGTTGAGAACGTCGCCGCCGAGGATTCCGCCCGGCGGATGCACGATGACCGCATGGCAGACGGCGGGGTGTTCCGGATACAGCGGCTTCTGCACGCGCAGCGGACCGAAGTGGCTGCGCTCGATCATGCGCGTGGTGCCGGCATCGTCGGCGAAGCCCAGCGTCAGCCGCGCCTGCTGATGGCGTGAGGCGGCAATGGCAGAGACCACGGCGGTCTGGCCTGATTCCGTGACGGCAGCGGCAGGATCGATGATGCGTTTCATGCAATGTTCTGATGGTGCGACGTGAGGATGGAGCGGCGGAGCGGACCTTCGTTTATAGCAGACCTGCCGTGAAAACGCACGCCGTCCGGACTTGATCATCCGGCAACATGTGCTCGAACAGGAAAATGGCTACACCGCCAGATGCTTCTTCACGTCCTCGTTATCCATCTCGGCCTGCACGCCTGACGCCACCACTTCGCCGCGCGACATCACGACAAAGGTGTCGGCCAGTTCGCGTGCAAAATCGAAGTACTGCTCGCACAGCAAGATGCCGATGTCGCCGCGCTGGCGCAGCAGGCTGATGACGCGGCCGATATCCTTGATGATCGACGGCTGGATGCCTTCGGTCGGCTCGTCGAGGATGATCAGTTTCGGCTCGGCCAGCAGCGCGCGCGCAATCGCCAGTTGTTGTTGCTGTCCGCCCGACAGATCGCCGCCGCGACGGTGCAGCATTTCCTTCAGCACCGGAAACAGTTCGTACACTTCACCCTTGATGGTCGACGCCTTGCGGCCGGACTTGGTCGCCATGCCCATCAGCAGGTTTTCTTCCACGGTCAGGCGTGCAAAGATTTCACGGCCCTGCGGTACGTAAGCGATGCCGAGTGCAGCGCGTTGATGCGGTTTCAGTTTGGTGATGTCCTTGCCTTCCAGCGTGACGTTGCCGGCCGCGACGGGCAGCACGCCCATCAGGCATTTCAGTAGCGTCGTCTTGCCCACGCCGTTGCGGCCGAGCAGCGACAGGCACTTGCCCTTTTCGACGTTGATCGACACGCCGCGCAGGGTGTGCGCGGCGCCGTAATATTGATTCAATTGATTGACTTGCAGCATATTCTTCTCGTCCCGGGTTTAGAGCGTTACTCTCAGCGGCCTAAGTACACTTCAATCACGCGATCATCCGATTGCACCTGCTGCATCGTGCCTTCGGCCAGCACCGAGCCTTCGTGCAGCACGGTCACCTTGCCGCCTTGCGCGATCTCTTCGACGAAGCCCATGTCGTGTTCCACCACCATGATCGAATGCTTGCCGCGCAGCTCGTTGAGCAGCTCGGCGGTGCGCACGGTCTCGGCGTCGGACATGCCGGCCACCGGTTCGTCCAGCAGCAGCAATTGCGGTTCCTGCATCAGCAGCATGCCGATTTCCAGCCACTGCTTCTGGCCGTGCGAGAGCAGCCCGGCGACGCGGTTTTCCTGACCGTTCAGACGGATCAGCTTGAGGATCTCTTCGATCTTGCCGATCTGTTCCGAGTTCAGGCGCGCGAACAAGGTCGTCTTCACGCGCTTGTCCATCTTCATCGCCATCTCAAGATTCTCGAAGACGGAATGCTGCTCGAACACGGTCGGCCGCTGGAACTTGCGGCCGATGCCGGCATGGGCGATTTCATACTCGGTCATCCGGGTCAGGTCGATGCTTTGGCCGAAGAAGGCCGTGCCCGCCGTCGGCCGCGTCTTGCCCGTGATGACGTCCATCATCGTGGTCTTGCCGGCGCCGTTGGGGCCGATGATGCAACGCAGTTCGCCGACCGAGATGTCGAGGTTCAGGTTGTTGATCGCCTTGAAGCCGTCGAACGAGACCGTGATGTTTTCCAGGTACAGGATGGCGCCGTGCGTGGTGTCGACGCCTTCCGGTTTGATGCGCGCATACGAGGTGCCGTGATCGGCGTGCTGGCCGTTATCGACGCTGTCTTGCGGCGCGGCGCGATTGTACATTTCGCTCATGCGGCCTCCTTGATGCGATCTTGCGGGTCTTGCTTCTTGAGTTTCTTGACCAGTCCCACAATGCCTTGCGGCAGGAACAGCGTCACCAGGATAAAGATCAGACCCAGTGCAAACAGCCACAGATCCGGGAAGGCGGCGGTGAACCAGCTCTTCAGGCCGTTGACGGTGAACGCGCCGATGATCGGGCCGATCAGCGAACCGCGTCCGCCGACGGCAGCCCAGATCACCATTTCAATCGAGTTGGCCGGCGACATTTCCGACGGATTGATGATGCCGACCTGCGGCACATACAGCGCGCCCGCAATGCCACACAACACCGCCGACAAAGTCCACACGAACAGCTTGAACCACAGCGGGTTGTAGCCGATGAACATCAGCCGCGACTCGGAGTCGCGCACGCCCTGCAGTACGCGGCCCAGTTTTGATGTCACGATGGCGCGGCACAGCAGCAGCGAACCGAGCAGGAAAGCCAGCGTCACCAGGTACAGCACCGCCTTGGTCGACGGCGCCGTGATGGTGTAGCCGAGGATGCGCTTGAAGTCGGTGAAGCCGTTGTTGCCGCCGAAGCCGGTGTCGTTGCGGAAGAACAGCAGCATGAAGGCGAAGGTCATCGCCTGCGTGATGATCGAGAAGTACACGCCCTTGATGCGCGAACGGAAGGCGAAGTAGCCAAACACGAAGGCCAGCACGCCCGGCACCAGCACCACCAGCAGCATGGCGAACCAGAAGTGCTCGGTCATCCACCAGTACCACGGATAGGCTTTCCAGTTGAGGAACACCATGAAGTCCGGCAGGTCGCTCTGATAGACGCCGTCGTGACCGATGGCGCGCATCAGGTACATGCCGTGCGCATAGCCGCCCAGTGCGAAGAACACGCCGTGGCCCAACGACAGGATGCCGGTGTAGCCCCACACCAGATCGAGCGCCAGTGCCGCCATCGCATAGCACATGAACTTGCCGATCAGCGCGATGGTGTAGCTGGAGATGGACAGCGGATGGCCGGCCGGGAAGATCAGATTCAGGATCGGCAGCAGACCCAGGATTACGGTAAAGACCACGATCCCGATCCATGCCGGACGCGAAAACAACGAAGGTTTCAATGGGAGATTGAGGGTACTCATTCCACGCTCCTGCCTTTCAGTGCAAACAGGCCTTGCGGGCGCTTTTGGATAAACACGATGATGAACACGAGGATGGCGATCTTGGCCAGCACGGCGCCGGCGACCGGCTCCAGGAACTTGTTCACCTCGCCCAGACCGAACGCAGCGATCACGGTGCCCGCCAGTTGGCCGACGCCGCCCAGCACCACCACCATGAAGGAGTCGACGATGTAGCCCTGGCCAAGGTCGGGGCCGACATTGCCGAGCTGCGACAGTGCCACGCCGCCGAGACCGGCGATGCCGCAGCCGAGGCCGAAGGTCATCATGTCGATCTTGCCGGTCGAGACGCCGACGCAATCGGCCATGCGGCGGTTTTGCGTGACGGCGCGCACGAACAGGCCAAGGCGTGTCTTGTTCAGGATCAGCCACACTGCGAACACCACGAACAGCGCAAAGAAGATGATCACGATCCGGTTGTACGACAGCACCAGCGAACCCAGCACCGTGATGCCGCCCGACATCCAGCTCGGGTTGGCGACTTCGACGTTCTGCGCACCGAAGATGGAGCGTACGGCCTGCATCAGCATCAGGCTGATGCCCCAGGTGCACAGCAGGGTCTCCAGCGGCCGGCCGTAGAGCCAGCGGATCACCAGGCGTTCCAGCGCGATGCCCACCGCGGCGGCAACGATGAAGGCGGCCGGCAGTGCAACGACGATGTAAGCGTCAATCGCGCCCGGGAAGAATTTGCGGAACACCAGTTGGCATACATAAGTTGTGTAGGCGCCGATCATCAGCAGTTCACCGTGCGCCATGTTGATAATACCCATCAGGCCGAAGGTGATCGCCAGGCCGAGCGCGGCGAGCAGCAACACGCTGCCCAGCGAGACGCCGTAGAACAGCTTGCCGACAAATTCGGTAATCGCCAGATGACGGTCCAGCGCCGACATTGTGCGTACAGCTTCGATGCGTACGCCCTCATCGGCTTCGACATAGCTGCCGTCCGGATTCTTGGCCAGCATCTGTTCCAGCACCGGTTTCAGATTGGCGTTGGTGGTGTCGGCCAGGGCTTTGACGGCGGCCTTGCGTGCGGCTGCGTCAGGCGCGTGCAGGTTGGCCGTAGCGACGACTTGCTTCAACACTTCCTGGATTTGCGGATCTTTTTCCGCCGCCAGCGCTTTGCTGATCAACGGGGTCTGTGCGGCGTCGGCGGTCTTCAGCAATTCGGTCGCGGCGGTCAGGCGCGTGGCGCGGTCCGGCGAGAACAGCTTGAGTCCCGACAAGGCGCCTTCGACTACGCCGCGCAGGCGGTTGTTGACGGTGATGCCTTCGGCGTCATCCGGGGCCGGACCGGTCTTGTCGGTGGCGGGATTGAAGGCGTCGCTGTCTTCGATGATCAGCACGTCGCCGGCAGGCGTGGCGTACAGGGCATCGCTGTTGATGGCGTTGAGGATCTTTTGCGCGTCGGCATTGGCCAGCGCAGCAATCTGCGTGACGGCGGCGATGCGCGCGTCAGGGTCGTCGCCGGCCAGCGGCTTGAGCAGCGCCGGATCGATCGCAGCATGCGCGCTGATCGCCTGGGTGCACAGCCAGCCTGTCAGCAAGGCGGACGCAATTATCTTGGGGAGAAGTCTCATGGTTCTTTTCGGTGGCAAGGCAAGACGGAAAGAAAGTCGGTCTTACGACGCTTGTCTGAGATTCATGCATGCGATTCCGGAGATGGAATCGCCGCAGTGATTGCACCGGACGGGATGTCGGACGCCCGGTGCAAGGTCTTGCAAACCGCTGCATGGAACATGCAGCGGGGAACTGCTCAGCTAACCAAACATGGCAAGCAACTGCATTACATCTTTTGCTTGCTCTCGTTGCCCGGGATGTATGGGCTCCATGGTTGCGCACGGATGGTGGTCTTGGTCTTGTTGACCACGTTGAACTGACCGTCGGCCTTGATTTCGCCGATCATCACTGGTTTGTGCAGGTGATGGTTGGTCTTGTCCATTTCCAGCGTGTAGCCGGACGGTGCCTTGAAGGTCTGGCCGCCCATCGCTGCGATCACCTTGTCGGTGTCGGTAGTCTTGGCTTTTTCAACGGCTTGCTTCCACATGTAGATACCGACGTAAGTCGCTTCCATCGGATCGTTGGTCACGACCGTATCGGCGTTCGGCAGACCCTTGGCCTTGGCGTAGGCTTTCCACTTCTTGATGAAGGCGGTGTTGACCGGGTTCTTCACGGATTCGAAGTAGTTCCAGGCAGCCAGATGGCCGACCAGCGGTTTTGCGTCAACCCCGCGCAGTTCTTCTTCACCCACCGAGAACGCGACGACAGGCACGTCAGTCGCCTTCAGGCCGGCATTGCCGAGTTCCTTGTAGAACGGCACGTTGGAGTCGCCGTTGATGGTCGAGATCACTGCAGTCTTGCCGCCGGCTGCGAACTTCTTGATGTTGGCGACGATGGTTTGGTAATCAGAGTGGCCGAACGGTGTGTAGACTTCGTCGATGTCGGAATCTTTCACGCCCTTGCTATGCAGGAAGGCGCGCAGAATCTTGTTGGTCGTGCGTGGGTACACATAGTCGGTGCCCAGCAGGACGAAACGCTTGGCGCCGCCGCCTTCTTTCGACATCAGGTATTCGGTGGCAGGGATGGCTTGCTGGTTAGGCGCTGCACCGGTGTAGAAGACGTTCTTTTCCAGCTCTTCGCCTTCGTACTGGACTGGATAGAACAGCAGGCTGTTCAGTTCCTTGAAGACCGGCAGGACAGACTTGCGCGAGACCGAAGTCCAGCAGCCGAACACGACGGAAACCTTGTCTTGCGAAATCAGCTGGCGCGCTTTTTCAGCGAACAGAGGCCAGTTGGATGCAGGGTCAACGATCACGGGCTCGAGTTTCTTGCCGTTGACGCCGCCATTGGCGTTGATTTCATCGATCGTCATCAGCGCGACATCTTTGAGCGATGTTTCGGAGATGGCCATGGTGCCCGACAGCGAATGCAGGATGCCGACTTTGATGGTGTCCGCAGCGAATGCGGCAGGGAGCCAGGAAGAAGCTGCAAGTGCGAACGCGCCGAGTGCTGTTGCTTTTAGGATAGTACGACGTGACATGAAGTGCTCCTACAGTTAGAAGAATCAATGAGAGTTTGTTGACTGCCTTCCTGCTTTAGCAGAATGCGTGCCAATGACAAAACGTCAATCTCTTGTGATTTTTCCGGCTTTGCAGAAGCCGCCGCGCACTATCGCACCATTTTAGGGATGTCAAAAATGGTGGCGGTGCGGTAAACGACGATGCGCCCCAGAAAGGAGCAAATTACAGGGTTTGTGTTTGCTTTTAGCGCAAAAACACGTAATGCATCAGTTGGCGGATCGGATATTGCACCCAGCTTTGCACCTTGGGCGGCAGCTCCAGCGGGCGCAAAATCATCTTCAAGGTCATGTCCGGCGTCAAATTGGTGCGCACGGTGGCGCTCATGCGCGCGCTCAGCTCTCTTAAATAGGCGACGTCGCCGGCCCGCGCCGGATCGCGGAATTTCAGCGCATGGCGGATGGCGCAGTCGGCGTCTTCGTTGCGCATTTCCAGCGTGCGGCGGCTCAGCGTACCCAGCACGCGCGAGCGGCCGATGCCTTCGCGCCGACGGTATTGGCGGAAGTATTGATAGAAATGCTTGTAGTGATTGACCTCGTCGTTGGAGATGCGCGCCGCCAGTTCCTGCAGCACCGGTTCCTGCACGCTGCGCGACAGCGCGCGGTAATAGGTGGCGGTGCCGGTCTCGACCACGCAGCGCGCGGCCATCTCCAGCGCCTTGGTCGGCTCCAGCAGTTCGACCTTGCAGTAGCCTGCGTACTCGGCGAGAAAGCTGTCGTAGGCTTGTTGCCAGTCGAACTCGGGCCAGACGTGCTCGACGTAGGCGCGCAACGCCGCGCCGTGCTGCAATTCTTCCACTTCCCATTGCTCACGCAGCCAGGTCGCCACTTCTTCATTGTCGTGGAAGAAGTCGATCAGGTTGTGAGTATACAGATCGGAGCCGCTTTCGACGAACGAGGCGCAGGTCACCAGGTAGAAGGTGTTTTCATCGTGACGCACGCGCTGCAGATCGATGCGCGAAAAATCCAGATCGGCGATACGCCAGCGTGGTCGGTATTGTTGATGCGGTTGCTGCGATTCCAGGCTTGCCACGTTACCTCCTCGACAGATTGCGATAACGGTATGACGAAACGTGCAAGCCTTGGTTCGCTGCCGCATGTTGGCGATTTGTAACAGCGCACCAGACTCAGCGGCGATCTTGTCCGTATGCCAAGCAGGTGATCGTCGCAGAGAACAGCAATTGCAGCAGGCACACCGCGCTCCAGCCGCCGAGCTTCCATGCGAATCCGGACAGCGCCGCGCCGATCGCGCCGCCGATGAACAGGAAGCCGACGAACAGGCCGTTCAGGCGGCCGCGCAATTGTGGCGACAGCAGGTTGATCTTGCGGCGTTCCAGCGTCTGGTCGGCCGCCACGCCGCCGTCCAGCAGGATCGCGGCGACACCCAGCAGCACCAGCGCCAGGCCCGCGTGCAGATGGACGTCGAAGCCACCCCAGCCGCTGCCGGCGACGCCTGCGATCAAGGCCGCCGCCAACATCCCCAGGTGGCTCAGATGAGAGGCCAGGCGTCCGCGTCCACGATCTCCGGCCCGGCCCGCGAACGGCGTTGCGCATACCGCGCTGGCGCCGACCAGTGCGAACACCGCGATGCCGCCTGCACCCAGCAAAAACGGCTGCTGCACCAGCAACAACGCAACCGTGGTCCAGTAAGACATATACGCCGCCATGCTGAGCGCGCCGGTCAGCGCGCCGTATTGCAGGACGCGTTCGCTGCACAGCAATTGCCACAGCGATTTCAGGATGTCGCGATAGCCTTGGGTTTGTTGCGGATGACGTTCCGGCAACACGCGCGACAGCACCAGCGCCAGCAGCGCCACGATCAGCGCCAGCAGGCCGTACACCGCACGCCATCCGGCCACACTCGCCAGCCAGCCGGCCACCGGGCGCGACAGCATGATGCCCAGCATCAGGCCGCTCATCACGTTGCCGATCACGCGGCCGCGATGTGCTTCCTCGCTCATGAAAGCCGCCATCGGCACCAGCATCTGGATCGCGCTCGACAAGACGCCGGCCAGGAAAATCGTGGTCAGGAACAACCATGTTTGCGCGCTGAACATGGCGATGCCCAGACATGCGGCGCAACCCGTCAGCAGCCGTACGATGAGGCGGCGATTCTCATGCAGGTCGCTCAGCGGCACGATCAGGAACTGGCCGCAGGTATAGCCCAGCAGCGGCAGCATTGCAATCAGGCCGATGGCGCCGCCGGGGATGTGCATGGTCGCGCCGATGGCGGCCAGCAAAGGTTGTACGGCGTAGAGATTGGTGACGATCACGCCGACCGCGGCAGCGAACAGCAGCGTCATCGCCGCGCTCATGTGCGTTGCCGGTGCGACGATCTTCGCAGGCGGAGGGGAAAGCTTGCTGCATTGTTCCATGGCGGCTCCAGGTGTCGCTGATGCGGTAGAGGTTTGCGGGAGGCCAGTATAGGTAGCGGCAAACTATGCGACAATTGAATTATTATCATAAACAATATGCGAGATTGTTTTGAACACGCGAGACCTGCAAGCCTACGTCGCCGTCATTGAAACCGGCTCCATCGTCGCCGCCGCCACGCGATTGCATCTGACGCAGCCGGGCATCACGCGCCGTGTCCAAAGCCTGGAAAGCATGCTTGGCGTCGAGCTGCTGGATCGCCAGTCCAAGCCGCTCAAGCCGACGTCGGCTGGACGCGATGTCTACGAAATGGGGCGCCGCGTGCTGGCTTCAGTCGACGACATGATCGATCGCGTGTCGCCGCATGCCGATGCCATCGGTGAACTTCGCCTGGGCGTGCCGCCGTTTTTGTCGGAGGCCGCATTGACCACGCCGCTCGATTGCCTGCGCACCGAATTCCCGAAGCTGAGCGTGCGCGTGACCGCTGCCTGGTCGCCCGGCCTGATGGACATGCTGGAGAAAAACATGATCGATGCCGCCGCCATCATCGTGCCCGACGGCGTACCGCCGCCGGAGCGTTTCCAGGTTCACAAGCTGGGTCGCGAGCCGGCTCTGGTGGTGGCAGGTAAGTCGCTGAAGCTGCCGCGCGGCGAACTCACGCTGACCGAACTGGCGCAGCATTCATGGGTGCTCAATCAGGATGGTTGCGGTTTGCGCAGCGCGATCCGGCTGGCCGTCGAAGCGCGCCACCAACCGTTCACGGTAGCGGTGGAAGCCTTCGGCGCCGAGCTGCAATTGTCGCTGGTGGCGCGCGGCGTTGGCATCGGCATCACCACGCCGAGTGCGCTCAAGCGCAGTGCGTTCCGCAAACAGATCCGCGTGCTGGCGGTGCCCGAGTTCGACAACGGCATGGGCGTCTGGCTGGTGCACGCACCGGGTTTGGCCAGCGGCCGTCTGGCGGCACCGCTGCTGCGCTTTCGCAGCAGCCTGGCCGACATCCTGCGCGAGCAGGGCATCGCCAGCGGCGCCGCCGTGACGGGCTTGCCTTAGCTGCATGCTTACAGGCAACCGAGCCGCGACAGCTCGCGGTGCAAGCGCTCATGCAGCTCCGGTGAGCTGGCTTGCATGGGGGCACGCAATTCATCGCGCAGCATGCCCATCATCGCCAGCGCGGTCTTGATCACGGCCGGATTCGGCTCGGCGAACAACAGGCGGATCAGTGGCAGCAATTCATAGAATTGTTCGCGCGCTTCGACCAGACGCTGCGCCTGCACCAACCGCGCCACACGCACGAACAGGTCGGGACGAATGTGCGCCGCCGCCGTGATCGCACCGCTGCCGCCGAGACACAGTGTGGTGAAAATCTGTTCGTCTTCTCCCGCCAGAATTTGCAAACCGCCATGCGCGATCAGGTCCATGGTGGCCGCTGCGCTGCCGCCGCAATCCTTCACGGCGACGATGCGTTCATGGCCGGCGAGCGCGAGGATGGTGGCGGCGTCGATGTTGATGCCGCTGCGGTACGGGATGTTATAGACGATCACCGGCGCCTCGGCGGCATCGGCCATGGCCAGGTAAAACGCGCGCAAGCCTTCCTGCGAGGGGCGGATGTAATACGGCGCCGGAATCAGCAATCCCGCGACCGGGCGCTGCTGGATTTTCTGCATCTTCTCCAGCATCGCCACCTGCCGATTGCCGGCCAGACCCATCGCCACCGGACAGCCGGGCACCGCATCGAGGATGGCATCGAGCACCGCCAGTTGTTCAGCATCGTCGAGCGCAGCCGCTTCTGCGGTGGAGCCGCAGGCGACCAGGCCGGATACGCCGGCGTCGAACATGCTGCGCGCCAGCGCCTGCAAAGCGGGGAAATCGATCTTGCCGTCGTGGAAGGGCGTGACCAGGGGAATCCAGATACCGTCGAAAGAACGCATTGCTGCTCTCCATAAAATTTACTGCATTACAGACCGTGAATGTCTGTCGGCAGGTTGCAAGGAGAGAAGTAGCGAGGGGAACGTGTCCGGTCTGCGTTGGCCATCCTGTCAGCCCACCTGACAGGACAGCGCGCCCCGGTCAGATGAGCGACTGTTTCTTTTGTTTACCGGCCGCGACGGTGCGTGCACGCGCTCGCGCAGCCAGGGCATACAGGCTGAGCGACAACAGGCAGGACAGGGCGGCGATGAACATGAAGGATGAAGGCAAAGTAAAACGATGAATTGATGCGATGGATTAATTCTAGCAGCATTCCAAAAATTGGTTTCAGGCGCTTTCCCATTCTGCCAGAAAGCGGGTGCGGAAGTCGCGCAGCCATTGCACGCGTTGTTCGCCGAGGCGGCGTCCGGCGTCGGTTTGCATCGTCGCCGGCAGGGTTTCCAGTTTGCAGGCGATGTGGTCGAGCGCATAGCGGCGATCATCCAGCGCGCGATGGGTGGCGCGCGCATCGTCGGCATGCGCCAGCAGGCTACCCATGCGGCCTGCGGTGTAGAACATGCGCGCCAGTCCGACCGCGCCGAGCGCGTCGAGACGATCGGCGTCCTGTACGATCTGTGCTTCGATGGTGGTCGGGGCAATGCCGGCGGAAAAACTGTGCGCTTCGATGGCGTGTGCGACCGCGTCGAGTTGGCCCGCCGGGAAATCAAGTTGCTGCAAGTGCCGGCGCGCAAGCTGCGCTGCCTGGCGCGAGGCGAGATGGCGTTGCGGATCATCCTTGGGCAGATTGACCAGATCGTGCAGATAACAGGCGGCTTGCACCACCAGCGCATTGGCGGCCGGGTACTCGTCGAGCAAAATGCGTGCGGCCTGCCAGACGCGATGCAGATGGTTGATGTCGTGCGCACCGTCGTCGGCGTCGCTGATTGCGCCAGCCAGCGCAGTCAGTCGCTCAGACCAGTCTTGCCGGGAATTTTTTGGGAGATCTTGCAGGGGATTTTGTGAAGCAGGGTGCATGGGCGTCGCCGGAGAAAATCGCGGAACTGCGATGATAGCCGAAGCATGCCGGGTCCAAATGCAACAAAGCCCGCCGTAGCGAGCTTTGTCATTCCGCAGAAACTGCGGTGCCGGGGATTTTTCCATCAGCGACCCATGCTATCTGCGTGGTGCCGCCGGTTTGTCGATCCCGGACTTGGATGTCGTGAAGACCTTGGCCTTCACGTCAGATCAAGCGATTAGATCGCTTTGATATTGGTAGCTTTTTCGCCCTTAGGACCAGTACCGCGCTCGAACGAGACGCGCTGGTTTTCGGCCAGGCTCTTGAAACCGTTCGATTGGATGTCCTGGAAATGCGCGAACAGATCGTCGCCGCCTTGATCAGGCGTGATGAAACCGAAACCCTTGGCATCGTTGAACCACTTGACCGTACCTGTTTGACTTGTAGACATGTTATTACTTCCTTGAAAAAAATGAGGGACAACGCCCGAAGCGCACCCGAGACCAAGAAAGATGTAACCGAAGAGAGTCCGACAGAGGAGGCTCGCAAGCGAGCTCAAGAGAAGAGACCAACAATAACGACGACTTGATGTAAGTGCAAATTTAAATATACAGGTAAACCTGAAGATTACCTAAACATATCGAGATTTAATTCGCGATACGTCCGGGAGCGCTGCAGCGTTCAGCGAAACCCGTAGGTCGGCGCCGGCGTGCGCTGCTGCAGTTGGACGATGGCACGTTGCAGGCGTTCTTCGATGCGCTTGGTGCGTGACGCATTGCCGGACGAGGTCAATTCCAGATCCGGAAAATACACGCGCACGGATTTGGCCGCCGTGATCAGATCGAGCCGATGCGCATGTTCATGCGTGAGGTCGGCACCGATATCCCAGACGCACTCGACCAGCTCGACTTCCAGCGCAGCCGCCAACGCGACCGCCTTGGCGGAAATCGCCGCAGCGCCATTGCTGCGCTCTAGAGGTGTTGCGGTCGGCATCGCAATCTCGTTACGGATCGAGATATCAGTAGCGACGACGTTGCTGTCCGCCGCCGACCGGTCCGCGCTTTTCCAGATGACGGAAAGTGATGCGGCCTTTGCTCAGGTCGTAAGGAGACAGTTCCAGAGTGACTTTGTCGCCGGCCAGGATGCGGATATGGTTCTGACGCATCTTGCCGGAGGTGTAGGCGATCAGTCGATGGCCGTTTTCCAGGTTCACGCGGAAGCGCGAATCGGGCAGGACTTCTTCGACGAGGCCGTTCATTTCAAGTAGTTCTTCTTTAGCCATGGTGGTTTCCAAATAAGGCGACCGGCAGGCGGCAGCTCGCAAGAGGCTGCAACAACATCCGCCGAAGATCGCAGAAAAAAGAGGCCGGTTACCGCCTGAGCGGACCAGTGCGTTTTGCTTTTCGCCCCGGGAGCAGCGCCGCGTGCACGTGCAGACATGCGGAGAGACTTGGCGCCGGATGCACAATGTCGCCGGCGGCAGGACTGCTACAGGACGGGCCGCGTGCCGGAAAACAAGTGAAACGAAAGGCTGGCGCGGCCGGAAAGAGTGGAGACTGGCGCGCTTGGAGATGATATTGCGGGCCGGTCCGAAAAAGGGCGAAACCGCCCAACGAGCCTCTATTATACATTGTCTGCAGTGAACCCCGCCAATCCCTTCGGAAGCCGCGCCAGCCCGGCGTGATCGCCGATTTTGATTGCTATTCGCCGGACTTACGCGCACTATAGGTCGATAGTCCGATTAAAGGAAAAGCCATGTCGCAGTCTGTTACCGAAGTGAAATTGACCAACGCCGGCGTGATTTTTTCTGTATGCGTGGAGTTCGTCGACCGCGAGTGCTTCATCTCCAATGAAGCGCTGATCAAACTGGCCTCGCAGATGTTCAACGCAATCGGACCGATGCGCACCTTCCGCGAACTGGAAGCCAACATTACCGGCGTTGCACGCCGCCTGGTGCATGCCGGCGTGCAAGGCTCGCCACTGCAGCTGACACCGAACACCTTCCAGTAAATTTATCCCGGCGGGCGGTTTTGCCGTCCGATGTTCGCCCGGCTTTCCGTTTCTTGTCGCCGGGAATTGTTTGTCTTCCGGGCAACATCTTCCCCTGCCGTCGGCCCAGAAAGCGCCCATTTTCCGCTGCCGGCGTACGCGCGGCTGCAACTTAACATCGCCCAGCGCGTCACAAGCGGGTAAACTGCATCCCCATGCGGCCGCGCCCTGCGGTCCCAAAAAAGAACCAGTGAGTCCTCATGTCCGAAGCCCCCCTTCCCTTGTTTTCCGACCTCAATCTCAGTGAACCGCTGTTGCGCGTACTGAAAGAGCTCGGTTACGAATCGCCGTCGCCGATCCAGGCCGCGACCATCCCCATCCTGCTCAGCAACCGCGACGTGCTGGGCCAGGCCCAGACCGGCACCGGCAAGACCGCCGCGTTTGCGCTGCCGATCCTGTCGCGCATCGACATCCGCCAGACTGCGCCGCAGGCGCTGGTGCTGGCGCCGACGCGCGAACTGGCGATCCAGGTGGCCGAAGCCTTCCAGCGCTACGCCACCCACATCCCGGGTTTCCACGTGTTGCCGATTTACGGTGGCCAGAGCTACGGCCCGCAGCTGAGCGCTTTGCGCCGCGGCGTGCACGTCGTGGTCGGCACCCCCGGCCGCGTGATCGACCATCTGGACAAGGGCTCGCTCGACCTGTCGCAACTGAAGACCATGGTGCTCGACGAAGCCGATGAAATGCTGCGCATGGGTTTCATCGACGACGTCGAATCGATCCTGCAAAAGACCCCGGCCTCACGCCAGACCACGCTGTTCTCGGCCACCATGCCGTCGGCCATCAAGCGCATCGCCCAGACCTACCTGCGCGATCCGGCCGAAGTCACCATCGCCGCCAAGACCGGCACCGCCGAAAACATCCGCCAGCGTTACTGGCTGGTCAGCGGCATGCACAAGCTCGACGCGTTGACGCGCATCCTGGAAGTCGAACCGTTCGACGGTCTGATCATTTTTGCGCGCACCAAGCTCGGCACCGAAGAGCTCGCCGGCAAACTGAAGGCGAGGGGGTTTGCCGCCGCCGCCATCAACGGCGACATCCAGCAGCAGCAGCGCGAGCGCACCATCCAGCAACTGAAGGACGGCCAGATCGATATCCTGATCGCCACCGACGTCGCCGCACGCGGCCTGGACGTCGAGCGCATCAGCCACGTCATCAACTACGACGTGCCTTACGATCCGGAAAGCTACACCCACCGCATCGGCCGCACCGGCCGCGCCGGTCGCAGCGGCGAAGCCATCCTGTTCATCACTCCGCGCGAAAAGAACCTGCTCAAGAGCATTGAGCGTTCGACCCGCCAGCCGATCACGCAAATGAACCTGCCGAGCGTGCAGGCCGTCAACGACGTGCGTGTGGCGCGCTTCAAGGAGCTGATTGGTGAAACGCTGGCCGCCGGCGATCTCGACGTGTTCCGCTCGTTGATCGAAGACTACGAACGCGAGGAGAACGTCACAGCCGTCGACATCGCCGCTGCGCTGGCCAAGATGGCCCGCGGCGACGTGCCGCTGCTGCTCGACAAGAACCAGCGCGAGCCGGAGTTCGTGCGCAGCGACGACCGTGCACCGCGCGAACGTCCTGATCGTTCGCCGCGTGCAGAGCGTGGCGACCGTCCTGAGCGCGGTGACCGCAATGACCGCAGCGAACGTCCAGGCTACGCTCCCAAGGAGCGCATCGTCCGCGCCGCCGATCCCGGGATGCAGACCTTCCGCATTGAAGTCGGCCATCAGCACGGCGTCAAGCCGGGCAACATCGTCGGCGCCATCGCCAACGAAGCCGGCATGGATTCCAAGCATATCGGCCGCATCGAAATCTATGACGACTACAGCGTCCTCGATCTGCCGGACGACATGCCGCCGGACCTGATCGATCACCTGAAGTCGGTACGGGTAGCCGGCCAGCAATTGCAGATCAGCCGTGACGGCGGCGTTGCAGGCGCCGCACCGCGTGCGGAGCGCAGCGAGCGCAAGGAACGTCCTGAGCGTGTCGAACGTGCCGAGCGTACTGAACGTCCGGAGCGCACCGAGCGTGCCCGTCCGACCAAGGCCGATTTCGCCGCCCACACGACACAGACCTATCGTATCGAAGTCGGCCATGAACACGGCGTCAAGCCCGGCAACATCGTCGGCGCCATCGCCAACGAAGCCGGCATGGACGCCAAACATATCGGCCGCATCGAAATCTTCGACGACCACAGCGTGCTCGACCTGCCGGGCGACATGCCCGACGACTTGCTGCAGCACCTGAAGAAGGTCTGGGTCGCCGGCCAGCAACTCAAGATCAGCATCACCGACGAACGTCCGCCGATGCTGCGCGCCGAACGCGGCCCACGTGTTGAACGTGGCGATCGTCCGGAGCGCAGCGAGCATGGCAACCGTCACGAACGCGCCGAGTCCGCTCCTGCTCGTGCTTCCGGTTCGGGTCCTGTTGAAGAGCCGCGCAAGACCAAGGGCAAGGAAAAAGGCAAGCCCGAGTTCCAGATGCAGACTTTCCGCATCGAGATCGGTCGCGCCCATGCAGCGACGCCGGCGAGCATCGTCAACGCCATCGCCACCGAAGCCGGACTCGAAGCCAAGCACATCGGCCGCATCGACATCCACGACGACCACAGCACATTGGACCTGCCTGCCGGCATGCCCAAGCCATTGCTGCATCAGTTGAAAGTGGTGGAGATCGACGGTCGCAAGATGAACATCAGCATCATCGGCACCGGCACCGAGCATCACGACAAGACCCCGGCAAAAAACGCTACGCCGCCCAAGGTCAACAGCAGCGCGCGTGCCGGTCGTCCCGGCGACAAACGCTCGGACAAGCGTGACAGCCGTGGCCCGGACACCCGCGTGTCTGGCCAGGCCAAACCGCATCGCAAGGGCGGCAAGTCTGAGTAACTTGCAATAATTGGCATGATGAAATGGAAACGGCGCGAAGTGATTCGCGCCGTTTTTTCATTGATGCCGCAACCGGTCTTCAGCGCAGATAACTGCGCAAGGTATCGCCCTCGTAATCCAGCCGGAATTGTCCGCGCCGCTGCAGCTCCGGCACTACCAGATCGACGAAGTCGTCAAAACCTTCCGGCAAATGCGCAGGCGTGATCACGAAACCGTCCGCGCCTTGCTGCGCCACGATGTGTTCCATCCAGTCGGCCACGTCTGCAGCGGTGCCCGCCACCTGCGGCACCAGCACGCCGCTCGCGTACAGCCTGCCGATGTCGGCCAGCGTGAGACGGCCTTCGCTGGACAATTCCTTCACCAGTCCGAACAGGCCCTGCATGCCGGCCACCTGGATATCGTCGATCGGCGCGTCCAGCGCGTGCGCCGAAAAATCCACGTTCATGTGGCTCGACAAGGTCGACAGGCCGACGATAGGATCGACCATCGCATTGTGCTGCGTGCGCTTGTCTTCGGCCTCCGCTTTGCTCGCGCCGACAAAGGGCATGAGCGCGGTCAGCACCTTGATGTCGGCAGGCTTGCGGCCGAATTTTCCGGTGCGGCTTTTGAGGTCCTGGTAGAAGCGCTGCATGCGCGCCAGGTCGGGCTGGATGCCGAACACTACTTCAGCCCAGCGCGCCGCAAAATCCTGGCCGCGATGCGATGAACCGGCCTGGATGATGACCGGTCCTCCCTGCGGCGAGGCCGGGATGTTGAGCGGACCGCGCACGTCGAAATGCGTACCGTGGTGATCGATCGCATGGACGTGGTCGGGATCGGCGTAGCGTCCGCTGCCGGCGTCCAGCAACAGCGCCTCCGCATCCCAGCTGTTCCACAACTTGTGCGTGACCTCGAGGAACTCGTCGGCGCGGTCGTAGCGTTCGTCGTGTCCCAGGGTTTCACGCAGGCCGAAGTTGTCGGCCTCGCCCTGGTTCACTGAGGTCACCACATTCCACGCCGCGCGTCCTGCCGACAAATGATCGAGCGTGGAAAATTCGCGCGCCAGGCTGTACGGTTGCGAATAGGTGGTCGAGCGTGTGGCGCCGAGTCCGATATGCGAGGTGACTGCGGCAATCGCACCCAGCACCGGCAGCGGATCCATGCGCGTCGCATCCTGGTCGCCATGCGCCACACCGTAGCGATGGCTGCCACCGAAGCGCGTCGACACCGCCAGCCGGTCGGCGAAGAACAGCAGGTCGAACTTGCCGCGTTCCAGCGTCTGCGCAATGCGCTTGTAATAGTCCAGCGTCAGGAATCCGCCCGGCGTGCTGCGAGGATGGCGCCACAGCACCTGGCTGTGGGCCGCATTGCCGGCGATCAGGAAGGCCGCAAGATGTATCGTCATGACGCGTTCTTACAGCAGGGCTTCGCCGTAAACCTTGTCCTTGACTTGCACCTGATTCTTGATCAGGCCGAGCTTGTAGAAGGCTTCGACGATTTGCTGTTGTTCCTGGATGATGCCCGCGTCGATCGGCACTGTGGTGTAGTTGCGGCGCTCGGTGGCCAGGCGCAGCACCTTGGGATCGACGCCCAGCTGCGGCGCCAGCAGGTCTGCGGTTTCCTGCGGATGGGCCTGGGTCCAGTTGTTGGTCTTCTTCAGTTCGGTGAACAGGATGCGGATGATGTTCTTGTTCTGTTCGACGAACTTCGGCGTGGCCAGATGGAAGGTGCGGTTGTTCGACAAGCCGGTGCCGTCGCGCAGGATGCGCGGGCGCGTCGAGATTTCCTGGCCGGCCAGGAACGGATCCCACAAGCCGGCGGCGTCAACATTGCCCGACTGGAAAGTCGCCCGCACGTCGGCGGCGTTGGACAGATACACCGGCACGATGTCGTTGTAGCTGAGACCGGCTTCTTCGAGTGCCCGCACCAGCAGGTATTGCACGTTCCAGCCGCGACCCAGCGCGACCTTCTTGCCCTTGAGTTCCTTGATCGAACGGATGGTCGAATCCTGCGCGACAAAGATGCCGATGCCTTTCGGATACGGTTGTTCGGCGGCCAGATACACTGCGTTCACGCCGGAGGCGTTGGCGAACACCGACGGCGTGTCGGCCGCGTGGCCGAAGTCGATGGCGTCGGCGTTGAGCGCTTCGGTCAGCTGGGGCCCGGCCGCGAACTCGAACCACTTCACCTTCCAGCCCAGCGGCGCCAGCGCCTTTTCCAGGTTGCCGGTGCCCTTGAGGATATTGAGCGTGTTGAACTTCTGATAGCCGATGCGCAGCGTGCGTTCTTCGGCGGCATTGCCCCAGCCGGCCGCGCCGGCCAGTGCGGCAGCCGCGGCGCCCTGCAATACCAGGCGGCGTTTGTTCGACGTTGTGGATGTGGTGGATGTTGTTGTCATGCCCTGCCCCGGAAAAATTATCAAGGGATCAAGACTAAACAAAGCGACGTTTTAGCAGAAGGAATGCTTTCGATGATGCTTACGCGATTTCTGAATATCTCAGCGCGATGGAAGAACCAGGATCAGGCGCCGCCCAGCAGATCGTGGGCATTGAGGATGGCAAAGGCGATGTCGGGATTGCTTTCCAGGCACTTGCGGATTGCCGCCGGCACCGCCTGGCGGGTTTTCTTGCACAGGCCCGGACGTTCTTCCAGCAGGATCAGGAAGCCGCGCACGGTGCGCACCTCGCGCGGACTCGGCGCAATGCGCAAGACCACGCCGAGTTGTTTGTAGAGCAGGCCGGCGACGTGCTGCAAATCGTCGTAGCTGGAAATCTGCTCGATGCGTTCGAGCAGCCTGCGCTCCTGTTCCTGCGTCAGCATCAGCACGCGCACGTCGGTGTCGGGGTTTGCTGCGGCGCTGTCGAGCAGGCTCTCGCGATCACACACACAGGCGCCCGGAGGACATTCCTTGCGCAAGGTATGGACGGGAATACCGGAAAGCGACTGCAGCATGCCAACTCCTGCTAAAAAGTCATTCAACGACAATGGCTAGTATAGCGGTTGGCGAACATGGTTGGCGTCGATGTGCGGGCGGTATACTGCGCACCTGGCGACACGCATCCGGCGTGTCCGCCGCATCGTCACGAAAGTCATCATGAGCACCTTGCCACCCTGTCCCCAATGCCAGTCCGAATTCACCTACGAAGACGGCGCCCTGTACGTCTGTCCCGAATGCGCCCATGAATGGTCCATCAAGCCGGCCGAAGCCGCGGAAGACAGCAGCAAGGTCTGGCGCGATGCCGCCGGCAACATCCTGCAGGACGGCGACACCGTGACCGTGATCAAGGATCTCAAGCTCAAGGGCGGTGGCGGTGTGGTCAAGATCGGCACCAAGGTCAAGAACATCCGCCTGGTCGAGGGCGACCACGACATTGATTGCAAGATCGACGGTTTCGGCCAGATGGGCCTGAAGACCGAGTTCGTCAAAAAAGTCTGAAGCACACAGAACGAGGAGCGCTTCCATGTCCGGGAAATTGAAACTGGGTTTGATGGGCTACGGCTTCGCCGGCGCCACCTTCCATGCGCCGGTGATCGCCCGCAGCTGGCGCACTGAACTTGCCGTGATCGCCACCTCGCAGGCGGAACGCGCTCGCGCCGATTTCCCCGCAGCCGACATCGTGCCGGATTTCGACGCCTTGATCGCGCGTGACGACATCGCTTGCATCGTCATCGCCACGCCCAACGACACCCATTTCGCGTTAGCGCACCGTGCGCTGGAAGCGGGCAAGCATGTCGTGATCGACAAGCCGGTCACCTTGTCCGCCGCCGACGCGCAAACACTGGCGCGGCTGGCGATGCAGCGCGGCCTGCTGTTCGCGCCGTTCCACAATCGTCGCTGGGATGGCGACTTCATGACGCTGCGCGCACTGATTGCCGACGGCGGGCTCGGCCGCGTGACGCATTTCGAATCGCACTTCGATCGCTTCCGTCCGGTCATTCCAAAACGTTGGCGCGAAGAAGCGGCCCACGGCGGCGGCCTGCTGTTCGATCTGGGCCCGCATCTGATCGATCAGGCGCTGGCCTTGTTCGGCGCGCCGCAGTCGCTGTCGGCCACCGTGCGGCAGCAGCGCGACAACGCGCAGGTGCCGGACTACGTCCATCTGCAATTGCATTACGCCGACAAGGAAGTGGTGCTGCACGCCAGTGCGCTGAGCGCCTTGCCGCCGCCGCGCTTTACCGTGCACGGCACGCGCGGCAGCTACCTGATCAACGGCCTCGACGTGCAGGAAGATCAACTGAAGGCAGGCTTGCGTCCCGGCGACGCCGGCTTCGGCAAGAATCCTGCGGGATGGTTGCGGCAAGTCGACGGCGATCAGGACAGGCAAGGTGAGCACGCCACGCTGGACGGCGACTACGCCGGCTTCTACCGCGCGCTGGCCGACACGCTGCTGGACGGCAAGGCCTTCCCCGTTCCGGCGCAGGATGCGGTCGACGTCATGGCCATCATCGACCTGGCGCTGCGCAGCGATGCCGAAGGCGTGCGTGTGCCGTTCACGCGCCTGACATAGCGATTTGCTTCCCTTGTAAGAAACGCCGTCGCCTCGCGACCAATCTGCCATGAGCAATGCAACAAGGGAGGCGGAAATGAATGAACGCTTGTGGACGTTCGCGGGCGGCGCACAGGGTGCGTGGCGCATCACTGCAATCCACGCCGTCAAAGGCGCGACGCTGCCGCCGGCGACACACCTCGCCATCGCCAACGGCGAATCCGCTGCAGCAAGCACGTGGGCCCTGCAGGGCGTCACCAGCAACGAGCGCTATACCGAACAGGCTGAAAAACAACGCCTGCTTGCCGTTCAGCAAGGCTTGAATCGTCCCGGCTCGACCTGCGCCGCCTTGATTCCCATTCGCAAGAGCGCCGCCTGGTGGGCCCTGACCCAGCAGGAGCGGCGCGACATCCTGGAAGCCCGTTCGCGCCACATCGAAATCGGCCTGCGCTACCTGCCACCCATTGCGCGCCGCCTGCACCATTGCCGCGATCTGGCCGCGGTGCAGCCCTTCGATTTCCTCACCTGGTTCGAGTTTGCCCCGGCCGATGCTGCCGCCTTTGACGAGTTGTTGGCGGCACTGCGCGCCACGCCCGAATGGGACTATGTCGAGCGCGAAGTCGAGGTGCGCGTGGAGCGCTGAACGGACCGTCTTGCATGCTGCTGCGCAGCAGTGTTGCTTTCGCCCAAACTTGTGTTTGCCATCGCGAAAAAACGCGGTAACCTGCATCAGAGCCCGGACCAGAACCGGCGCCAGGGAAATATAAACACAACGACAGTACGCGGGGACGCAACCATCATGAAACAACTTTCCAACATGCGGATTTCCAGCCGCCTGATTTTCGGCTTTGCCATCGTTCTCATTCTGGCGACCATTTCCACTTCGATGGGATTGATCAATGCCAGGCGCAATGCAGAATCCACTCGCACCATGATGGAATTGCCGCTGGCCAAGGAAAGGCTGGTCGCCGACTGGTTCGTGCTGACGTATTCGGCGATCGTGCGTACGTCGATGATCGCGCGCAGTTCTGACGCCAATCTGGCAGACACCTTCAAGGAGGCGATCGCCGCCAGCGTCGTGTCCGGCAGCGGCATCATCAAGAAGATCGAACCACTCCTGAGTTCGGAGGACGAGAAGGCCTTGTTCAAGGAAATCATCGCAGCGCGCAACAAATACCAGGCCGCCAAGGAACTGGTGATGAATACGCGCAAAACCGGTGACGCCGCCGCCGCCGAGAAAGCCTACAAGGAGGTGTTCGAGCCGGCGTCCAAGGCCTATGCGGACAAGGTCAATGCGCTGCTGGCGATGCAGCGCAAAGCCATCGACCAGATGGCCGTCGACATCGACCGCTCCAGTACACGCGGCATGCAACTGATGATGGCGCTGGGCGTGCTGCTGGTGCTCATCAGCGTGGTCGCGGTGCTGATCATTTCGCGCAGCATCACGACGCCGTTGAAGCGTGCTCTGGAGGTCGCCAAGATGGTGGCCGCCGGCGACCTGACCGCCACCATCCAGAAGCAGGGCAAGGACGAAATCGCCGAACTGATGCAAGCGCTCGACGACATGAATACCGGGCTGCGCAAGATCGTCTCGGAAGTGCAGATCGGCACCGATTCGATTTCCACGGCAGCCAACGAAATCGCTTCCGGCAACTTCGACCTGTCATCGCGCACCGAACAGCAGGCCGGCTCGCTGGAAGAAACCGCCGCCTCGATCGAACAGCTCACCTCCACTGTCAAGCAAAACGCGGAGAACGCACGCCAGGCCAATCAGCTGGCGCAGAACGCTTCCGACGTCGCGGTCAAGGGCAGCGGCGTGGTGTCGCAAGTCGTGG
The DNA here is from genome assembly GCF_044767325.1 of Herbaspirillum sp. NPDC101397. Taxonomy (NCBI): domain Bacteria; kingdom Pseudomonadati; phylum Pseudomonadota; class Betaproteobacteria; order Burkholderiales; family Oxalobacteraceae; genus Herbaspirillum; species Herbaspirillum sp. NPDC101397. The sequence goes on from NZ_JBIWNS010000010.1 coordinate 29,076, forward strand.
ACACGATGGGCGCGATCAACGCGTCCTCCAACAAGATCGTCGACATCATCAGCGTGATCGACGGCATCGCCTTCCAGACCAATATCCTGGCGCTGAATGCGGCAGTGGAAGCGGCGCGCGCCGGCGAACAGGGCCGCGGCTTCGCGGTGGTGGCAAGCGAAGTACGCAGCCTGGCGCAACGCTCGGCAGCGGCCGCCAAGGAGATCAAGGAGCTGATTGGCGATTCGGTGGAAAAAGTGGGTTCCGGCAGCAAGCTGGTGGAGCAGGCCGGCGCGACCATGAGCGAGATGGTCGAAAGCGTCAAGCGCGTGACCGCCATCATGAGCGAGATCGCCACCGCCAGCCAGGAACAAAGCCAGGGTATCGAGCAGATCAACCAGGCCGTCACCGAAATGGACAACACCACGCAGCAGAACGCGGCGCTGGTGGAGCAGGCGTCGGCGACGTCGGAACTGTTGCAGACGCAGGCCGGCAAACTGGCGGAAGCCGGGCGGCACTTCAAACTGTAAGCTGGCAGCAGAAAATCAAAAGGGCGCCCGATGTGAGTCGGGCGCCCTTTTTGTTTAGCGCTGCGTCATGAGCGCACGCGCTCGCCGCGTATCAGAATGTTTCCCAGTCATCGGCGTTTTCCTTGGCCGGCGCCTGCCGCGGCTGCGGCGCGGCGATGGCGCGGGTCTTCGGCGCATTGCTGCTGCCTGCCGGCGCCGGTTTCGCGGAGGCGATGACCGGCCGCTGCGGCGTGATGTTGCGCATCGCCGCTGCCTGCTTCGGCGCAGCCATTACCTGATTGTCGTCGAGCTTGAATACGCTCACCACCTGCGCCAGCTTTGCCGCTTGTTCCTGAAGCGAACCGGCTGCCGCAGCCGCTTCTTCCACCAGCGCCGCATTCTGTTGCGTGACCTGATCCATCTGCGTGATGGCGTGGTTGACTTCGCCGATGCCGGTGCTCTGCTCCTGTGTGGCGGCGCTGATTTCGGCGACGATGTCGCTCACGCGCTTGACGCTGCTGACCACCTCGGTCATGGTCTTGCCGGCTTGTTCCACCAGGCGCGTGCCCGAGCCGACCTTGTCGACCGAGTCGTCGATGAGCGATTTGATTTCCTTGGCGGCCGAAGCCGAGCGTTGCGCCAGGCTGCGTACTTCGCTTGCCACCACCGCGAAGCCGCGCCCCTGTTCGCCGGCGCGCGCCGCCTCCACCGCGGCATTCAACGCGAGGATATTGGTCTGGAACGCGATGCCGTCGATCACGCTGATGATGTCGACAATGCGGCGCGAGGATTCGTTGATGGCGCCCATGGTGTCGACTACCTGGCCGACCACGGCGCCGCCTTCGACGGCGACGTTGGAGGCGGTCAGCGCCAGTTGATTCGCTTCCCGCGCATTGTCGGCGTTCTGCTTCACGGTCGATGCCAGTTGTTCAATGGCCGAGGCGGTTTCTTCCAGCGAGCCGGCCTGTTGTTCGGTGCGCGACGACAGGTCGAGATTGCCGGTGGCGATTTCGGACGACGCGGTGGCGATGGTGTCGGCGCCGCTGCGCACTTCGCGCACGGTCTTGAGCAGGTTCTGCGACATGTCGTGCAGGCCTTGCAGCAACTGGCCGATTTCATCCTTGCGATCGACCACCACGTGCGTGCTGAGGTCGCCCGCGGCGACTGCGGAAGTGGCCTGCACCGCGCGGCGCAACGGTCGGGTGATGCCGTCGGACAGGCGCCACGACGCGATGATGCCGACCAGCAGCGCCAGCACGCCCACCGCGATCAGGATTGCGCGGCCTGAACGATATTGCTGGTCGACGATCGTCGCATTACGGTTGATGACGTCGCGCTGATGCGTCGCCACGGCGCTCACGCGCGCAGAGTATTCCTTCATTGCGGGAATCAGTTCGCCCTCGAGTGCGCTCAGCGCCGCCGCTTCGTCGCCGCTCTCCTTGATCTTGATGACCTTGTTGCGCAGGTCGTTGTAGACCTTGCGTTGCGCCAGCAGGGAGTCGAACAGCTTGCGCCCTTCCTCTGACTTGATCAGTTCATCGAGCTGTTTCTGAACCGCGCTGGTGCGGTCGACCGTGCCCGCCATCTGGTCCTTGAAGAACTTCTGGTGATCGGCGTTGTTGCTCTTGATGACCGCCACTGTGCGTACGCCGTTGGCGTCGATGTTGGCGGCCCATTCGGTGGCCAGGCGTTCTTTCTGCAAGTCCAGCGCGATCATGGTGGCGGTGCGGCCGCCGATGTCCTGCAGTCGCCATACGCCGATGATCGTCATCAATACCAGCAGCGACAACACCAATGCAAAACCCAGGCCCAGGCGCGAGCCGATGCGCATATTTTTCATTTGATTTTCTTTCGTCTCAATATTGTTTTTTGTGCAACCTGCGCAGGGGAGGGGCAGGACCAGCTCTGCATGGTAGTCCGCTGCGGCGGTCTGCAATCGCAGGAAAAGGCCGGGAAATGGACGCCAGTTAAGGACGTCGGCAAACGCTGTCGGCGATCGCCGCGGCAGCGCAGTGCAGCAAAGTTGTCGGGTCGTCTACGTTCTCGCGCGCCGGCGCGGCGTGCTAACCGGTTGCGCCGGCATGATCGCTCAACGCCACGCGATTGCGGCCGAGCGCCTTGGCCTGATACAGGGCGACATCGGCCAGGCGCAGCAGGGTGTCGGTGCTCATGCTCTCATCCACTTGCAAGGCTGTGACGCCGATGCTGCAGGTGACGCAGCCGAAGGGTGAATCCTCGTGCGGGATCTGCAATGCGGCGACGGCGTTGCGGATGTTTTCGGCGAGCTGCATGGCGTTGGCGCTGTCGCTTTCGGCGACGATCACGGCGAATTCTTCGCCGCCGTAACGCGCCGCCAGGTCGGTGGCGCGGCGCGAACTGGTGCGCAGCACGCGGGCGATGGCGCGCAGGCAATCGTCGCCGGCCAGGTGGCCGTAGCGGTCGTTGTAATTCTTGAAATAATCGACGTCGAGCATCATCAGCGACAACGGCTTCAACGAGCGTACTGCGCGCCGCAATTCACCGCCCAGCGCTTCATCGAAACGGCGCCGGTTGGCGATGCCGGTCAGGCTGTCGGTGGCGCTGAGGGCTTCCAGTTGCTGGTTGGCCTGCTCCAGCTCGCGGGTGCGTTCGGCCACCAGCTCTTCCAATCGTTCATTGTGCTGATGCACCTTGCTGGCCATATCGTTGAAGCGCCGCGACAACTCCGCGATTTCATCCTTGCCTTCGTAATCCATGCGGATCAGATAGTTGCCGGTGCGGGTCGCCTTCATCACACCGACCAGTTGCTTGAGCGGCAGCGAAATGCTGCGCGCGATGATGAACGACAGCACCACCGCCAGGATGAAACACAACACGCCGATGACGATGATCTTGTTGCGGATCGAACGTACCTCGGTGTTGAGCGCATTGAGCGGCGTGATGTTCACTACCATCCAGCTGGTGCGCGGAACCGGCGCGAAAGCGGCGAGCTGTTTCTTGTTGTCGCCATCGCGGTAAGACACGAAGTTGTCGCGTCCTTCCGCCAAGCTACGCGCGATCGCGGCGACCAGACCAGACTCCGGCGCATCGTCGTTCGTCGCGTTCGCTGCATTCGCGCTGACGATGACGTGGCCGTCACGGGCGTCGATCACCAGCATGCGCGAGCCGTAGCCGAGGTCGACAGACTCGAAGATGCGTGAGAAGTGCAGTGGCCGCAAGCCGACGAACAGCGTGCCGGCGATGCGGTTGTTGCTCTTGAACAGGATGTCGCGCAGCATCACCACGCTCTTCTGTCCGGCGGCGGTGCTGTAGACGTCCCAGTATGGCCGGCCTTTCATGTCGGGCGCATCTTCGGCGAAGCGCGCCACGCCGTCGCCGAGCCGGGCGAATACCTGCGGATCCATGATGCGATGGCGGCGGTCGAGCACGTATTTCTGGTTGACGTATTCGAAGGAGCCGTAGTTCTCCAGCAGCAGGCGAATGATCTCGCCGTGGCCGGCGGCGCGCTCTGACGGGCTCTTGCTGTAGTAGGCGGCCAGCGCATGCTGCATGCGTTCGGACATCGCCAGTTCTTCGCTCGAGGATTCGATTTTTTCAATCTGCTGCAACATGTTCTGCGCGACTTGCTTGACCACTTCGCCTGCGAAGATGCGGACTTTTTCCTGCGAGGCGTTGCTCGATTCGCGATACGCCACGATGCCGGCGATCAGCAGCGGCAGCATCGACACCAGCAAAAATGAATTGATCAGCCGATAGCGGATCTCGATCCGGCGCAACAGTTTGAGCGACAGCAGGTCGAGCATCTTCTTCATGCGGCGATGTCCTTCCGGCGTTGGTCGGGAGCAGGTGAGTGCATGGCTTACTTGTTCTCCGTACGCGCTTCATGGCGGATCGATCTGTCGAGCGTCAGGGCCGCCTGGCGCGGCGAGACCTTACCGAGCAGGACTTCCTGCAGCAGCGGATGCAGCAAGTCGATGGTGTTGGTCGGCAGGTAGGAGTAATAGAGCGGCGCCGTCAGCGGCGCCTGCGTCACCTGCCGCACATAATCGACGATTTGCGGGTCGCTCACCACCTGGCCGCTGGCCTGCTTGAGCGGCGGGATGTTCTGGCGCTTGTTCTGCTGGATCGCAAAGCCGGGACCGTAGATGAACTCGAGGAACTGCAGCGCCGCCTTTTTGTTGCGTGTGTCGCAGACGGCGAAGCCGGTCTCGCTGCCGACCACCGGCACCGCCGCTTTGCCGCGCGCATTCCAGGGTGGCACGAACACGCCGGTGTTGAAGTCCTTGCCGTGCATCAGCGCGCCCGAGGACCAGGTTCCCTGGAACGCCATCGCCGCCTTGCCGTCGGCGAACAGCTGTATGCCTTCGTCGTAGCTGGTGTTCATGTAGCCGCGCTGCAGGTATCCCTTGTCGGCGATCAACTTGATTTTGGCGAAGATGTCGACGGCGTCGCCGTTGCCGAGGTCAAGGCTGCCATCGGCGATACGCTGCTTCCAGTCATGCGGATGACGCGCAGCGACGCCGTTGGCGAAGCCGTAGCTGAACGGCCCGTTGGCCAGCGTATTGGGAAAGGCGCCGGTCCAGACCATCGGCGTGAAGCCGGCTTTTTTAAGCTTGGCGCACGCCGCCATGAATTCCTCGAAGTTGCCCGGTGGCGCGGTGATGCCGGCACGCTTGAACATCTCTTTGTTGTAGTAGATCAGCGTCGCCGCGACGCCGCCTGAAATGCCGAAGCGCTTGCCGCGGCGACTGGTCCAGTCGGGCTTGAGCGATTCCAGCATGTTGCCCCACGCTACGGTCTCGCCGAGGTCTGCCAATAGTCCCTGCTCAGCCAGTTCGGCGCTGTAGGCGTTGGGATTGACCGACACCAGGTCGGGCAGGTTGTGGGTGGCGACTTTGGGTTTGAGGTTTTCCTCGACCGAGTTGCCGATCATGAATTGCACGTCGACGCTGATGTTCGGATGGGCGCGGTGGAACTCGTCGGCGATGCGATGCATTTCGTCGGGCCAGTCGGGCGCCCACACCAGTGCGGTGATTTGCGTTTGCGCAAATGCATTCCGTTGGGGGGAGGCGGTATCGTCTTGTCCGCACGCCGCCAGCAGGCACAACAGGAAACCGGGAAGCAAGCGGGAAACGTAAAAGACGGCCCGCGCCGCGATTCTTTTTATTCTTCCCTTGCCCATGAATCTTCCTGAACACTTCCCCAAGATGACAACAAAAATATTCTGAGTAGTATGAAAATGTCGGCCAAATTTGCGAATTCTTGACGGCATTTCGTCGAATTATTGTTTGCAATCAGTGTGCCATCTTTTTCTTGAATTGCTGAACGAATGTTGAGTGATCTTCAAAAAAAAGATTGCGGGAGCGGTAACCGCCAGGCCCGGCTGCAACAGTCGCAAGGCGCGCCATATTTGTCTCCGCCACGTTGCCTTGCCGCAACCGCCGCCTGAAGGAAGTGTCGCCAACCGGTATAATGCGGCATGCGCGCTTCCCTGCGCGCCACGCTTCCCCCTCTCATGCTCTGATCGTTTCCTGCCGTGCCTTTTATCGGCCGGACACGGTTTTTTGTACTTTCCTCATGCAAACAGATTCTTCGCCTTTTCAGGGCAAACGCCTTCCCGGTTGGCTGATCCTCATGGCCGCGCTGACGGCGATGGGCGCCTTGTCGATCGACATGTACCTGCCCAGTTTTTCCTTCATCGCCAAAGACCTCGGCGTGGCCAGCAACACCATCCAGCTGACCCTGTCGACGTTCCTGATCGGCCTTGCGCTCGGGCAGATGTTCTACGGACCGATCAGCGATCGCTTCGGTCGCAAACCGCCCTTGTATTTCGGCATCTGCCTGTATGTCGTGTCTTCGATCGGCTGTACCTTCGCGCCCAATATTGAAACGCTGCTGGTGCTGCGTTTCTTCCAGGGCCTGGGCGGCAGCTCCGGCATGGTGATCCCGCGCGCGGTGGTGCGTGACAAGATGGGCGCCGACGGCGCCGCGCGCGCGTTCTCGATGCTGATGCTGGTGTTCGGCCTGGCGCCGATCCTGGCGCCGTTCATCGGCGGCCTGCTGCTGACGTTTTCAACCTGGCGCGCGATCTTCGCGACGCTGACCGTGTTCGGCGCGATCTGCCTGATCTGCACCCATCGCGTGATGGAAGAGACGCGCGACCAGGCGCACGTGGTGCCGCTGCATCTTGGGCGCGTGCTGCGCCAGTACCTCGACCTGCTGCGCCATCGCCAGTTCATGGCTTATGTATTATGCGGCGGCCTGATCCAGGCCGGACTGTTCGCCTATATTTCCGGCGGCCCGTTCGTACTGATCGAACTGCACGGCATCAAGCCGCAAAACTTTGGCTTCGTATTCGGCGCCAACGCCATCGGCCTGATCGCCTGTTCGCAGATCAATGCGCGCCTGGTCATCAAGCGCAGCGCCGATCGCGTGCTCGGCAAGATCATCTGGATCCCGGCCATCCTGACCACCATCGTCGCGGTGCTGGTGGCTTGTGGGTATGAAAGCCTGCCGCTGTTGCTGGTCGGCTTCTTCGGTTTCCTGTCCTGCCATGGTTTCGTCGGTCCCAACGCGTCGGCCATCGCACTCGCGCAGCAAGGCAAGCAAGCCGGCACGGCCGCGGCGCTGATGGGCACGTTGCAGTTCGGCATCGGCATGCTGTCGGGCGTGATCATGGGCGTATGGCACGACGGCACTGCCTTGCCGCTGACGACGCTGATGGCGGTGTGCGGTATCGCTGCGCTGCTGTTGTACCGCTACGTTGCGCGCCACACGACGCAGACGCCGACTCCCGCCTGAATCTCTTCTTCGCCGGTGACGATGCAAGTTGACTGATCGTCACTGGGCGCTGAAAACCGCGCCCGGACGTGCAGGGCGTTCTCTTCATTTTCGATTTTTCAGAGCGTGCACATTTTCGCTGCATGCGCCTGCATGAAATTCGTGCAGTGGTTTGTTCCGAAGCATATTTCCGGTTGCCCACGGCGCTTGGAAACCCACCCGCAATCTCCCCCGTAAGCTCCGCCGCCGCTGCGCAATCGCCGTTTTTGCGGACAGGTGGCATGTCAATTGCTATATCGCCTCTTGCGGTCTGACCAGTCAGACCAAAAAGGGGAAACCGATGAGCATGCCCAATATCGCCGCACAGACTTTGCAGCGCCAGATCCTGTCCGGAACGTACAAGACCGGCCAGATGCTGCCGGGTCAGCGCGACCTCGCCGAGTCGCTCGGCATCAGCCGCGCGTCGTTGCGCGAAGCGCTGTCGATGCTCGAAGCGCTCGGCTTCATCCGCGCCATGCCCGGCAAAGGCACGCTGGTGACCTCCGGGCGCAGCAGCACAGCCACCGCCCCTGCGCGCACCGGCGCGGCGCTGCCGTCGTCGGCCGAGTTGCAATCCACCTTCCAGCTGCGCTATGTGTTCGAACCGGCCGCCGCCGCATTGGCTGCGCGCGTCATCAATGCCCACACCACGCCGCGCTTGTGGGGCGTACAGGCGCGCTTTGAAGAAGCGCTGAAAAACGTCGACCTGGTCACCGCCTCGCAGGCCGATCTCGAATTCCACCAACTGCTCGCCGAGTTGTCCGGCAACGGCGGGCTGATGCAGGTAGTGCGCGATTTTGAGACGCGCATCTGCCACAGCCAGCGCCTGCCGTTTGCCGACCATTCGCGCATCTGGGAAACCGCCGAAGAACATCGCGCCATCGCCGCCGCCATTTCAGCGGGCGATGCCGAGGGCGCCCGTGCCGCCATGCAACGTCATTTGCTGCACACCGCGGCGCGCGCCGGCATCGAGTTTCTCCAACCCTGATCAACCGATTTTCTGCACCGACCTCAAGCCCGTAAGCATCACCCATCACCCCTCGTCGTCCTCAACAACAAAAGGAAGCATCGACATGAAACTGACCAAACCAAGCGCAATCACCCTGGCCTGTACGTTGGCCTTTGGCTTGCTGACATCCGTCGGCGCGCACGCAGAAAAAGTGCTGCGCATCGCCATGACCGCCGGCGACATTCCGCGCACGCTGGGCCAGCCCGACCAGGGCTTCGAAGGCAATCGCTTCACCGGCATTCCGATGTACGACAGCCTGACGCAGTGGGATCTGTCCAAGGCCGACAAGGCCAGCGAAGTGATTCCCGACCTGGCTGTGTCGTGGGCGGTCGACGGCAAGGACAAGACCAAATGGATCTTCAAGTTGCGTCCCGGCGTCAAGTTCCATGACGGTTCCGCCTTCAACGCCGACGCGGTGGTGTGGAACGTCGCCAAGGTGCTCGACAAGGACGCGCCCAACTTCGATCCCAGCCAGGTCGGCGTGACGGCGTCGCGCATGCCGACGCTGCGCACTGCCAAGAAGATCGACGACCTTACCGTCGAGCTGACGACTTCCGAGCCGGACTCCTTCCTGCCGATCAACCTGACCAACCTGTTCATGGCCTCGCCGCTGCAATGGGCCAAGAAGCTGGCCGCCGTGCCGGGCTCGGTGAGCGACAAGGCCGAGCGATCGAAGCAGGCCTGGGCGGCATTCGCTGCGGACGCCTCCGGCACAGGCCCGTTCAAGATGACCAAGTTCGTGCCGCGCGAGCGTCTCGAGCTGGCCAAGAATCCGGAATACTGGGATGCCAAGCGCCGTCCGCAAATCGACAAGGTCGTGATGCTGCCGCTGCCGGAAGCCAACTCGCGCACCGCCGCCTTGCTGTCCGGCCAGGTCGACTGGATCGAAGCGCCGGCGCCTGATGCGCTCGACACCATCAAAGCGCGCGGTTTCAAGATTTACTCCAACCCGCAGCCGCACGTGTGGCCGTGGCAGTTGTCCTTCGTGCCAGGTTCGCCGTGGCTCGACAAGCGCGTGCGCTACGCCGCCAACCTGTGCGTGAATCGTCCTGCAATGAAGCAGTTGCTGGGCGGCCTCATGGGCGAAGCCACCGGCACCGTCGAGCCGGGCCATCCATGGCGCGGCAACCCGAGCTTCCACATCAAGTACGACCCGGACGGCGCGCGCAAGCTGATGACCGAAGCCGGCTATTCGGCCGCCAAGCCGCTCAAGGTGAAGGTGCAGATTTCGGCGTCCGGTTCCGGCCAGATGCAACCGCTGCCGATGAATGAATTCATGCAGCAGAACCTGAAGGCCTGCTTCATCGACGTGCAGTTCGACGTGATCGAGTGGAACACGCTGTACACCAACTGGCGCATCGGCGCCAAGGATCCGAGTGCGCATGGCTCGGACGCGGTCAACATCAGCTTCGCGGCGATGGATCCGTTCTTCGCGATGGTGCGCTTCGTCAGCAGCAAGGCGGCGCCGCCGGTGTCGAACAACTGGGGTTTCTACAGCAACCCTGAAGTCGACGCCATCATCGCCAAGGCGCGCACCACCTTCGACGCCAAACAGCGCGACGCCTTGCTGGCCCAATTGCACGCCAAGATCGTCGATGAAGCGCCGTTCGTCTGGGTGGCGCACGACACCGGTCCGCGCGCCATTTCGGCCAAGGTCAAGGGCGTAGTGCAGCCGCAAAGCTGGTTCATCGACATCGCCACGATGACGATGGACTGAGCAGGTTGAACTGATGCAATGAACATTGCGTCCGGTACTGCGAGGGCAGCGCCGGACGCAAGCAAGAGAAGCAGCGCAATACTTACCGAAGACCGCCCATGATTTCCTATCTGATCCGCCGCGTACTGTATGCCTTGCCCATCATGCTGGGCGTCGCGTTCCTGTGCTTCATGCTGGTCCATATCGCACCGGGCGATCCGCTGGTGGCGATCCTGCCGCCGGATGCGTCCGTCGATCTGCAGAAGCAGCTGATGGAGCTCTACGGTTTCAATCGCAGTTATCCCGAACAATTTTTCAGCTGGGTCTGGCGCGCCATGCACGGCGACCTCGGCAGCTCCATCGCCACCGGACGTCCGGTCGCGCAAGAAGTCTTCAAGGCGGTCGGCAACACTTTCATGATCGCCGCGTTAGCGACGCTGATCGGTTTCTTCTTCGGCTCGCTATTCGGCTTTGTCGCCGGCTATTTCCGCAACTCCTGGGTCGACAAGATCGCCTCCTTCATTTCCGTGGTCGGCGTCAGCGTGCCGCACTACTGGCTCGGCATGGTGCTGGTCATCATCTTCTCGTCGCAATTGATGTGGCTGCCGGCCACCGGCGCTGGGCCGGATGGATCGGCGGCATGGATCTGGGACTTCGAGCACGTCAAATACCTGATCATGCCGGCCGTGACGATGTCCTTCATCCCGATGGGCATCATTGCACGCACGGTGCGCGCGCTGGTAGCCGACATCCTGTCGCAGGAATTCGTGATCGGCCTCAAGGCGCGCGGCCTCGGTGAGTTCGGCGTGTTCCGCCACGTGGTCAAGAACTGCGCACCAACCGCGATGGCGGTGATGGGCCTGCAGCTCGGCTACCTGCTGGGCGGCTCGATCCTGATTGAAACCGTGTTCTCCTGGCCCGGCACCGGCTTCCTGCTGAACCAGGCGATCTTCCAGCGCGACCTGCCGCTGCTGCAAGGCACGATCCTGGTGCTGGCCTTGTTTTTCGTGTCGCTAAACCTGCTGGTCGACATTTTGCAAACCGTGTTCGACCCACGCATAGAAAGGGCATGACCATGTCGACCCTGCAAGCAACTGCTGCAATTCCCGCAACTTCCGCCATCAACCCGCCGGCATACAAGCGTTCGCGCGGCCACTGGGCCAACGTCGCCGCGCGCATCGTGCGCAATCCGCTGGCGATGACCGCCGCCGTCATCCTGCTGGCGCTGATCGGCATCGCCGTGTTCGCGCCTTGGATCATGCCGGCCGATCCCTTCGCCACGTCGATGTTCACGCGCCTGAAACCCATCGGCACACCCGGCCATGTATTCGGCACCGACGAACTGGGCCGCGATCTGTTGTCGCGCCTGATGCTGGGCGGACGCCTGTCGCTGTTCATGGGCATCACGCCGGTGCTGATGGCGTTCGTCATCGGCAGCGGCATCGGCATCCTCGCCGGTTATGCCGGCGGCTTCACCAACACCGCCATCATGCGCACCATCGACGTGCTGTATGCGTTCCCGTCGGTGCTGCTGGCGATTGCGCTGTCCGGTGCACTCGGCGCCGGCATCGTCAATGCGCTGACCTCGCTGACGATCGTCTTCATTCCGCAGATCGCGCGCATTGCCGAAAGCGTCACCACGCAAGTGCGCCGCAGTGACTACGTCGACGCGGCGCGGGCGTCGGGGGCAAGTGCCTTCACCATCGTGCGCGCCCACGTATTGGGCAATGTGCTCGGGCCGATTTTCGTGTACTCGACCAGTCTGATTTCGGTGTCGATGATCCTGGCCTCGGGCTTGTCCTTCCTTGGTCTCGGCGTCAAGCCGCCGGAGCCGGAGTGGGGCCTGATGCTCAACACGCTGCGCACGGCGATCTATACCCAGCCTTGGGTGGCGGCGTTGCCTGGCGCATTCATTTTCATCACATCGATTTCGTTCAACATGTTGTCCGACGGTTTGCGTTCGGCGATGGAGGTCAAGCAATGACAGACGAACGCGACATCGGCGGACCGCGCCAGCCTCTGCTGCAGGTGCGCGATCTGCTCAAGCATTTTCCGCTCAAGGGCAAGGGCTTGCCGTTTGCTTCACCACGCAGTGCGGTGCGCGCGGTGGATGGCGTCAACTTCGACATCCTCAAGGGCGAGACGCTGGGCGTGGTCGGTGAATCCGGTTGCGGCAAGTCGACCACCGCGCGCGTGCTGATGCAGCTGATCAATCAGGACAGCGGCGAGCTGGTGTTCGATGGTGAAACGGTCGGTTCGCGCGCCCTGCCGCTGCGGCAATTCCGCCGGCAGACGCAGATGGTGTTCCAGGACAGTTACTCCTCGCTCAATCCGCGTATGACGATTGAGGATTCCATCGCTTTTGCTCCCACTGTGCACGGCCTGCCGCCGCGCGAAGCGATCACGCGTGCACGCGACCTGCTGGCGCGCGTGGGTTTGGCGCCGGAACGTTTCGCCGGCCGCTATCCGCACGAGCTGTCCGGCGGCCAGCGCCAGCGCGTCAATATCGCGCGCGCCCTGGCATTGGAGCCGCGCCTGGTGATACTCGACGAAGCAGTCTCGGCGCTCGACAAGTCGGTCGAGGCGCAGGTGCTCAATCTGTTGCTCGACCTCAAGCAGGAGTTCGGCCTGACGTATCTGTTCATCAGCCACGACCTCAATGTGGTGCGCTTCATCTCCGACCGTGTGCTGGTAATGTATCTCGGCCAGGTGGTGGAGATCGGTTCGTCCGACCAGGTGTTCGATCAGCCCAAGCATCCCTACACGCGCGCCCTGTTGAAATCGATGCCCAGCATGGATCCCTTGCAACGTACGATGGAAGCGCCGCTGGCCGGCGATCCGCCCAATCCGATCAACCCGCCGAGCGGTTGCCGTTTCCATACGCGCTGCGCCTATGCCCAGCCGGTGTGCAGCCAGCGCGCGCCGACGTTCTCCAGCGATGATACGGGTCACGGCGTCGCTTGCCTGCGTTACGAAGCCGATACCGCATCTCTGTTTGACCATGCTTCCAGCGAGGCCAGCCATGCATGACATGATTACCTTGCGCGATCTGCAGGTGCAGTTCTTCGCGCCGAAGAAACTGATACGCGCCGTCAACGGCGTCAATCTCACCGTCGGCCAGGGCGAAGTGGTGGCCCTCATCGGCGAGTCCGGCTCAGGCAAGAGCGTCACCTTGCGCTCCATCATGCGTCTCCATTCTGAACGTTCGACGCGCATCAGCGGCGGCCTTGAAGTCGACGGCAAGGACGTGCTGAAGATGTCGCAGCGCGAGCTGGCGGCGCTGCGCGGCGACACGGTCGCGATGATTTTTCAGGAACCGCTGCTGGCACTCGATCCGGTCTACACCGTCGGCGCGCAGATCATCGAAGCGATTCGCCGCCACAAGAAAGTGTCGAAAGCCGAGGCGCACAAGCAGGCGCTGAGCCTGTTCGAGAAAGTCCGCATCCCGAGCCCCGAGCGCCGCCTCGATGCGTATCCACACGAGATGTCCGGCGGCATGCGCCAGCGTGCAATGATTGCGCTGGCCTTGTCGTGCTCGCCCAAAGTCCTGCTGGCCGATGAGCCGACCACGGCGCTCGACGCCACCGTGCAGATCCAGATCCTGCTGTTGCTGCGCGACCTGCAAAAGGAACTCGGCCTGTCCATCGTCTTCGTCACGCACGACATCGGCGCGGCGGCGGAAGTGGCCGATCGCATCGCCGTCATGTATGCCGGCAAGATCATCGAGCAAGGCCCCGCGGCCGAGTTGCTGACGCGCCCGCGCCATCCCTATACCTTGTCGCTGCTCAAGAGCCGCAGCCACGGCGCCATGCAAAAAGGCCAGCGCCTGGAAACCATCGGCGGCGCGCCGCCGGACCTGAGCAACCTGCCGGCCGGCTGCGCATTTGCCGAACGCTGCAAATACGCCGTTGCCGAATGCAGCAGTGTGCAACCGCGTGACGAGGTGTTGTCGCCGGGGCATGTTGTCAGTTGCCTGCGCGTGCATCAGATTCCTTTGATCAATCCGATCGCCGCAGCGGCGCTTTGAACCATCCCTCGCCATGAACGATCAGATCGATACTTCCTCTTCCCGTCCGAAAGAACCATCCATGCCAGTCGACGCGCCAGCAAGCTCTGCAGCACATTGTTTCGTTCCCTATCCTGCGCCGACGTTGACGGCGATTTCATCGGGCCCGCTGTCGGGCCTGCGCTTTGCGGTGAAAGACATCTTCGACGTCGCCGGCTATCCGACCGGCTGCGGCAATCCGCACATGCTGGCGCTGTCTGGCGTCAAGACCGCGTCGGCGCCGTCGGTGGTGGCGCTGGCGCAGGCCGGCGCCACCTTCGTCGGCAAGACCTACACCGACGAGCTGGCGTTTTCGATGAACGGCAAGAACGCCCACTTTGGCACGCCGCGCAACGGCGGCGCGCCCGACCGGATTCCAGGCGGCTCCAGTTCGGGGTCGGCCTCTGCGGTGTCCAATGGGCTGGCGGATGTTGCACTCGGTACCGATACCGGCGGTTCCGTACGTGCTCCCGCCAGCCACTGCGGGCTGATCGGCCTGCGTCCGACGCATGCGCGCGTGAGCCTCAAGGGCTGCATGGACCTGGCGCCGTCGTTCGACACCTGCGGCTGGTTCGCGCGCGATATCGACAGCTTCGCGCGCGTCGGCGAAGTGCTGCTGCGCGACGACACCTGCCTGTTGCCCGACGGCGCACCGGCGATGCCGCAGGTGCTGGTGGCGGCCGACGTGCTGGCCTTGCTGGAGCCGCGCGTGCAGGACGTGTTCATGCAGACGCTGGAGCGCCTGTCCGGTCTGATCGGCACGCCGCTGCCGGTCAAGACCGCGACGCCGTCGTTCGACGCCCTGTACTGGGCGTTCCGTCACATCCAGGGATACGAAGCGTGGCAGAACCACGGCGACGCCATCACCCGCCATGGCCTGCAACTCGGCCCCGGCGTCGCCGAGCGTTTTTCCTGGTCGAGCCGGATCACGCCGCAGCAGATCGAAGAGCACAGCAACGTGCGTCAGCGCTTCACGGAAGACTTCCTGCGCCTGCTCGGCAACGACCGCGTAATCGTTTTGCCGAGCATGCCGGACATCGCGCCGCTGCTGAGTGATTCCGAAGAGGTATTGGAGGACTATCGCAACCAGGCCGTGCGCATGCTGTGTCTGGCGGGCCTGTCCGGTTGTCCGCAGATTTCGCTGCCGCTGATGACACTGGACGGCGCGCCGTTCGGCTTCTCCATCATCGGCCCGCAAGGCAGCGACCAGGCATTGATCCGCCTGTCGAGAAAGCTCATCGATGAGCTCGCCTGAATCGTCACCGTCGCATCGGTTCATCACGGCACAGGCGTTGACGCCGGCGGCGTTCGCGCCCTTCGGCGACGTCATCGTGCCTGCGCGGAACGGCAACAGCTCGCCGATCAACGAAGGCACCGCGCAACGCTTCGACGACCTGACGCAGCTGGATGTGAACGAGCAGGGCGGCGAGGCCTGCGTGGCGATCTTCCGCACGCAGGACGGCACGCATGTGGCGCCCTATGCGCTGACCATGTTCGAGCGGCACCTGCTGGGCAGCCAGAGCTTCGTGCCGATGGCGCAGGGGCGGGTGCTGGTGGTGGTGACGCAGGGCGACGACTCGCCCGATGAAGACGCCATCCAGGCTTTCATCGTCGAACCGGGCCAGGGCGTCACGCTGCGGCGCGGCGTCTGGCATCACCCGATGATCACCATCGGCGGCGCCGACGTGTTCGTGATCGAACGCCGCGCGGCGGAAGTCGATTGCGAGATTGCGCGGATCAAGGGCCGCTTCGTCGTCACGCTGTAATCCTCACGCATCTGAACTTCGGCGTTGCCGGTCGGAAAAGAAGAATCCTGCAATAATGGCGTCCTGCCGCGAAACTTTACCGAGTTTTCGCGGCGCTTCCATTTTTGCGATTCCACTTTCCTTCCTTTAGGTCGCCATGTTTTACGCGATAAGCTGTTTCCTCCTGTGGGGATTGTTCCCGCTGTACTTCAAGCTGCTGCAGGACGTCTCGTCGTTCGACATCGTGGTGCAGCGCATCTTCTGGTCCTTGCTTTTCCTGGTCGCCGTGCTGACCTGGAAGCGCCAGTGGGCCTGGCTCGGCGAAGTGGCGCGCAAGCCACGCGTGCTGCTTGGTTTCCTGATCAGCGCGCTGCTGTTGTCGGGCAACTGGGTGCTGTACGTGTGGGCGGTCAACAGCGGCCGCATCGTCGACGCCAGCCTCGGTTACTTCATGAGTCCGCTGATCAGCGTGCTGCTGGGCTATGTGATCCTCAAGGAAAAATTGCGTCCCTTGCAATGGTTGTCGGTCTTCATGGCGCTCGGCGCGGTGTTGTGGCTGACCTGGATCAATGGCGCGCTGCCGTGGATCGGGCTGGTCATCGCCGCCACCTTCGGCATCTACGGTCTGCTGCGCAAGATCGCCCATCTCGGTGCGCTGGAAGGCCTGGCGCTGGAGACCATCCTGTTGGCGCCGCTGGTGCTGACGATCCTGGCGGTCACTGCGGTGCACGGCAACAACGGCTTCCTGCAGGCCTCGCCGACCTCGCAGATCCTGCTGGCGCTGTCGGGGCCGGTGACGGCGATTCCGCTGCTGCTGTTCGCCCGTGCAGCGCGCCGGATTCCCTTGTCCTTGTTGGGATTGCTGCAGTATATTTCGCCCACGATGCAGCTGTTGACCGGGGTTTTCATCTATGACGAACCGTTCGACGGGCCGCGCCTGACAGGTTTCGTGGTGATTTGGGCCGCGCTGGCTGTATACTCCGTGGAAGGATTGTGGCGCCTGTGGTCCGCCAAGGGCCGCGCGCTCAGCGCCTGATCACGGAATCCGGCAAGTAGTCTTACCCTCATTTTTATCCTCATTATTGGCATCCAAACATGGCTCAATACGTATTCACTATGAACCGCGTCGGCAAGATCGTGCCGCCGAAGCGTCAGATCCTGAAAGACATTTCGCTGTCCTTCTTCCCCGGCGCCAAGATCGGCGTGCTCGGCCTGAACGGTTCCGGCAAATCGACGCTGCTCAAGATCATGGCCGGCATCGACAAGGAAATCGAAGGCGAAGCGACGCCGGCGCCCAACCTGAACATCGGCTACCTGCCGCAGGAGCCGCAGCTCGATCCGGAAAAGAACGTGCGCCAGGAAGTCGAGAGCGCGCTCGGTGAAGTGTTCGAAGCGCAAGCCAAGCTCGACGCCGTCTACGCCGCCTACGCGGAAGAAGACGCCGACTTCGACGCGCTCGCTACCGAGCAGGCGCGCCTGGAAGCGATCATCTCCGCCTCCGACGGCAACAGCCTGAACCAGCAGCTGGAAATGGCCGCCGACGCGCTGCGCCTGCCGCCATGGGACGCCAAGATCGCCGTGCTGTCCGGTGGTGAAAAGCGCCGCGTGGCATTGTGCAAGCTGCTGCTGTCCAAGCCCGACATGCTGCTGCTCGACGAACCGACCAACCATCTGGACGCCGAATCGGTGGACTGGCTGGAGCAGTTCCTGCTGCGCTTCCCCGGCACCGTCGTGGCGATCACCCATGATCGCTACTTCCTCGACAACGCCGCCGAATGGATCCTGGAGCTGGATCGCGGCCACGGCATTCCATGGAAGGGCAATTACTCGTCCTGGCTGGAGCAGAAGGAAGCGCGCCTGAAGCAGGAAGAGGCCACTGAATCTGCGCGCCAGAAAACCATCGCCAAGGAACTCGAATGGGTGCGCCAGAACCCCAAGGGTCGCCAGGCCAAGAGCAAGGCGCGTCTGTCGCGCTTCAATGAACTCTCCGAACACGAATACCAGAAACGCAACGAGACCTCGGAAATCTTCATCCCCGTGGCCGAGCGCCTGGGCAATGAAGTCATCGAGTTCAAGGGCGTCAGCAAGGGCTATGGCGATCGCCTGCTGATCGACAACCTGAACTTCAAGATTCCTGCGGGCGCCATCGTCGGCATCATCGGCCCCAACGGCGCCGGTAAATCGACACTGTTCCGCATGCTGGCGGGCCGCGAACAGCCGGATAGCGGCGAACTGGTGCTCGGACCTACCGTGCGCATCTCGCTGGTCGACCAGTCGCGCGAAGACCTGGAAAACAAGAAGACCGTGTTCGAAGACGTCGCCGGCGGCGCCGACATCCTCACGGTCGGTCGTTTCGAAATGCCGTCGCGTGCGTATCTGGGCCGCTTCAACTTCAAGGGCGGCGACCAGCAAAAGATCGTCGGCAATCTGTCCGGCGGCGAACGCGGCCGTCTGCATCTCGCCAAGACGCTGCTGCAAGGCGGCAACGTCCTGCTGCTCGATGAACCGTCCAATGACCTTGACGTGGAAACCTTGCGCGCGCTGGAAGACGCCTTGCTGGAATTCGCCGGCACCGTGCTGGTCATCAGCCATGATCGCTGGTTCCTCGATCGTATCGCCACGCACATCATCTCGTTTGAAGGCGACTCGCAGGTCAGCTTCTTCGACGGTAATTATCAGGAATATGAAGCCGACAAGAAGAAGCGCCTGGGCGAAGAAGGCGCCAAGCCCAAGCGTATCCGCTACAAGCCGGTGACGCGCTAAGCGACGACGCAACGATCGCGACGCGTTCACCGTACCGCGTATTGGTTTCCCTGTGACAATGCCCCGCCATGCGGGGCATTGTCGTTTTGGCCGTGACGATGGCGTCGCGATGCAATGATGCTGCCTTTTCGTATTTTTTTGATCGTGTCCTAACGCTGCGTAAGGTATAAGAACAGCGTTTGCTAAGACAAAGTTCCTACGGAGGTGACATGCATTTCCTCAAATATCGACGCATGCTGATGCTTTGCGTGTTGTCGCTGGCGTTGCACTCCACCGGGGCGGTTGCCGGCGATGAAATCCAGACCGTGACGATAGGCTTTGTGGGCGCGCTGAGCGGCGTGTCGGAAAGTTTCGGCAAGAGCCTCGCCAATGCCGCCGAGCTGGCGATCGTCGAAGCCAATCGCATTCCTTTCAAGTTGGACGGCAAGCGCATACAGTTTCGCCTGTTGCGCATGGACGACCGCAACGATGCCGAGCGCACGCAACGTGTCGCGCACGCGCTGGTGCAGGCCGGCGTGGTCGGCGTGATCGGCGGCACCAACAGCAACACCAGCATCGCGGCCTCGAAGATCCTGGCCGATGCCGACATCCCGCAGATCTCGCCTACCTCCAGCTTGCGCAGATATACCGAGCAAGGGTTCCGCACTACCTTCCGCATGGTCGGCATCGACGACGAGGCCTGCATCTATCTGGGCGAATATGTCGTCAAGGAACTGCACGCCCAGCGCATCGCGGTGGTCGACAACGGCACCGCCTTCGGCGTCAGCGTCAGCACGCGATTCGCCGAAGTGGCGCGCGAACATGGCGCGGTGGTCGTCAGCCGCGATTCGGTCAGCGACGTACTGATCGATTTCGGCGAGATCCTGCGGCGGGTCAAACAGCAGGACGTCGACGCCGTGTTCTTCGGCGGTTATTCGGCCCAGACCAGCATGCTGGCGCAAAGCATGCTGCGCCTCGACGTCAAGGCGCGACTGGTGACCTCGATGAACGGCATCGTCGGCTCGTCGTTCCTGATCTCCACCGGTGTCGCGGCCAATGGCGCAGTCGCACAGGAAGCCGGCATTCCGTTCAACAAGATGCCGGGCTGGAAGAAGTTCGAAGCCGACTTCAACCAGCGCTTCGATTTCCAGGTCTACAGCATGACGCCGTACGCCTACGATGCCGCCCATGTACTGATGGCCGCGGTGCGCCAGGCCAATTCGCTCAACCCGCGCAAGATCGCCAGCGCCTTGCACGAGATCAGCTTCAAGGGATTGACCGGCACCATCGCGTTTGACGCCGGCGGCAACCCGCGTTCGCCGTCCTACACCATCTACGAAGCGCAGAACCAGAAATGGATGGCGCAGAGGACGAACACGACACGCTGAGACGAGGCTGCCGCGTATTTTGTAAAGCAAGTGCAGGGGAAGGTAAATTCGGCCTTTACACCTGCGCACGGCATGGATTTCCGGGATAGTCTGGCGCACCTTCATCGCCACGGAGCGCAACTTGTCATTCCCTCTGCCGAATCGCTCCAGCCTCTTGCTGCCTGCCGCCATCCTGTGTGTGCTCCTGAGCGGCTGCGCCGGCGGCGTCGTCACGCAACTTGACCGCGACACCTACATGGTCACCGCGCAATCGCGCCTGGGCAACGCCGAGGGCGCGGCCGCCGGCGTGCGCCAGGCCGACGCCTATTGCAAGGAACGCGGCAGGCGCATGCAGATGACCGGCGCCGAAACTTCCGACGGTGTCATCGGCATATGGCCGTCGAAGAGCGTGGTGATGTTCAAATGCGTCGCATGACATGTGTGCAACGGCGTCAGCAATACGTCAGTGTCTGCCCTGCAAAGCGCCAGCCGGCAAGGATTTGCGCGCGCGGGTAAAATGTCGCCTTCGTGTTTCCACAAGACGCACGGCCGAGGCCGGCGCGATCGCATGACAGGTTTTTATTCCTCGCATCCGCCGCTTCCTTGTACACCACTCGCGCGCCATCCGCGGAGCTACTTCCAATAACAAACTCTCTACTCCGCTGAATCGATCTCAATTATGCTTGCCAGTCTTACCCGCCTGTTTCCTCTCTGGGCGCTGCTGCTGTCCGCCGCCGCCTATTTTTCTCCCGCCACGTTCACGCCTATCGGACCTCACGTCACCTTGTTGCTGACGCTGATCATGCTGACCATGGGCGTCACCCTGACGCTGGACGATTTCAAACGCATCGTCAAACGCCCGGCGCCGGTGGCCGCCGGCATCATCCTGCATTACCTGGTCATGCCGCTGGCGGCCTGGGTCATCGCCAAGCTGTTGCGCATGCCGCCTGACCTGACCGCCGGCATGGTGCTGGTCGGCAGCGTCGCCAGCGGCACGGCCTCGAATGTGATGATTTATCTGTCGCGCGGCGATGTCGCGCTGTCGGTGACGATCTCCACGCTGTCGGCGCTGGTGAGCGTATTCGCCACGCCGCTGCTGACTGAACTGTATGTCGACGCCTCGATCCACTTCGACGCGCACGCGATGCTGATGAGCATCGTGCAGATCGTGGTGGTGCCGATCGTGGTCGGCCTGGTGCTGAATCTGTTCGCAAGCAAGCTGATCCGCCGCATCGAACCTTACCTGTCGCTGGTGTCGATGGTGGCGATTCTGCTGATCATTGCAGCGGTGGTCGGCGGCAGCCAGGCAAGTATTGCTTCAGTCGGCCTGGTGGTGCTGGTGGGCGTCATCCTGCACAACGCCATCGGCCTGCTGGGCGGTTACTGGGGTGGTCGTCTGCTCGGCTTCGACGAAGCCATCTGCCGCACGCTGGCCATCGAAGTCGGCATGCAGAACTCCGGCCTCGCGGCTGCGCTGGGCAAGCTGTACTTCACGCCGCTGGCGGCATTGCCGGGCGCGTTGTTCTCGGTTTGGCACAACCTGTCGGGTTCGATGCTGGCCGGCTACTGGCGCGGTCGTCCGCCGAAGGACCAGGCCTGAGACGGTCTCTGATATAAGTGAAAAAAGCGGACTCCGGTCCGCTTTTTTATATCCCCCGCCGGCGTTTATCGTGCATCATGCTGCGCATCGTCAAAGGAAAAAGGAGAGCCAGCAATGAAGAAAAGACAGTTCCTCGTCACCGGCTTGTTCGGCATGAGCAGCGTTGCCATGGCGGCAAGCAAAAAGCGCGATGCAGCTTGCAGCAATGACATCGGTCCGGTGTTGCTGACGGTGACCGGCGCCATCGGCGCGGGCAATCGCGGCGCGCTCGATCCGGCGCTGGACCAGATGATGGCCAAGCAGAAGCTGCAATTCAACCGCGCGCACACCTTTGACTTCGCGGCATTGAACGCCTTGCCGCAAACCACCATCAAGCCCACGCTGGAATACGACAACAAGCAGCATGTGCTGAGCGGTCCCTTGTTGAGCGAGGTGTTGAAATCCGCCGGCGCCGGTGCGGCAAGCGATGTGCTGCTGCGCGCCGTCGACGGCTACGCCGTGCAGGTGGCGACCGCCGACATCCGCAAATATCGCTTCATCGTCGCCACGCATCTGGACGGCAAGGCGATCCCGTTGGGCGGCCTCGGCCCCTTGTGGGCGGTGTATGACGCCGACAGTTTTTCGGAGATCATGGACAGGCCTATCAGCGCGCGCTTCGCGTTATGCCCGTGGGGCATGTATCACATCGAAGCAAAGACCTGAGCCCTGCTCTCGCCGCGCAGCGAGAGCAGAGCCGTTTCAGTGGCTCAGATATGCATCGCCGCCAGCGAGCCCAGAATCACGCTGGCGCCTGCTGCGGTGTACGAAATCTTCTTGAGCCAGTCCTTGCGCGTGAGCAGGGTGATCGCCGCCAGCGAGATGGCGATCTGGATCGCCGTCATGGCCTGCGCCCAGCGGTGATGCTGGTGAAGTTTGACTTCCGACAGCTCGTCCCATTCCTTCGATTCCGCTTCCAGCTTTTCGGCGATCTTGCGGATGTCTTCCTTCTCCGACTTGTAGCGTTCCGCGGCGGCGTTGTACTTGGCGGAATCCACGCCGGGAATCGTTGCCGCCAGCTCGGCCAGGTTCTGGCGGCTGGATTTGGCCTGGTAGTAATTCCACTGGTTGGCGGCCTCTGTCTTCTTGATGGCGGCGTTGTTCTTGTTCATCGCGGCCGCGCTCTCGGTGGAGCCGGCCTGGTAGCTGAACAACGCGCCCACGGTCGCCATGATGGCGGTCATGACGGCGATCTTGCCGGCGAAGTTGTCGCCGCTGCCGTGATTATGTTCGGCGACGTGTTCCAGGTGATGTTCGTGCGGGCTTGGGACTTCGTATTCTGTGGCCATGCAGGTGCTTCCTTCGGTATCGTTATCGATTGTTATCGAATTGTTATGTCGAGCCCGGCATCGCATTTTTTGAATGCGCAGTTGCTCCCAGGCACGTCGCGCAACCCTCCTTGCGCATGCCCTTAATGCGCCAGCAGCCTTCCCAGTTGACGCGTGCCGCGTCCGGGTTTGTTACCATTGCTGTTTTATTGCAGAACCAGCGCGAAAACCATTCCCATGAGCAAATTCTGGAGCCCCATCGTCAGCCGCCTGACGCCTTACACCCCCGGTGAGCAGCCCAAGATCAGCAAGCTGGTCAAGCTCAACACCAACGAGAATCCCTACGGTCCGTCGCCCAAGGCGATCGCCGCGATGGCGCAGGAAATCGGCGACAATCTGCGCCTGTATCCGAATCCGGATGCCGAACCGCTCAAGCTGGCCATCGCCAAGCGCCACGGTCTGTCGCCGGCGCAGGTGTTCGTCGGCAACGGTTCCGATGAAGTGCTGGCGCATGCCTTCCAGGCGTTGCTCAAGCATGGCGCGCCGATCCTGTTCCCGGACATCACCTACAGCTTTTATCCGACTTACGCCAGCCTGTATGAGGTGGATTATCGGGCAGTGCCGCTGGCCGGGGATTTCACGATCCGCGTCGACGATTATCTCGGCCAGGGCGACGCCATCGGCGGCATCATCTTCCCGAATCCGAACGCGCCGACCGGTTGCCTGTTGGCGCTCGACGAAGTCGCACGTCTGCTGGCCGGCAATCCGGACCGCGTGGTGATTGTCGATGAGGCGTATATCGATTTCGGCGGCGACAGCGCCATCGACCTGGTGGCGCAGCATCCGAATCTGCTGGTGGTGCAAACGCTGTCGAAGTCGCGTTCGCTGGCCGGCCTGCGGGTCGGTTTTGCGGTCGGGCACGCCGACCTGATCAGTGCCCTGGAACGCGTCAAGAACAGCTTCAATTCCTATCCGCTGGATCGCATCGCGATTGCCGGCGCGACGGCCGCGATGGAAGACGACGCGCATTTCGACAGCACCCGCAACGCCGTCATTGCCAGCCGCGGCAAGCTGGTGGGCGAACTGACGGCGCTTGGTTTCGAGGTGCTGCCGTCGG
The DNA here is from genome assembly GCF_044767325.1 of Herbaspirillum sp. NPDC101397. NCBI lineage: Bacteria > Pseudomonadati > Pseudomonadota > Betaproteobacteria > Burkholderiales > Oxalobacteraceae > Herbaspirillum > Herbaspirillum sp. NPDC101397. The sequence continues at coordinate 52,987 of NZ_JBIWNS010000010.1, forward strand.
CTGCCAATTTCGTCTTCGCGCGCCATCCGCAACATGACGCCGCCGGCCTTGCCGCCAAGCTGCGCGGCGACGGCATCATCGTGCGTCACTTCACCAGCGCACGCATCAATCAGTTCCTGCGCATCACGGTCGGCACTGATGAAGCCTGCGGCGCGCTGACCGATTCGCTGCGCAAGCATCTGGCTTGACGCATGGATCGCGGCGCTGCATTTCGGGCGGATTACAGCTCGAGGTGCAGCGTCGCACAACCTTCCGCCGGCAGCGCGCAGCAGATCAACGCTTCATCTTCCGCCACGGCAAACTCAGGCGTCTTCGCATAAGTCACTTCTCCTTGCAGCACACGTGTGCGGCAGGTGCCGCAACGGCCGTCGCGGCAGCTTGATTCGGGATTCAAGCCGCGTTGTTCGGCCAGCTCCAGCAGCGAACCGCTCTCGGCGGTCCAGCGCGCCTCCTTGGCCGAACGCATGAACAGCACCGGCACCGCGTCGGTCGCAGCTGGTTTCAACGGAACTTGTATTGCTTGTTCGTCGACCTGGCGTTGCAGCCCGGAAGGGCCGAACGCTTCCGCATGGATGCGCGCATCGGTCACGTTCAGGGCGCGCAAGCCGTCATACATTTGCTGCATGAATGACGCCGGTCCGCACAGATAAAAATCATAGTCGTCAAAAGGCAGCGTCTGCTTGAGCAAGGCGATATCGATACGCCCCGCAGCCGCGCTCCCGTCGTCGGCCTGGCTCACCACACGCACATGACGCGCCTCGCCCTTGCCGGCATTGACCAGCGCCGCGATCTCTTCGCCGAAGGCCAGCTCGGCCTTGCTGCGCGCCGACTGGAACAGCCACACCGGCCGCTGGTAACGCTTGCGCATGCCTTCGTGGATCAGGTGGCGCAGCATTGCCAGCATCGGCGTGACGCCGACGCCTGCCGCCAGCAACACGGCGGGACGGCGCGCCGACGCATCGATGACGAAATTGCCGGCTGGTGCACGCGCTTCGATGATGTCGCCGACCTTGATCGCCGCATGCAGGTGCTCGGAGAACAATCCCTGGCGCTTGACGCTGATGCGCAGGAACGCATCCGAGGGCGCGCTCGACAAGGTGTATTGACGGATCTGGGTGTCACCTCCGGCAAGCGGCAGCCGCACCGAGACATGCTGTCCGGCCAAGACGCCCGGCATGCCGGCGCCGTCGTTCGGCTGCAGATGAAACGAGCGGATGGCCGCAGTCTCGTCGACGATCTTGCTGACGCGGAACGGCCGCCATTGCGTGGCCAGTTCTGCCGCCTTCAGCCGTGCGGCGGCGTCTTCCCAGCTCCCGGTGATCAGTGCGTTAGGCGACGCTCCGGCAGCAACGTCGATCCAACGCAGCGGCAGCGCGGCGGGGCGGCGCACGATCTGTTGCGGCGTGAAGCGCCACATGCGCTCCGCACCCATGAAGGCAGCCACTTCGGGCGCATTGAGGATGACCTCGGCGCGTCCGCTCAGTTGCAGCAGATCGCCGTTGCGGAAATCGACAAACACCAGACCGGCGCGTGGATTCACTAAAAAATTCCCCAGCGTGTTGAAGAACAGATTGCCGGAGAAATCCGGAATCGTCAGCACGCCGTCGTCGTCGATGCGCACGAAGCCCGGTTTGCCGCCGCGATGCGAGGCATCAACCTGTTTCTTGCCGTCGCGCACCACATACGAAGCGACGTAAAACGAATCGGCTGCGCGGATCATGGCAGCGGCGTCGGCATCCAGCGCCGACAGCTTGCTCACCGGTCCGGGCGGCGCATCGGTAAATTCATATTGACGCAACTGGATATATTGCGGGCAGTTGCCGTAGGCCTGGGTCACGTCGATATTGAAACGTTCGTCCGACTGCCGGCTGACCAGGCCGTTCATGCGGTTGCGGCGGCGCGTATGCAGTTCGATGCCGAGCATGCCGATGCCGTCGCCGTCTTCCATGCCGGCGTCGGCAGGATCGCGCGGATCGCGCGCCAGTTCGAGGGTGAGTTTCTCTGCGACGTCGGCGTGCATGAAGCCTGGCCGGCCGGCGCGCAAGGTGGCCCACACTTCACCTTCGGTATCGACGGCGCCGAGGATCACGAACGGCAACTGCGCATAGAACTCGCGATGCTGGTCGGGCATCCAGGTCCGCCCCATCTGGTTGCGGCCGGGGCCGACCATGCGTTCGACGACACCGACGCTGCGCTGCATGGTTAGCTCGCCCTCATGCCACGGAGAGGCGGACGGCGGGGGCGATGCTGTGGGCGTCGGTTGTGTCGAAGTCATGATGGCGCTCCTTATGCCTTATGGGTTAAGCGGCCAGGCCGACGGCGGTTTTCTGGAATGCGACGAAGCCCGGCAGCGCTTCGATCCGCGCCAGCCATTGGCGGGTGTGCGGATAGGCGCTCAGGTCGACATTGCCTTCGGGTGCGCTGGAGATATAAGAGTAGAGCGCGATATCGGCGATGGTGGCCTGGTCCGCCGCCAGCCATGTGCGTGTAGCCAGTTCTTGCTCGACCAGAGTCAGGATGGCGTGGGCGCGGCGGATGGCATCGTCGGCATCGATCGGTGCGCCGAACACGGTGACCAGGCGGGCGGCAGCCGGACCGCGGGCGATTTCACCGGCGGCGACCGACAACCAGCGTTGCACGGCGGCTGCGGTGGCTGGGTTTTCCGGCAGCCAGTCGGTGCGTCCGAACGACTTGGCCAGGTAGATCAGGATGGCGTTGGAATCGCTGACGACGGTGTCGCCATCTTGCAATACGGGGACTTGGCCGAAGCGGTTCAGCTTGAGCAGTTCAGGCGATTTTTGCTCGCCCTTTTTCAGGTCGACCAGCACCAGTTCATGTTGCGCGCCCAGCAACGAGAGGAACAGGCGGGCACGGTGCGAATGGCCGGACAGGGGATGGTAGTAAAGTTTCATGGCAGCTCCAGGTGGTGTGTTGTAGGAGTCACCAGTGTTGCTGATAACGCAGATGATGAGAATCGCCGCCCGGGACAATGGACTATTCCCGTTTCGAGAATAATCCCTCTCCCTAGCCGCTCAATCCACGCCTGGTCGCTCTCCGCGCAGTTCCCCGACAGCAAGGTCAAGGAAGGCGCGCACCTTGCGCGCGGCGTGGCGGCCTTCATGGTGCACCACATGCACCGGCAGCGTCGGCGTTTCATGGCCGCGCAAGACTTCCACCAGCCGGCCGTCCGAGAGCGGCGCCGCCACCATGTAGGACAGCACGCGCGTAATGCCGAAGCCGTCGAGCGCGGCGATGATGGCCTCATCATTTGACATGACCGTCATGCGCGGCTGAATGCGCACGATGGTGGTCGCATCGCCCTTGGTGAAACGCCAGTCCGGCGAGGTCGAGATGCCGTTGGAGGAGACGATCACGTGCTGCCGGAGCTCGTCCGGCGTCTGCGGCGTGCCGTGTTCGGCAAGATAGGAAGGCGAGGCGCAGACAACACGTCGCACCGTGCCGACAGGGATCGCCTGATAGCTGGAGTCGGCCAACTGGCCGATGCGGATCGCCACATCAATGCCCTCGTCCATCAGATTAATGATGCGGTCGGCGAAACGGCATTCGACTTCGGCTTCGGGATAGCGCCGCAGATATTCCATCACGATCGGCGTGACGTACATGCGGCCGAACATGGCCGATGCCGTGACCACCAGCCGGCCGCGTACCGCGCCGTGGGCGCCGGCGGCCAGGTCTTCCATTTCGGTGACGTCGGCCAGCACGCGGCGACAATCCTCGGCGTAGCGCACGCCGACGTCGGTGACGCGCACGATGCGCGTGGTGCGGGTCAGCAAGCGCACGCCGATGGCTGCTTCCAGGTCGCTCACGGCGCGCGTGACGACGGGGGGCGAGATCTTCATCTTGCGCGCGGCGGCGGCGAATCCGCCTTCATCGACCACCGCCAGGAAAATCGCCATCGACTCGAGTCGGTCCATATTGTTCCTGTTTTTGTAATGGCTAATTGTGATTTCAGGGTATTCGGATTATGCCCGAGATCGGGGACACTTCTCGCATCTCCACCATCGTCAAGGCCGCCCGCATGGCACGCATCAAACTCGTCGACACCGCCGACGCCAGTCCGGAACAGGCCGCCTTGCTGGCCGCCATCGAGGATCAGCTCGGCATGGTGCCGGATTTTCTGAAGGTCTTCGCCAACTCGCCGGCGGCGTTGCGCGCTTTCCTCGGCCTGCATGGCATTACCGACGGCGGCACGCTGGCTACGCCGGTGCGTGCACGCATTGCCTCGGCGCAAAGAACCGTCGCGCGAGAAGACCCGCAGGTGGTAGCCGCCGTGAAGTTTGCGCGCAGCCTGCTGGAGAAGAAGGGAAAGATCGGCGCGCTGGACCTGGTCGAGGTGCGCAGCGCCGGTTACAGCGATGCCGACATTGTCGAGATCATCACCCACGTCGGCCTGAACTTCCTGACCGACATGCTGGGCAAGGCAAGCCAGGTGGAGATAGTTTTCCCCACTGTCAGTGTGAAACTGGGTGCTTAATTCTGAAGCAGGTGCAGCGGTCGCTGGCGCCATGCCAGCAGCGCGCCGACCAGCAGCGACAGCGCCGAAAACAGCAAGCCCTGCTGCAGCCCTCCGCTGCGGTCGGCGATCCAGCCGACGATGCTCGGGCCGACGATCTGGCCCGCCGCGAACACAATCGTGAAGGCGCTGATGCCGAGCGACCAGCTGGCCGGCGGCAGGTTGTGGCGCACCAGCGCGGTGGTCGACGCCACCGCCGACAGGAACACGCCGCCGAACAGCAAGCCCGAAATGAATACCGCGACGGGCGCTGCCGTCACCGCCGGCAGCAGCGTCGCCACGCTCAGTAGCGCGTTGAGGATGGCCAGCGATTCGCCGCCCTTGAACTTGTCCAGCATGCCGGCCCACAGCCGCGACGACGCCATCACTGCCAGACCCAGCAGGGTGTAGAACAGCGTGATCATCGGCGCCGCCATGCCTTGTTCCTTGAGCAGCGCAATCACGAACGTCATGTAGCCGATGTAGCCAAGGCCGAACATGAAATAGCCGGTCAGGCCGAAGCTCAGCGTGCGCATGCGGAAGTGTCCTGCGCCATGCGCCTGCGGCGGCAACGCCGGAATGCGCAGCGCCGGCGGCGCCATGAAAGCGGTCGCCACCAGGCTCAGCAGTCCCATCGCCAGCCATGCCCACTGCCAGCTATGAGCCACGCCGTGCGCCGTGGCGGCGGCCATGGTGGCCGGCACCAGCCAGGCCGAGGCGACAATGCCGATACCGCTGCCGCCGTAGAACAGGCCCAGCAGAAATCCTGCGCGTTGCGGATGCAGCGCCGCCAGTCGGCTGATCAGGATACCGCCGGAGATAAAGATGAAGGCGCTCACCGCGCCGGTCACGATACGCAGCGCCAGCAGCGTCGCGGTATCGGTGAACAATCCCGACAGGATGATGAAAAAGGCCGTCGCCAGCGCCCCGCCGATGAGCAACTTGTGGGTGCCGAAGCGACGCATCAGCGGCGGCGTGACGAGCGCGCCTAGCAGGTAGCCGAGCGCGTTGCCGGTATTCATGCCGCCGGCGATCAGGTAGGGCCAGCCGAGGTCGGCGCGCATCGGCGACAACAGCAGCGCGTAGGAGAAACGCGCCACGCCGAGTGCGATGGCGGTGCCCAGCGACAGGGCGAGGGCGGTCAGCAATGGATGGCGCACGATGAAATCCCGCTGTGTGGCGGCGATCGGTTCTGGCATGAGATTGTCTCTTGGATATCGGCGGCTACCGGTGAGGCGCTGCCTGATTGTTATGGCGCCGCGCGTCCGTACTGTCGCGGCAATGCCAAGAGTGTAGCGGAACTTGTCAGGGCGCGTTGCCGCAGACCTGCAGGCAGGCGTCGACCGCGTCCGGGTCGAGCCGGATGCCGCGCAGGCGGCTGATTTCTTCAAGCGCGGCGGGCATGCCGAGGCTCTTGCGATAGGGGCGGTCTTCGGACATCGACTCCACGATGTCGGCGACGGTGAGGATGCGCGACTCCAGCAGGATGTCGTCGCCACGCAGGCCGCGCGGATAACCCGAGCCGTCCAGGTATTCATGATGCGCATGGACGATGTCGGCCACCGGCAGCGTGAACGAAATGCGGCTGAGCACATCGTAGCTGGTCTGTGCGTGCGTCTGGATCACGGTGAATTCGGCATCGCTGAGCTTGCCGGGCTTGTTGAGAATTTCCAGCGGGATGTCGACTTTGCCGATGTCGTGCACGCGCGCGGCCATGTGCAGCGCTTCCAGGCGCGGCGCATCCAATTGCAGGCGGCGGCCGATCTGCAGTGCGAGGGTCGCGACACGGTCTTCATGCAGCGGCGTGTAATCGTCGATCAGGTGTTGCAGCGCGAGCAGCGCGTCGAGGGCCTGGGTCTGGAGTGTAAGTGTCGGGTCGGAGAGGTTGGGCATGCAAAAGTTGAAACCGCTGCTATGGTGAATGGAATGTACATCATCGCGCATGCGGGATGGGAGATAATGGCAGCTGACCGAAGTTTATTCCTCTCTTGATTGCATGACAACCGACCAGACTCTCGGCCCCACCCTCGACGTGACTTCCGACATATCGACATTGCGCGCTCGCTGGCGCCGCAGCGCCATACCATTTTTCTTTTTCCTGCTGGGCCTGCTGTACGCCAGCTGGGCGGCTCGCATCCCGTCAATCCGCGACAACCTGCAGCTCGACGCGGCCACGCTGAGCATGGTCTTGCTGTGCGGCGGCATCGGTGCGGTCGGCTCGTTTCCGCTGGCGGCATGGCTCAACGCGCATTACGGGCCGCGACGTACCGCGTGGTATGCCGGATTGGTGCTGCTGCTGACCTTGCCGGTGCTGGGAATTGCCCCCAACCTGGCGCTGCTGATGTTGTTCAGCGCGATCTATGGCGCTGCGTCAAGTTGCTTCGACGTCGCCATCAACGCGCTGGGCGCGGTAGCGGAGAAGCAGGCCGGACGTTCCATCATGTCGCTGCTGCACGCATGGTTCTGCGTCGGCACCTTCAGCGGCGCCTTGCTGGGTAGCGCGGTGGCGGCGCTTGAGGTCACGCCGTTCTGGCATTTCGCGGCGCTTGCCGTGGTGTTCCTGCTGCCGCTGCGGTTGGGCTACAAGGCGATGCCGAACGACCGGCCGGAACCCAGCGCCGACAAGAAGATCTTCGCCATTCCGCACGGCCATCTGGTGGCGCTTGGCCTGATCGGCTTCTGCGGCGCGATTGTCGAGGGATCGATTGCCGACTGGAGCGGTCTGTACATGAAGGACCACATGCACGCCGGCGACGGCGGCGCACCGCTGGCTTATGCCGGGTTCGCGGGCATGATGCTGCTGGCGCGGCTGGTGGGCGATCGCCTCAAGGAGCGCTGGGGCGCGCGCAAGGTGGTCGGCTTCGGTTCGCTGCTGGCGGCGGCGGGCGTGTTCATTGCGGTCGCGGCGATCAATATCCCGATGGCCATCATCGGTTTCGCGATCGCCGGCACCGGCGTGGCGATGGTGTTCCCGTTCGTGTTCAGTGCGGCCGGACGGCATGGCGCGATCGCGCTGGCCGGTGTCGCCACGCTCAGTTACAGCGGCGGCCTGATCGGGCCGCCGGTAGTCGGTTTCCTGGCGCATGGCTTCGGCCTGCAGGCGGGCCTGGCATTCATCGGCACGCTGTGCATCGCGGTGGCGCTGGCGGCCAGCCGGGCCAAATGGCTGGAATGATTTTCACCATGGAGAGGGCATCATGAAACGATATCTTGCAATGCTGGCGGCGCTGCTTGGACTGGCAGGCTGCGCTTCGCAACCGAGCGGTGCCGACGGCGCCGCGTTGACCAGCGTGCGCTGGGAACTGACCAGCTGGCCGGGCCATGAGATCCCGCGCGGCGGCGAGGGCAGCGCGCCGGTGATCCTGAGCTTTCAGGACGACGGCGCCCAGGCAAGTGTCAGCGGCCGCGCCTGGTGCAATCCGTTTACCGCCCCATACGTGCTGCGCGACGGCGGGCGCCTGACGATCGGGCATGCCGCGGCAACACGCATGGCCTGTCCGGGCAAGGCCATGGAATTCGAGGCGACTTTCCTCGACTGGCTGCAGGCGCTGGAGCGCTACAAGATCACCGGCCGCACGCTCGAGCTGTTTGCTGCGGACGGCGATGTCATGACGTTGCAGGCGCGCGAGAAACCGGCGATGCAAAAATAATCAGCTGATTGGGAAGAGAACAACAACATGCGGGATCTGGTTTTTTTACCGGGCTTCATGCTCAACGCGTCCTTGTGGGACGACATGCGCAGCGATCTGGCCACGCTCGGCACGCTGCATTTCGGCGACCTCGGCCAGGACAATTCGTTGGACGCCATGGCTGATCGGGTGCTGGCCAATGCGCCGGAACAATTTGTGCTGTTCGGATTTTCGATGGGTGGTTTCGTGGCCCAGGCGATTGCGCTGAAAGCGCCGGAGCGGGTGCTCGGCCTGGGTTTGCTGAATACTTCGTCGCGTCCGCAAAGCGCGCAGGAATCGGCCGCTACGCTGGCGCAGATTGCATTGGCGGAGAAGGCGCCGTTCAAGGGGCTGACTTCGCGTGCGCTGGCGTCGTCGCTGCATCCCGACCGTGCCGGCGACGCTGCGCTGTTGCAACGCCTGCAAGCGATGGCGCTGAAAAACGGCAAGGAAGTGTTCCTGCGCCAGTTGTCGACGCTGCGCGACGGCAGCTATGCCGACCTGCACCGCATCGATTGCCCGGCGCTGATCGTGGCCAGCGATGCCGACCGTTTGCGTACGGTGGAAGAGTCGGAAGAAATGGCGCAGCGCATTCCGGCAGCGCATTTTGAAATCGTCCGCGATTGCGGCCACATGACGCCGATGGAAAAGCCGCAGGAATTATTCACCATCATCCGCGACTGGATTGCCGCTTCCCGGCTTTGACTGACGCTGCGGCGTTACCGGGCCGGGCCCGGCACAAACGGATCGCCCAAATGCAATACGCCGCTGATCAGCGGCGTATCGTTTGGCGGCATGGCAGCCTGTTCAGGCCAATTTACCGGAAAATTTCGTCTCTTGATTTTCTGTCAATGCGCGCTGTTCCGCGCTGCTGAGTACGCCCGATGCATACGCAAGGTTCAATGTGACTTGTCGAACGGGTCATCCTTGCGCGGTGCTTCGCTGGCGCGTTTGCCGGGACCCTTGTTCATCTCGTCGAGACCGCCGCTGCCGCGCAGATCGGTGTCCACCTGGCCTTCGCGGATGTCCTGATAGGCGCGTCGCATTTCCTTCTGGTCGACATCGCTGCGCTGGCTGTCACCGGACTGGTCATGCTCATGGGGCAGACGCGCCTTGTTTTCCGGTTTTGGATGGCGATCTTTTCTGGTGCGCAGAAAGCTGGTCATAAAGTCCTCACGTTGTATGGTGTCTGAGACCGTACGACATACAAGTGCGTGAGAAGTGCCATTAGTTACAAAGTCATTTGCAAATAGCGGCGTTGTCCGACAGAACCTGTCTGTCGGAGCGGCTTCGAAACCGTCGTTGAACTACAGCGCCAAGCGTTGTCGCGCCGCCGCATACTCCGCTTCCAGACGATCGACCATCTGCGCCACGGTCGGCACGTCGTCCATCAGGCCGACCGCCTGGCCGGCGCCCCAGATGTCGCGCCAGGCCTTGGCCTTGGTGTCGCCGCCGGAACCGAAGTTCATCTTGGTCTTGTCCGCTTCCGGCAGATTGTCCGGATCGAGCCCGGCGTTGACGATGGACTTCTTCAGGTAGTTGCCGTGCACGCCCGTGAACAGATTCGTGTAGACCACATCGGCTGCACTGGAGTCGACGATGGCCTGGCGATACTCGTCGCTGACGTTGGCTTCCTGGGTCGCCAGCCAGCGTGAGCCGATGTAGGCCAGGTCGGCACCCATGGCCTGCGCCGACAGGATGGCGTCGCCAGTGGCGATGGCGCCGGACAGGATCAGCGGACCCTTGAAGAACTTGCGCACCTCGCCCACCAGCGCGAACGGCGACAGCGCACCGGCATGGCCGCCGGCGCCGGCGGCCACCAGGATCAGACCGTCGACGCCGGCTTCCAGCGCCTTCTGTGCATGACGGATCGAGATTACGTCATGCAGCACGATGCCGCCGTAGCTGTGGATGGCATCGAGCATTTCCTTCGGTGGCGCGCGCAGGCTGGAAATGATGATCGGCACGCGATGCTTCACGCACACTTCCACATCGTGGGCAAGGCGGTCATTGGACTGGTGCACGATCTGGTTGACCGCAATCGGACCGATGATGGCGTCGGGATGAGCCCCCTTGTACGCCGCCAGTTCGGTCTGCAATTGCGTCAGCCAGACGTCGAGTTGTTCTGCCGGGCGCGCATTGAGGGCCGGGAAAGAGCCGACAATCCCCGCCTTGCACTGCGCCGCCACCAGCGCCGGGCTGCTGGCGATGAACATCGGCGAAGCGATCACGGGAAGGCGCAGGTTCTGCAGCACGGCTGGAAGGGCGGAAGTAGGCATGGCGGCGTCTCATTGTTGTAGGTAATCGAAAGATTATAGGACATAAAATATTACGACCGTGCTTTTTATGTTGTTGCTTAGAATATTTTTTACTTTTGCCAAGACATATTATTTTGTAAACATGTTATGTTTTCCACAAGTCAGTCGAAGACAGTTCTACGCATCCGTATGTCATGCCTATCCACAGGTGCGTAGCAGTGCCGTTCTGGCCTATAAAAGGTAATCTTTTCCTAGGGGGATATATGGATACCTTCCTGATCGTGGCCGCCATCGCCGGCGGACTCATCGTCGCTGCGACCATTCATAGTCGCCATCTGCAGGCGCGCCTCCGACACGTGCGCACCCGCAGTCGCTACAAACACTGACGCTTTTCATCTGATCGCCATCTGACACGTGGCGCCGTCTCGCACGGCGCCACGATGCCTTCACACGCCTGTACTTTTTACGGGCGGGATTTCTCACGGAAATAGGGGAACGGCAATGCGCAAATTGTTTACGCTAAAGCGGAGTTTTTTCTTCTTCTTCATCATCCTTGCGGCGTTATCGCTGCTGATGTTCGGCGCATTGCAGATGATCTTGCGAGCGCAACACGAAATCGAAAGAGCCGGCGACTCGCGCTACGAGTCCTACAAACTCGCCAATGAAGTACGCAGCAACTCCGAACACCTGACCCAGTCAGTACGCAGCTATGTAGTCACCGGCGATCCCCGCTACGAAGCGATCTATTGGGACATCGTCGCCATCAGTACCGGTAAGAAACCGCGCGCCGACGGCCGCACCGTCTCGATGACGGATCTCATGAAACAGGCCGGCTTCACCGACCAGGAATTCGCCAAGCTCAATGAGGCGCAATCGCTCTCCACCGCGCTGATCAAGACGGAAGAGATCGCCATGCACGCCGTCAAGGGCGAGTATGACGACGGCGCAGGGAAGTTCACCAAAAAGGATGCGCCCGATCTCGAAAAGGCACGCAAGCTGGTGCACGACGACGTCTATGAAAAGAACGCTGCCGCCATCATGCGCCCGATCAACGACTTTGAAAAACTGATGGATCAGCGCACCAACGGCGAACTCGACAAGGCGCGCCGCGACGGCAGCATTGCCTACGCCGTCGGTTTGGCCATGCTGGCCTTGACGGTGGTGATTTCGGTCGCCGTGCTGTATGCGCTGTACGTACTGATCAAGAAGCAGCTCGACCGCAGCCTCGCGGTTGCTGAACGTCTCGCCACCGGAGATCTCACTGCCGAACTGGAAGTCGAACGCGACGACGAAATCGGCCGCCTGATGGGTGCCATCAACGGTATCGGAGAGGGACTGGCCAGCGTAGTGGGCAATGTACGCACCGGTACGGAAACCATCAATGTCGCCTCGCGCGAAATCGCCACCGGCAACGCCGACCTGTCCAACCGCACCGAATCGCAGGCCTCCAGCCTTGAAGAAACCGCCAGCTCCATGGAAGAGTTGACCTCGACCGTACGCCAGAACGCCGACAATGCCCGGCAGGCCAACTCGCTGGTAACTTCGGCCTCCGAACTTGCCGTCAAGGGCGGCAAGGTGGTCGGCGACGTGGTGCACACCATGGGTTCGATCAAGGAAAGCTCGAGCAAGATCGTCGACATCATCAGTGTGATTGACGGCATCGCCTTCCAGACCAACATCCTGGCCCTGAATGCAGCGGTGGAAGCGGCGCGCGCCGGCGAGCAGGGCCGCGGCTTTGCCGTGGTGGCAAGTGAAGTGCGCAGCCTGGCGCAACGCTCGGCGTCAGCGGCGAAAGAGATCAAGGAATTGATCAGCGACTCGGTCGGAAAGGTCGACGCCGGCGGCAAGCTGGTCGACGAAGCGGGCGCCACCATGGGCGAGATCGTGACGTCGGTCAAACACGTGGCCGACATCATGGGCGAGATCACCGCCGCCAGCCAGGAGCAGAGCACGGGCATCGAGGAAGTCAATCGCGCCATCACGCAGATGGATGAAATCACGCAGCAGAATGCCGCGCTGGTGGAGCAGGCCGCTGCTGCTGCCGAGAGTCTGCAGGAACAGGCGGACTTGCTGGCGAAGGCCGTCAGTGTCTTCAAGCTGTCCGGGAGCGATCATGGCCATGGTCATGTGCAGCCGGTCAGGCACTCCGCTCCGGTCGCCGCCGCAGCAAAGGCATCGCCTGCCGCGCGCAAATACACGCCGGCGCCCGCCGCCAAACCTGTGAAGGCGCCTGCATCGGCGCCAAAGCTGACGCAAGGCAAGACCTCTGCATCGTCAGGCGCTCTCAAGCCTGCTACCGCCGGTGCGGATGACGGCAATTCCTGGGAAGAGTTCTGACGCCGGCCGCGACATGAAAAAAGCGGCATGATCGCGCACCGATCATGCCGCTTTTTACGACCAGTGTCTTTCCGGCTATCCCAACCGTTTCGCCGCGATGGCGTTGCCTGCGCGGCTGACGGCCTTGCGGCCGAGATGCTGGGAAATGAACTGGCCGGCATCGACCACGATGTCGAGATCGACGCCAGTCTCGATACCCAGGCCTTGCATCATGTACAGCACGTCTTCCGAGGCGACGTTGCCGGTCGCGCCCTTGGCGTAAGGGCAGCCGCCCAGACCGGCCACGGACGAGTGGTAAATCGTGATGCCGACTTCCAGGCTGGCGTAAATGTTCGCCAGCGCCTGGCCATAGGTATCGTGGAAATGTCCCGACAAGCCGTCGATGTTGAATTCGCGGATCGCCGCCTGCATCACCGGCGCCACCTTATTGGGCGTGGCTACGCCAATGGTGTCGGCGATGTCGATTTCATCACAGCCAAGATCGCGAAAACGACCAACCACATCAGACACCGACGACAGCGGCACCTCACCCTGATACGGACAGCCGAACGCGCAGCTGACCGCCGCACGCAAACGGATCTTGTGCTGCTTTGCCGCCTGTGCGACTTCGCGGAAACGCTCGATCGATTCGGCGATGGAACAGTTGATGTTCTTTTGCGAAAACGCCTCCGAGGCCGCGCCAAAAATCACCACCTCGTCCGCGCCCGCTTCGAGGGCCGCTTCGAAGCCCTTCATGTTGGGCGTCAGCGCTGAATAGAGTACGCCGGTTTTGCGCGCGATGCCGCGCATGACTTCGCCGGAGGTCGCCATTTGCGGTACCCATTTCGGCGAAACAAATGACGCCGCTTCGACGTTGACGAAACCGGCCGAAGTCAGGCGATTGACCAGCTCGATCTTCACCTCGGCTGAAATGGTTTCCTTCTCGTTCTGCAAGCCGTCGCGCGGACCGACTTCAACGATTTTGACTTTCTTGGGCAAGCTCATGGGTTGTCTCCTCGACTTATCTGCCTGGCGGCTTTTTTGATGATATCAGTTTGAGTTCTTCGCGTCGGCTGACGCCGTTCAATAACCTTTGCTGCGATCGACCAGTCCGACCACCGGTTCGCCGCGCTGCAAGGCGACGATCTTTTCGGCGATCTGCCGTGCGGCTTCACTACGCACGGTCAGTGCCGAAATATGTGGCGTGATGGCGATGCGCGGATCTTGCCAGAACGGATGGTGCGGCGGCAGCGGTTCTTCCTGGAACACGTCCAGCGTGGCGCCGGCGATCTGGCCGCTGTCCAGCAAGGGCGGCAGGTCCGCCTCCACCAGATGGCCGCCGCGCGCCAGGTTGACCAGATAGGCGCCGCGCGGCAAGTGCGACAAGGTCTCGCGATTGAGGATGCCGGCGGTGTCGGGTGTCAGCGGCAACATGCAGATCAGCACGCGCGCGCCGCGCAGGAATTGGTCGAGCTGCTCACTGCCGGCGTAGGCCTTCACGCCGGGCAGCGCTTTCGGACTGCGGCTCCAGCCGCTGACTTGAAACCCGAAATGCTGCAGGCTCTCGCAGATGCATTGTCCAAGCACGCCCAGACCCAGCACGCCGATACCGAAGTCGGCGCGCTCGAACGGCGGCAGCGGCTTCCACTGGCCAAGGCGCGCCTGCCGTTCGTATTGATCCAGGCGACGGTAATAGCGCAGCACCGCATGCGTGGCGAACTCCGCCATCTGCACCGCCATGCCGCCGTCGTCGATGCGGACCAGGGGCAGATGGTCCGGCACCACGTTCAACTTCAGGATGGCGTCGACGCCGGCGCCGAGATTGAATACCGCCTTCAGATCAGGACGGCCTTGCAGCATCTCGAAGGGCGGTTTCCACACGATGGCGTAATCGGCCGGCGCGGTGTCGCCGGATTGCCAGATGCGAATCTCGGCATGCGGCAGGGCCGCGCGAAGGTCGTGCAGCCAGGCGTCCTGGTTGGTGGGATCGGCGGTCTGGAAAAGGATGCGCATCGGAGCGGGCTGGGGAGTGAGTGGAGTAAGCCGGTGATTTTACCTGCAACGCAAACCGGTCGTCGTCAGCCGGCGTTCAGCAGCGAGACGCCGTCGCTGCTCGCTGCGCCAGCCTTGATCAGTTGCGCGCTCGCCCACTGCGCCAGTGCATCGTCGGAGAGATGGAAATAGCGACGGTTGCACAGCGCCAGCAAGGGAACGCCAGCCATCAGCGCCGCCACCTCGGGCAGGGGAATCTCCTGTCTTTCCAGCAGCAGGAACTTGAGCATCACCTTGACGCAGTTCTGCGCGTTGCGCATCGGTTCCGCCTGCAGATAATCGAGGCGCGAATACGCCGTCGCCAGCGCCTGCTTCACGTCCGTGAACGGCGCGCCATGACCGGGAATCACCACGCGCACATCAAGTCCCGATATCAGATCCAGCGTCGCCCGTTCCTCGGCAAAACCGGATTCGCCTTCCAGTTCGGGGAAGATCACGCCGAAGCCGTTTTGCCACAGCGCATCGGCTGAAATCAGGATGCCCTCGTGCGCACAATGCAGGATCAGCGAATGCGGATCGTGTCCCGGCGCGGCGAGCGCAGACCATTCCAGATCGCCCAGCATCAGCGTGTCGCCGTCCTGCAAAGTGTCGTCGAAAGCGAAGCGCGGACATTGCTGGCCGGTGGCGCGATAGCTCAGTGCATCTCCATCCCACCGCGTCACCTTGTCGGCATCGGCGTGCGGAATGCTGGTGCGGCAGGCATAACGCGCCTGCAAGGCGGCGTTGCCGCCGCAATGATCGGAATGCAGATGGGTGTTGATCACGCGGTCAAGTTGCGGCGCGCGACCTTTTTCGTTGAGGACGTGGTCGACTAGCGCCAGGGTCTGCGCCGCATGGGTGACGTAGCCGGTGTCGACCAGCGCGGTCTCGTGCGTGCCCAGAAACAGCACGTTGTTGGAAGACAACCAGCCGCGTTCCAACACATACACGCTGGATGGCAAACCGTAAGGATGGGCTCTCATCGGGGATCAGTGATCAGTGACCGCTCAGCCCGGCGTAAACGCCAGCAACTGTGCGCCTTCCGTCACCTGGTCGCCGACTGCGTACAGCAGCTCATCGATGACGCCGTCGGCCGGTGCGGCAATCGTGTGCTCCATCTTCATCGCTTCCATGATCAGCAGCGGCGCGCCTTTGGTCACGCTGTCTCCTTTTCCGACCAGCACCGCGACGATCTTGCCCGGCATCGGCGCGGTGAGGCGGCCGCCTTCGCTTTCGACATGACCGGCGTGCGCCAGCGGATCATCCCAGGTCAGCAAGGCATGCCGGCCCTGGTGGAAGGCGTGGAAAATGTCGCCGTCGCGCACCACGTTGCCGGCGATGATCTGATCGTCCAATGTCACGCGCAGGCCGGTGTCGCCCTGGCGTTCAAAGTGCAGGGCATGCTGTACGCCGTCGCGATGCAGGATCCATTGTTTTTCGCTGCGATACTCGACGCCGATCCGATACGCGCCGGCTTCGTCGGCAAACTGCAAGGCGCGCAGCAGGCTGCCGTTCATGCGCCAGCCGCTGGTGTGCGCCCATGGATCGCGAGCGTCGCCGATACGGTCGGCTTCCTGCGCCAGCAGCAACGAAGTTGCCAGCGCCAGCGTGGCAGTCGATGCCGGTTGCACGGCAGGGAAAAGCTGATCGTGATTGCGTTCGATCAGCCCGGTATCGAGATCCGCCGTGGAGAATGCCTGGCCGGCAATGAGGCGCTGCAGGAAGCCGATATTGGTGGCCAATCCGACGATGCGGTACTGCGCCAGCGCTGCCGCCATGTTCGCCAGCGCAGCATCACGATCCTTGCCCCAGACGATCAGCTTGGCGATCATCGGATCGTAGAACGGCGAAATTGCATCGCCTTCGCGCACGCCGGAATCAATGCGCACGGCAGCCGGCGTCTGCACATGGCTGTCAAGGCTATCAACGCGGAAGTTGACTGCCGGCGGCGTATGCAGATAACGCAGCGTGCCGATCGACGGCAGGAAACCTTTCTCCGGATTCTCGGCATAGATGCGCGCCTCGAGGGCATGGCCGTTGAGTTGCAACTGCTCCTGGCGCAGCGGCAGGCGTTCGCCGGAGGCCACGCGCAATTGCCATTCGACCAGATCGAGGCCGGTGATCATTTCGGTGACCGGATGCTCGACCTGCAAGCGGGTGTTCATCTCCATGAAGTAGAACGAGCCATCTTGGTTTGCGATGAACTCCACCGTGCCCGCACCGACATAACCGACCGCTTTCGCCGCCGCCACGGCGGCGTCGCCCATGGCGCGACGGCGTTCTTCGCTCATGCCCGGCGCCGGCGCTTCTTCCAGCACTTTCTGATGACGACGCTGCACCGAGCAATCGCGTTCGAACAGGTAAACGCATGCGCCGTGGCCGTCGGCGAACACCTGAATTTCGATATGGCGGGGGCGCGTCAGGTAGCGTTCCACCAGCACCTTGTCGTCGCCGAAGCTGTTGATGGCTTCGCGCTTGCAAGATGCCAGCGCAGCCTTGAAGTCTTCCGATTTCTCGACAATGCGCATGCCTTTGCCACCGCCGCCGGCGCTGGCCTTGAGCAGCACCGGGTAGCTGATGCGGTCGGCTTCCTGCTGCAGGAAATCGGCATCCTGGTTGTCGCCGTGATAGCCGGGCACCAGCGGCACGTTGGCTTTTTCCATCAAGGCCTTGGCCGCCGACTTGGAACCCATCGCATGGATTGCCGACGCCGGCGGGCCGATGAAGACCAGGCCGGCCCTGGCGCAGGCCTCGGCGAAACCGGCGTTCTCGGACAGGAAGCCGTAGCCGGGATGGATCGCCTGCGCACCGGTGGCCAGCGCCACGGCGATGATCTTGTCGCCGAGCAGGTAGCTTTCCTTGGCCGGCGCCGGGCCGATGAGAACCGCCTCGTCGCAGGCCGCGACATGCTTGGCGTGCGCATCGGCTTCGGAATAGACAGCGACCGTCTTGATGCCGAGCTTGCGCGCGGTCTCAGCTACCCGGCAGGCGATCTCGCCGCGATTGGCGATCAGAATTTTGCTGAACATCTTGTCTCCTTCAATGTGACCTGTTTGTTATGTGCCGATATGTAGATACGTCAGTGCAAGGCGGCGCTCTTGTCACTCTCATTTTGTTTGTCGTCGATCCAGACCACGTTCCGGTCGATGGCGTAGAGACGGCAAGCGTCCTTGGAATTTTTCTGGCATTGCTGCAGAGCACGTTCAGTTGTATTTTCTCCGGTCCAAGCCCAGCCGGTTGCACCGGACGATGAAATGGCAAATGCCCGAGGCAACGCGAGTTTGAGAAAGGCCTCGTAGTGTTCTCGGTTTTTTTGATTCAGATACGGGACCGCAGCGCTATTTTCCAATTTGGCAAAATCGGTCTTCGGCAATTCATCCGCCAACACAACCGTCTTTTCGGTCGGCAACCCCAGACGCTTGAGCAGTGCTTCTGTCTCCGGCCACCAGATGGCAACGCCATCGCGGCTGCCACTCATGCCGTGCGAATCATTCTTGAACGGGCCGTAGGCAATCAGTTTGGCATCGGCGCCGGATCGGATGTACGCCTCATGCATCTTGCGGACCAACTCCGGATTGAAGTAACTGTCGTTTTCGCCATAGAACCAGAGACTGGGGATATGCGTGGTCTTGCCATAGCGTTCGAAAGCGTCAATCAATGCCGGTTTCCAGCCGCAGCCCAGCATGTCGTAGCGCAGCCCGCCGGCAAAATTGAGCAATGCCTTGACGTGCGGAGGATTGCGCGCGCCGAAAGCCATCGTCGTCAGACCGCCATGCGATTGCCCCATGATGATGACATTGTCCTTGTCGACCCAGGGTTGCTGGATCGCATAGTCCAGCGCAGCTTGCACATCTTCCGCCTGGGCATCGCCGTTGCCGCCTATATTGCAGCCACCATCGACATAGAGCCCGCCGGATCTGGAGAAGCCTTTGCGCATGGGAATGATGACCGCATAGCCGCGATGCACAAATTCGTTGCTGATGGATATGCCGCGATCACGGAGTTGGAATGCCGGTATCCCGGCAGCTTTCCCGTGATTCATGATGAGTAGTGGAAAAGGTCCATCGCCGGGAGGCTTGTAGATTGTGGTTTCCAAATTCACGGAAAACATGCCCGTGCCGGAGGGAGTCATGACGACTTCCTCGCGCAATCCTTTGTTCCGCGGCAGTTCGGCGCTAAAAGCCGGAACCAGGCACATACAGAACGCAACCAACAAGGCGATGGAGACTTGCTTTTTCATTTTTATCGCGTACGAAAGATTTACATGCGAAATACGCCGAACTTCGTCTCTTCAATCGGCGCATTCAACGCCGCGCTCAATCCCAGTCCAAGCACCATGCGCGTATCGGCAGGATCGATCACGCCGTCGTCCCACAGGCGCGCCGAGGCGTAGTACGGATGGCCCTGGTGTTCGTACTGTTCGCGGATCGGCGTCTTGAAGGCGGCTTCTTCTTCCGCCGTCCAGCTGCCGCCCTTGGATTCGATACCATCGCGCTTGACGGTCGCCAGCACGCTGGCAGCCTGCTCGCCGCCCATCACCGAGATGCGCGCATTCGGCCACATCCACAGGAAGCGCGGCGAAAACGCGCGGCCGCACATGCCGTAATTGCCGGCGCCGAAACTTCCGCCGATGATCATCGTCAGCTTCGGCACGGCGGCGGTCGACACCGCCGTCACCATCTTGGCGCCGTTGCGCGCGATGCCTTCGTTTTCGTATTTCTTGCCGACCATGAAGCCGGTGATGTTCTGTAGAAAGATCAGTGGAATCTTGCGCTGGCAGCACAGCTCGATGAAGTGCGCGCCCTTGAGCGCCGACTCCGAGAACAGGATGCCGTTGTTGGCGATGATGCCGACCGGCATGCCGTACAGGTGCGCGAAGCCGCACACCAGCGTGGTGCCGTAGCGGGCCTTGAATTCGTCGAACTCGCTGCCGTCGACCACGCGCGCGATCACCTCGCGTACGTCGAAGGGCTTGCGCGTGTCGGTAGGGATGACGCCGTACAGTTCACGCGCCGGATACTTGGGCTCACGGACGTCGCGCATCGCCAACTGCTGCGGCTTGGTGCGGTTGAGGTTGGCGACGATGCTGCGCGCAATCGACAGCGCGTGCAGATCGTTTTGCGCCAGATGATCGACCACCCCCGACAGGCGCGTATGGACGTCGCCGCCGCCCAGCTCTTCGGCCGTGACGACTTCGCCGGTGGCGGCCTTCACCAGCGGTGGTCCGGCCAGGAAGATGGTGCCCTGGTCCTTGACGATGATGGACTCGTCGCTCATGGCCGGCACATACGCGCCGCCGGCCGTGCAGGAACCCATCACCACCGCGATTTGCGGGATGCCCTTGGCTGACAGGTTGGCCTGATTGAAGAAGATGCGGCCGAAGTGATCGCGGTCGGGGAATACCTCATCCTGGTTCGGCAGGTTGGCGCCGCCGCTGTCGACCAGATAAATGCAGGGCAGGTGGTTGAACTCGGCGATCTCCTGCGCGCGCAAATGCTTCTTGGCAGTCATCGGATAATAGGTGCCGCCCTTGACCGTGGCGTCATTGCAGACGATCACGCATTCCTGCCCCGCGACGCGGCCGATGCCGGTGATGATGCCGGCGGAGGGCGCTGCATCCTTGCCCTCCTTCTCCTGGTACATGGCGTACGCGGCCAGTTGCGAGAACTCGAGGAAAGGTGTGCCCGGATCGAGCAGCATCTGCACACGATCGCGCGGCAGCAGTTTGCCGCGCGCCAGATGCTTGTTGCGCGCGGCTTCGCCGCCGCCTTGCGCGATGACGGCGATCTTTTCCTTCAGATCGTCAACGATGGCTTGCATCGCCGCCGTGTTGCTCTGGAAGTCGTCGCTGCGCGTGTTCAGTTTGCTGTCGAGTTGCGGCATATTGTCCTTTGTCTCTGTCTTAATATTTTTTATTCGTCGTCCGGAAAAGCGCCGTCGACGTAGTACCAGCGCGCCACGCCGGCGGCATCCGGCTGGCGTACGAAGCTGCTGACTTCGTGCAGGCGATGCCCGCGGCCGCCGACCTTGAAGCGTGCGACGAATTCCACCGTGGCTTCATCGGTATCCTTCACATGCTTGTGCTTGATCACGTCGAGTCCTATCCATTTGACGTCGCTCTCGGCGGTGATCGGCTCGTCCGGCAGCGTGTCGGGATGCCAGGTCGCGCGCAGGTAGTCTTCCTCGCGCAACGAGAATGCCGTATAGCGCGAGCGCATCAATTGTTCCGCCGTCGCCGGCACCGCTTCTCCAGCAATGAAGCGGCCGCAGCAGGCGCCGTAGACGCCTTTGCCGCAGGGACAAGCCTGTTTGTCTGCCTTGCCTGCCATCAGATCTTTCCGTTCTTCAGGAAAGCCTCGAGCTGGTCGAAGCGGTCGAAGCCCCAGAACGATTCGCCGTCGACGATCACGAACGGCGAGCCGAACACGCCGCGTGCTATGGAGGCCGCGACTTCCGTTTTCAGTGCGTCCTTGACAGTGTCGTCGTTGAGCGCGGCGGTCAGCTTGCCGACGTCGATGCCGTTATCGCCGGCGATGCGCACCACCGTCTCGAGTGCGCTGATGTCGATGTTCTCGGTGAAGTAGGCGCTGTAGAAGGCATGGATCAGGTTGATCGCCTTGGCCGCATTGTTCTGCTGCACCCACAGCACCGCGCGCGCCGCATGCTGCGTGGCGATCGGCATGACGTCGGGATGGCGGAACAGGATGTTGTGGAAGCGCGCGCTGCGTTCCATGTCATGGCGCGCATAGTCGCCTTTCAATGGCACGTTGGCGATCGGCGCGATGTTCATGGTCTTGAACACCGGGCCGAGCAGGATGGCGCGCCAGTTGACCGTACGGCCGTATTTCGCCGCCAGCTTTTCAATCTCCAGCGAAGCGAAGTAGCCGTAAGGCGAACTGAAGTCGAAGTAGAAATCGACGGGTGATTTTTGGTCGCTCATAGGGGTCCCGGGTTTTACAGCAATTCAATCGCCAGCGCCGTGCCTTCGCCGCCGCCGATGCACAGGGAGGCGACGCCGCGCTTGCCGCCGGTCTTCTTCAACGCGCCGATCAGCGTGACGATGATGCGCGCGCCGGACGCGCCGATCGGATGACCCAGCGCACAGGCGCCGCCGTGGATGTTGACCTTGTCGTGGGTGATGCCGAGTTCCTTCATCGCGGCCATCGGCACGGCGGCAAAGGCTTCGTTGATTTCGAACAGGTCGACGTCGGCGGTGCTCCAGCCGATCTTCTTATACAGGTTGTTGATGGCGCCGATCGGCGCGGTGGTGAACCAGTTCGGTTCCTGCGAGTGACGCGCGTGGCCGACGATGCGTGCAATCGGCGTGCTGCCGAGTTTTTTCGCGGTCGATTCGCGCATCAGCACCAGCGCGGCAGCGCCGTCATTGATGGAGGATGACGACGCGGCGGTGATGGTGCCGTCCTTCTTGAAGGCGGCTTTCAATGTCGGGATCTTTTCGATCTTGGCCTTGCGCGGACCTTCGTCGGTATCGACCACGACGTCGCCTCCGCGGGTGGCCACGGTGACCGGTGCGATTTCCCATTTGAACGAACCGTCCGCGGTGGCTTGCTGCGCACGCTTGACCGAGGCGATTGCGAAGGCATCCTGGTCTTCGCGCGTGAAGTGGTATTTCGCCGCGCAGTCTTCGCCGAAGGTGCCCATCGCGCGACCCTTGTCGTAGGCGTCTTCGAGGCCGTCGAGCATCATGTGGTCGTAGATCATGCCGTGGCCGATGCGATAGCCGCCGCGCGCTTTCGGGATCAGGTAGGGCGCGTTGGTCATCGATTCCATGCCGCCGGCGACCACCACGTCATTGGTGCCGGCCAGGATGGAGTCGAAACCGAACATGGTCGCCTGCATGGCCGAGCCGCACATCTTCGACAAGGTGACGGCGCCGGCCGAGACCGGGATGCCGGCCTTGATCGCCGCTTGGCGCGCAGGCGCCTGGCCTTGTCCCGCCATCAGGCAGTTGCCGAACAAGACGTCCTGCACTTGCTCGGGCGCAACGCCGGCGCGTTCCAGCGCAGCCTTGATGGCGGCGGCGCCGAGATCGCTGGCGGTCAACGCCGACAGTTCGCCTTGGAAGGCGCCCATGGGAGTGCGCGCGGCGCCGACAATGACGATAGGGTCTTCAACGCGATCTTCAATACGGTCTTGCATGTTCTTCTCCTGCTCGGATGGATGATTCAAAAATGCTTACATGGTCTCGGCAAACAGCTCGCGGCCGATCAGCATGCGACGGATCTCGCTGGTGCCGGCGCCGATTTCGTAGAGCTTGGCGTCGCGCCACAGGCGACCGACCGGATATTCGTTGATGTAGCCGTTGCCGCCCAGCGTCTGGATCGCCTCGCCGGCCATCCAGGTGGCTTTTTCTGCAGAGTAGAGGATAGCGCCGGCGGCGTCCTTGCGCAGGGCGCGCGCCGCGTCCGGCGTCTTCGCGCGATCGCAGGCCTGGCCGACGGCGTAGACGTAGGCCTTGCAGGCCATCATGGTCGAATACATGTCGGCGATCTTGCCCTGCATCAGCTGGAACTCGCCGATGGCCTGGCCGAACTGCTTGCGGTCATGCACGTAAGGGACGACGACGTCCATACAAGCTTGCATGATGCCCAGCGGTCCGCCGGACAAGACTGCGCGTTCGAAGTCGAGGCCGGACATCAGCACATTGACGCCGCGGCCGACGCCGCCGAGCACGTTCTCTTCCGGCACTTCGCAATCCTGGAACACCAGTTCGCCGGTGTGTGAGCCGCGCATGCCGAGCTTGTCGAGTTTTTGTGCGACCGAGAATCCCTTGAAACCTTTCTCCACGAGGAAGGCGGTCATGCCGCGCGCGCCTGCCTCCAGGTCGGTCTTGGCATATACCACCAGCACGTCGGCGTCGGGGCCGTTGGTGATCCACATCTTGCTGCCGTTCAAGACGTAGCGGTCGCCCTTTTTGTCGGCGCGCAGTTTCATGCTGACGACGTCGGAGCCGGCGTTGGGTTCGGACATGGCGAGTGCGCCGATGAAGTCGCCTGAGATCAGCTTGGGCAGGTACTTGTTCTTTTGTTCGTTAGTGCCGTTGCGCTTGATCTGGTTGACGCACAGGTTGGAGTGCGCGCCATAGGACAGGCCGACGGAGGCCGAGGCGCGCGAGATTTCTTCCAGCGCGACGATGTGCGCGAGATAGCCCATGGCGGCGCCGCCGTATTCTTCGTCGGCGGTGATGCCGAGCACGCCGAGGTCGCCCATCTTTTTCCACAAGTCCATCGGGAACTGGTCGCTGCGGTCGATTTCCGCGGCGCGCGGCGCGATTTCAGCCTGGGCGAAGGCGGCCACGCTCTCGCGCAAGGCGGCGATGTCTTCGCCGTGATCGAAGGTCAAACCTGGCAGATGGATCATGTTGTGTCTCCTCGTTTGGATAAGGTAATTGGTCTTGGTTTATGTGCGGGCGTGGTGCTTTACGTTAACGTCAATTCAATTGCGAATTATGCCTAAATAATGGGCAGCGCGTTTCATGGGGTCAGGCGGATTTTCTTGCGGCGGCGGTGCGGGCGTTGCGCTTTGCGGGCGCTTTGAGCGGCAGGTCGGTTTCCAGCAATTGCAGGCATTCGGCTTCGTGCGCGGCGATTTCTTCCAGCGTTACTTCAAGATCTTCGCGCTGGCGTTCAAGCTTTTCGCGATGCTGCGCGAGCACGCCGAGGAAGCGCTGCAGTTGCGCCTCGGTATCCTTGGGCGATTCGTACATGTCAACCAGGTTCTTGATTTCCGAGAGAGTCAGGCCGAGTCGCTTGCCGCGCAGCGTGAGCTTGAGGCGGGTGCGTTCGCGCGCTGCATAGACCCGGTTGCGGCCGCCGCTGCCTTCGCGCTTCGGGCTCAGCAAGCCCTGGTCTTCATAAAACCGGATCGCGCGCGGCGTGATGTCGAATTCCTTGGCCAGCTCGGTAATGGTGTAGGTCGGCATGATCTCTTGGGGATGACGCGTTGCGGTTTTTGGGGCGGTCGTGGCACTTTACGTTAACGTAAAGTATATTGTAGGCTTGTCCGCAAAAAAATGAAAACCCCTTGTTCGGTTTTGCCAGTTTGCCAACATGCCGGAAAGCATCGTCCACAGTCAGGTACCCATGAACGCTCTTGAATCCCAGCTCGAATACGCCTTCGGCGACACCTTGCCCGCCGTGGGCGCCACCTTGGAAGTCGCGCCTGGCGTCTTGTGGCTGCGCATGGGCCTGCCGTTCGCGCTGGACCACATCAACCTGTGGCTGCTGGAAGACGAGATCGAGACGCCGACCGGACGTGTACGCGGCTGGACCGCAGTCGATTGCGGCATCGCCGCCGACGCCACGAAGGAAAGCTGGGAAAGTATTTTCGCCACGCAACTGCGCGGCCTGCCGATCATCCGCGTGCTGGTCACGCATTGCCATCCCGACCACGTCGGGCTGGCGGACTGGCTGTGCGCGCGCTGGAACGCGCCGCTGTGGATGAGTACCGGTGAATACGGTTTTGCGCGCTTGATGTCGGCCGGATTGCCGGGCGCCGACGGCACGTCGGCGGCGCCGCATTTCCGCCGCCATGGGCTGGTCGATGAAGAACTGATCTCCAAGCTCTCCGGCCGCAACAACTACTACAAGGATCTGGTGCCGGCCGTGCCCTTGGCGTACACGCGCATGCAGGACCAGCACACGGTGCGCATCGGTACGCGCGACTGGCGCGTGATCACCGGCTTCGGCCATTCGCCGGAACATGTTTCGCTGTATGCCGACGAGGCGCGCCTGCTGATTTCCGGCGACATGGTGCTGCCGCGCATCTCGACCAACGTGTCGGTATTCGCCATCGAGCCGGAAGCGAATCCGGTGCAGCAATATCTTGATTCGCTGAAAAAATATACCGGCCTGGCCGATGACACGCTGGTGCTGCCGTCGCACGGCAAACCATTCCGCGGCTTGCATACGCGCATCACGCAACTCAACGATCATCATCGCGCGCGCCTGGCGGAGGTGCTGGAGGCATGCGCCACGCCGAAGACGGCGGTGGAGATCCTGCCGGTGATGTTCAAGCGTCCGCTCGACACGCATCAGCTGAGCTTCGCGCTGGGCGAGGCGGTAGCGCATTTGCACAAGCTGTGGTTTGACGGCGTGCTGCAAAGACGGCTCGGCGACGACGGGATTTTTCGTTTCACGGTCGCCTCCTGATGCAATGAAAAACGGCCCGCAGAGTGCGGGCCGTTTTTTTGACGCGTCGAGGTTCCTGTAACTACTTATCCGCGCTTCAGTTCGCGCTCTTCCTTGAGCATCTTGGTCTTGATGCGATTGCGCTTGAGCGGCGACAGATACTCCACGAAAACCTTGCCCTTGAGGTGATCCATCTCATGCTGGATGCAGACCGCCAGCAGGCCGTCGGCTTCCACTTCGAATTCCTTGCCGTCAGCATCGAAGGCGCGCGCCTTGACGCGTGCCGGACGTTCGACGCCGTCGTAGATGCCGGGCACCGACAGGCAGCCTTCGTCGTAGACCTGCTTCTCGTCGCTGGACCAGGTGATTTCCGGATTGATGAACACGCGCAGTTCGTTGTTGGTGTCGGACACGTCGATCACGATCACTTGCTCATGCACGTCGATCTGGGTCGCGGCAAGGCCGACGCCGGGTGCGTCGTACATGGTTTCAGCCATGTCGGCGACGAGTTTCTTCAGGCGCTCGTCGAATACGGTGACGGGCTTGGCGACCTTGTGCAGGCGGGGGTCCGGATAACGGAGGATATTCAATAAGGCCATACTTTTCTGTTCACTGCGCTATCTGCGCTCTATACAGATAGCTGAGGGTTGTTCTTGCCAGTTCAAGGAATTGTCGGCAGAATCGGCATTTGTTGTCTTTGTGGCAACAAAGTTGTGCATGCTTCAGCTTGCCGATTCGGTCAATTGCCGGGATTTATCGCTTTTTGGGCGCGATTTTTGAAAAATTTTATCATAGCCGCCGTGCTTCTCCTTTTGTCAGACCTGTCCTGCGCGGTCCAGGTCTCGGTTTCGGAGGACGATGACGCAGTCGTACGGCTGGCGCCGGAGATGCGTTCAGGCGTGTTGCCGCAGCCCGTGCAACGGACGCGACAAGCGATTGCGATCGCGCCGCTGCTGATCAACGCCGCGCAACTGGCGCAGGCCCTGCGCATCGTCGCAATGCCCGACCGGCGTACGTTGGCGGGCAAGGGCGATCGCATCGTGGGGGAAGGCAGTTTGCACGGCGTGTCTGAATTCCGCGTGGTGCGGCCATCGTTGAAACTACGCGATCCATTGAGCGGAGAACATCTCGGCGACGAAGCTGTTGTGCTTGGCAAAGCGGTGCTGCAGCATGAGGGCGCCGACAGTGTGCACAGTTTCATCGTCACGTCGTCTACACAGGAAATCATGCAGGGCGACTTGCTGATTCCCGATGCCGCTCCGACCAGAGATTCCACCACCACCCGACCCGGTGCAGCCGTGGACGCACAGATCATCTCCATCGTCGGCGGGGCCGCACATGCGGCGCAGCACCAAGCGGTCGGCATCAACAAAGGCGCTCGCGACCACATTGCCGCAGGCATGTCGCTGGGGCTGATGGCAAAAAATACGCAGCAGCAGGCAACAAGATCGCCGGGAAACGAGAGCGGTCGCCTGTTGATATTTCGCGTCTATGACAGCGTGTCGTACGGGCTCATCACGGAGTCAGTCGAAGCGCTGCAGGTGGGGGACAAGGCGTTCGCGCCATTCATGGAATACACACCACATTGACCATTGCCAACCTCAACGACGCAGCGGAACTGCGCGACTGGATCCGCTTCATGCAAACCGACGGTGTCGGCGTCGACATGGCGCGCAGATTGCTATCAACCTTCGGTCTGCCGGGCGACATCTTCAGCGCCGGCTTCGACGACCTGCGCGCCGTTGCGCCGGAACGCATCGCGCGGGCCTTGCTGCGACCGCCGACCGCGATGATGCAGAACCGGCTTGGGCTGACGCTGGACTGGGCGGCACAACCCGGCCATCGCATCCTCACGCTGGCGGATGCCGATTATCCGCAAGCGCTGCTGAACATTGCCGATCCGCCGATCCTGCTCTACATAAAGGGACGCAGCGCATTGTTGTCGGCCACCTCGCTGGCGGTCGTCGGCAGTCGCAACGCGACGGTGCAGGGGATACAGAACGCCGAGCGATTTTCCGAAGCCGCCAGCCGCGCGGCGCTGACCATCGTGTCGGGGCTGGCGCTGGGCATCGACGCGGCGGCGCATCACGGTGGCCTGCGCGGCAGCGGCTCCAGCGTCGCCGTGATCGGCACCGGCATCGACATCGTCTACCCGATGCGCAATCGGGGATTGGCGCAACGCCTGGAGGAAGAGGGCTGCATCGTCAGCGAATACCCGCTCGGCATGCCGCCGGTGGCCGCCAATTTCCCCCGCCGCAATCGCATCATTTCCGGCCTGGCGCGTGCGGTGCTGGTTGTCGAAGCGGCGGCGCAATCAGGCTCGCTGATCACAGCGCGCACGGCGGCCGAGCAGGGGCGCGATGTTTTCGCGATTCCCGGTTCGATTCATTCGCCGCTGTCGAAGGGCTGTCATCAACTGATCAAGCAGGGCGCCAAACTGGTCGAGTCGGAACAGGACATCCTCGAAGAACTCGGCAAGCTGCCATTACCTGCGCGGCGTGAGCAAATGCCAGTCATTGCGCCTGGAGATAGTGCCGCCGACGCGCTGCTCGGCGCGATGGGTTTCGATCCCGTCGATGCCGATGCGCTCAGCATGCGCAGCGGTCTCGGCGTCGCCGCGTTGAGCGAACGGCTGCTCGCGCTGGAGCTCGACGGCGCAGTGGAATGTCTGCCCGGAGGACGCTATCGGCGCGTGAACTGACGGAGATAAATAGCGCTGAAAAATCATGCTGAAAACGGACGTCAAACAAGACGTGAATAATCAGATAATGGTCAGACAACAACTCGCAAGATATTCTGCGCAAATCTCAAAATCCTGCCATACTGGATTCGTAGACTTGTGTTGTGTCAACCTTCGCGATAGAGTAGAGCCATGTTTGACGTCCTTGTTTATCTGTACGAAACCTATTACCGCCCCGATGCCTGCCCTGAACCAGCGGCCTTGGTCAAGAAATTGACCGCCATTGGTTTTGAGGACGAGGAAATCACCAGGGCGCTCGGTTGGCTCACCGATCTGGAAGAAGCCAATCACGAGTTCGCTGATCAGTATCCTCAGCAAACCGCCTTCTCCTTCGGTATCCGCATTTACGCCCAGCAAGAGATGGATGTGCTCGGCACCGAAGCCGTCGGCTTCATCCAGTTCCTCGAATCCGCCAAGATGCTCAACGCCGTGCAGCGCGAAATCGTCATCGAACGCGCCCTCGCGGTCGGCGACGCGCCGGTATCGCTGGAAAAGCTCAAGGTTATCGTGTTGATGGTCTTGTGGAGCCAAGGCAAGGAACCGGACGGCCTGATGTTCGACGAACTGTTCCTTGACGAAGACGACGCCGAACCGCGGCTGTTGCACTGAACCTGCACCAAACTTGCATCGAGTGCAACGAAAGACGGCGTCCATTGCGACGCCGTTTTTCATGCGGCCGACACTTTGCATGCCCGCTGCAGGGCGGCGCGATCAGCGCTTGTTTTATCCGGATTTGCCTGCAGATTGTCCAAAACCGCCAAGTCACCGGAGAGTCACGGCCGCAGCGCAGTGCTTGCCGTTTGTTCTGCAACGCGCTTATCATTCCCCCGCACTGCTCAAATATTAGCTACTATATAAAAAGCATATTGCCAATACGCAATACAAATTGCGCCTCAGCGTCGCATTTTGGCGCGGCCGGGCATCAGCCTACGACCCCTTTGCATCCTCTTTTGAGAACACATTTATGAGCAAGACCCTCATCATTGCCGAGAAGCCCTCTGTCGCGAACGACATCGCGAAGACGCTCGGCGGCTTTACCAAGCACGATGAGTATTTCGAATCCGACGAATACGTTCTGTCCTCGGCCGTGGGCCATCTGCTGGAAATCGCGGTGCCCGAGGAATACGACGTCAAGCGCGGCAAGTGGACCTTCACCCATCTGCCGATGATTCCGCCGCACTTCGCGCTCAATCCGATCGCCAAGACCGAGTCGCGCCTCAAGGCGCTCAACAAGCTGATCAAGCGCAAGGACGTCACCGGCCTGATCAACGCCTGCGACGCCGGGCGGGAAGGCGAACTGATTTTTCGCCTGATCGCGCAATACACCAAGGCCAAGCAGCCGGTGCAGCGCCTGTGGCTGCAATCGATGACGCCGGGCGCGATCCGCGACGGTTTCGCGAACCTGCGCAAGGACGAAGACATGTTGCCGCTGGCCGACGCCGCCCGCTGCCGCAGCGAAGCGGACTGGTTGATCGGCATCAACGGCACGCGCGCCATGACCGCCTTCAATTCGAAGGAAGGCGGCTTTTACCTGACCACCGTCGGTCGCGTACAGACGCCGACCCTGTCGATCGTGGTCGAGCGCGAAGAGAAGATCAAGAAGTTCGTTTCCCGCGATTTCTGGGAAGTACGCGCCGACTTCGTCTGCGCCGCCGGCATCTATGAAGGCCGCTGGCTCGACAAACAGCACAAGAAGGACGAGAACGATCCGGAGAAGCGCCCTGAGCGCCTGTGGAGCAAGGCTGCCGCCGAATCGATCGTGGCCGCCTGCCGCGGCAAGATCGGCAACGTCACCGAAGAATCCAAGCCGACCACGCAAATGGCGCCTGGCCTGTTCGACCTGACCAGCCTGCAACGCGAAGCCAACTCGCGCTTCGGCTTCTCGGCCAAGAACACGCTCGGCCTGGCCCAGGCGCTGTATGAAAAGCACAAGGTGCTGACCTATCCGCGTACCGACTCGCGTCATCTGCCGGAAGATTACGTGCAGACCGTCAAGGACACGCTCGACACCCTGTCCGAGAGCAACAATTACCATCAGTTCTCGAAGCAGATCCTCAAGCAGGGCTGGGTCAAGCCGAACAAGCGCATCTTCGACAACACCAAGATCAGTGATCACTTTGCGATCATCCCGACCACGCAAGCACCGAAGAATCTGTCCGAACCGGAACAAAAGCTGTACGACCTGGTGACGCGCCGATTCATGGCGGTGTTCTTCCCGGCTGCGGAATTCCAGGTCACCACGCGCTTCACCGAAGTCTCCGGCCATCAGTTCAAGACCGAAGGCAAGGTCATGACCAACCCCGGCTGGCTGGCGATCTACGGCAAGGACGTGGTCGACGAGAAAGACGAAAACAGCGGCACGCTGGTCGCCGTCGCCAAGGATGAAAAGGTCAAGACCGACAAGATCACCGCCAACGGCCTGGTCACCAAACCGCCTGCGCGCTACACCGAAGCGACGCTGCTGTCGGCCATGGAAGGCGCCGGCAAGCTGATCGATTCCGACGAGCTGCGCGAAGCGATGGCCGGCAAGGGCCTCGGCACGCCGGCGACGCGTGCGGCCATCATCGAAGGTCTGCTCAACGAAAAATACCTGCTGCGCGAAGGCCGCGAAATGATGCCGACCGCCAAGGCGTTCCAGCTCATGACGCTGCTGCACGGCCTGGGTGTGGACGAACTGACCGAACCTGAGCTGACCGGTGAATGGGAGCAGAAGCTGGCGCAGATGGAACGCGGCAAGATCAGCCGTGAAGAATTCATGCGCGAGATCGCCCAGATGACGCAAATCATCGTCAAGCGCGCCAAGGAATACGACAACGACACCATCCCCGGCGACTATGCGACGCTGAAGACGCCGTGCCCGAATTGTGGCAGCGTGGTGAAGGAAAACTATCGCCGCTTCGCCTGCACCAAATGCGAATTCTCGATGAGCAAGACGCCGGCCGGTCGCCAGTTTGAGATCCCGGAAGTGGAGGAGTTGCTGGCCAATCGCACCATCGGTCCGCTGCAGGGTTTCCGCTCCAAGATGGGACGACCGTTTGCGGCGATCCTGAAGATTTCACGCGACGAAGAAATCAAGAACTTCAAGCTGGAATTCGACTTCGGCCAGAACGACGACGAAAGCGGTGAACCGGTCGACTTCAGCGAGCAGACCCCGCTCGGTCCTTGCCCGAAATGCGGCAGCGGCGTGTACGAAATGGGCCTGGCGTACGTCTGTGAAAAGCAGGTCGCGAAGCCGAAGGCCTGCGATTTCCGCAGCGGCCGTATCATCCTGCAGCAGGAAATCCTGCCGGAACAGATGGCCAAGCTGCTCAACGAAGGCAAGACCGATTTGCTGCCGGGCTTCATCTCGCAACGCACGCGCCGTCCGTTCAAGGCGTACCTGACGCGCGGCAAGGACGGCAAGATCAGCTTCGAGTTCGAAGAACGCAAGGCCAAGGCGCCGGCCAAGGGCAAGGCTGCGGCAGCTGCTGCGGAAGGTGACGAGGACGCAGCGACTGCAACGGCGAGCAAGGCCAAGGCCAAGCCGGCGGCGGCAGCCGCAAAGAAGCCGGCCGCCAAGAAACCTGCGGCTAAAAAGCCCGCTGCGAAAAAGGCTGCACCGAAGAAAGTCGCCGCTGCTTAAGCATTCAGCGGTGCATAAAAAAGCCCTCGCTAGCGAGGGCTTTTTTCATGGCTGGTGCGAATGCAAACGCTCAGTCTGCATTCAGGTTCACGCCTTGTAATCGATCGTCAGCGGCGCATGGTCCGAGAAGCGCGCGGTCTTGTAGATCGCCGCCGTCTTGGCCTTCTTGGCGATGCCGGCAGTCGCGATGTGATAATCGATGCGCCAGCCGACGTTGTTGGCCCAGGCCTGGCCGCGGTTGCTCCACCAGGTGTAGGCGTCGCCGGTGGTTTCCGGATGGATGGTGCGGTAGACGTCGACCAGGCCGAGTTCGTCGAACACGCGCGTCAGCCAGGCACGCTCTTCCGGCAGGAAGCCCGAGTTCTTCTGGTTGCTCTTCCAGTTCTTCAGGTCGATTTCCTTGTGGGCGATGTTCCAGTCGCCGCAGATGACGATCTCGCGGCCGCTGTTTTTCAACTCCTGCAAGTGCGGCAGGAACACTTCCATGAAGCGGAACTTGGCCTGCTGGCGCTCTTCGCTCGACGAGCCCGACGGGCAGTACAGCGAGATCACGGTGAGGTCGCCGAAGTCGCATTCGACATAGCGGCCTTCGTCGTCGAACTCCTGTACGCCGAAGCCGATACGCACCGCGTTTGGCGTGCGCTTGCTGTAGACGCCCACGCCCGAGTAACCCTTTTTCTCGGCGTAGTGAAAATGGCCGACGTAGCCCTCGGGTGCGAGGAACTCCGGCGACATGTCTGCTTCCTGCGCCTTCAGTTCCTGCACGCAGATGAAGTCGGCGGATTCCTTGGCCATCCATTCGAAGAAACCCTTTTTGGCGGCGGAGCGGATGCCGTTGAGATTGGCGGAGACGATTTTTGGCATGGGGAAACTCACGTAAAAGTCAGGCGCGTAGCATACCTGATTCATTTAAAATGTGGGTCTTGCGGCCTGCGCAGCGCTTTTCCACTGTCAGGGCCGCTTCGCATCTTACTTTTCAGGAATGTATTTTGAGCAACTTACGACAAGAGTTCATTGAGTTCGCCGTGTCCGCAGGCGTGTTGCGCTTCGGCGAGTTCGTCACCAAGGCCGGCCGCACTTCGCCTTACTTCTTCAACGCCGGGTTGTTCAACGAAGGCGCGGCGCTGGCCAGAGTCGCTCAGTTCTACGCCCAGACCTTGCAGGAGTCCGGCCTGCAATACGACATGCTGTTCGGTCCCGCCTACAAGGGCATCACGCTGGCGTCGGCCACCGCCGTTGCGCTGGCGGGCCAGGGCCGCAACGTGCCGTTCGCCTACAACCGCAAGGAAGCCAAGGACCACGGCGAAGGCGGCACCATCGTCGGCGCCAAGCTGCAAGGCCGCGTGGTGATCATCGATGACGTGATTTCGGCAGGCACCTCGGTGCGCGAATCGGTGGACATGATCCGTGCCGCCGGCGCCACCCCCTGCGCGGTGCTCATCGCGCTGGACCGCATGGAGCGCTCCGGCAAGGACGACGCCCTGTCGGCGCTTTCAGCGGTGCAGGAGGTGGGCAAGGCCTACGACATGCCGGTGATCTCGATCGGCAACCTCAACGACTTGCTGCAATACCTGGCGCAGGCCGGCGCCGATGCGCAGCTGTCGCAGTACAAGGATGCGGTGGCGGCTTACCGTGCGCGTTACGGCGTGCAATAGAGCAATCCCCGTAAAGCTGCAGGCATTGAAAAAGCCCCGGGTCATTGCGACCCGGGGCTTTTTTTTACTGCTGACGCTTGTGCTTTTGCAGCGAGCTTCAGACGGTGGCTCTGACGCCTGCTACTCCGGTCGTACCGACGCCAAGGCGTTGCAGGCGATCGTCAAGCTCGCCGATCTGTGCAGCGACCGCATTCTCCGTCAGCTGGCCGCGTTGCTGGATGTCCTGCTGCACCGATTCGATCTTGTTGGTCAACGCGCTCAGGTGGGCGTTCTGGCGCTGCTGCAACTGCTGCAATTCGCTTTGCAGGTAACCGCGCAATTCGATGAAGCGCGATTTTTCAGCCTGGTCGGCCAGCTCGCGCTGCGTATCGAGCTGTTTGGTCAGCCTGCGCGCTTCGAACAGCGCGCTGGTTTGCAGCGCCATCACGTACATCAGGAAAACCGCGGTGAGAATCACCACCACGCCCAGCATCACCAGTCCCAGCGGCGCCTGGAAGTCGGTAAACACCAGCGTCAGCGGCGTCGGCGCCAGGAAGGCTTCCCAATTGACGGCGGCAAAGATGGCGACCAGCGCCAGCACCACGATCATAAAGGTTGTACGGAATTTCATGAGCATTCTCCTGTTGTTGTTCGAATAAGGCCGCAGGCGCAAGGCAGGGCCGTCCAAAGTTTGGACCGGCGGCGGGCGTCGCCGTTCCTTATCGATCGGAAACAATGCCTTGCAGGCAATAAAAAGCCCTCATGCGAGGGCTTTTTTTTATTGAATCTTGTCGGATGAGCAAGCTTCAGACCGGCACGTCGCCTTCGACCGTGGTGCGGTACAGCGTACGGCGCAGGTGTTGCGGCGTGATCGCGGCATAGTGCTGGGTGCTGCGGTTGTCCCAGAACACGATGTCGTGCGGTTGCCATTGATGGCGATAGACGTTCTCGGGGCGCGTGATATGCGCGTGCAGGGTCTTGAGCAGCTCATCGCTTTCATCGCGCGGGATGCCGACGATGTGCGAGGTGAAGCCTTCGCTGACGAACAGGATCTTGCGGCCGCTTTCCGGATGCGTGGTGATGACCGGATGTTCCACCGGCGGCACTTCGTCGATCTGCTTTTGCGTCAGTTCCGGACGCCATGGCGACAGCTTGCGCAGGCGTTCGTAGCGGTAGACATAGGAATGGACCGCGCGCTTGCCTTCCAGCAGCTTCTTGATCTCGGCCGGCAGCGTGTCGTAGGCGTCGGCGGTGTTGGCGAACAAGGTGTCGCCCTGTTCCGCCGGCAGCTCCTGCGAATGCAGCAGCGCCCCCAGGCTGGGCTTGGGCATGTAGGACAGATCCGAATGCCAGTCGGCGCCGGCGTCGACCAGGCCGATCGGCTTGCCGTCTTCGAGCACGTTGGAGACGATCAGGATTTCCGGATAATTCTTCAGGTGGAAGCGGTTGAGCACATGCACCTGCAGCGGGCCGAAGCGGCGGCTGAACGCCACGTGCTGGTCCGGCGTGATGCGCTGGTCGCGAAACACCACCACGTTGTGTTTGACCAGCGCTGCGCGGATCTCGGCCAGTTCACGGTCCGACACCGGCAGGTTGAGGTCGAGGCCGGTGATTTCGGCGCCCAGCGGGCCGCCGAAGGCGCGGATGGTGAAATCTTGTTCCGTCTGGACGGAAGAGGTTTGCAGTGCGCTTGCGCTGGACATGATGAATCTTGCTCCGTTGCCGGGCGGTGGTCAGCTTGCAGCTGGCGACCCCGCTCCGAGTATGGGTAAAACAAGGATTACACGCCTCACCGGCCGGGCCAGCAAGTAATAAGTTTTCATAACCATATGCGTTTTTTGCGCCATGCGAAATCCAGAAAAGAAAAAGCCGCTGCAACAGCAGCGGCTTTCGTCGTTCTTGCAGCAAAAATGATGGTCA
This sequence comes from Herbaspirillum sp. NPDC101397, assembly GCF_044767325.1. Taxonomy (NCBI): domain Bacteria; kingdom Pseudomonadati; phylum Pseudomonadota; class Betaproteobacteria; order Burkholderiales; family Oxalobacteraceae; genus Herbaspirillum; species Herbaspirillum sp. NPDC101397. The sequence goes on from NZ_JBIWNS010000010.1 coordinate 88,839, forward strand.
GGATGTCAACTTCTTGCGCAGCAACTCGGTCAGTTGCGCCGGATTGGCCTTGCCCTTGGTGGCCTTCATGGCTTGGCCGATCAGGGCGTTGATGGCCTGTTCCTTGCCGGAGCGGAACTCCGCCACCGACTTTTCATTGGCCGCCAGCACCTGGTCGACGATGGCTTCCAGCGCGCCGCTGTCGGAAATCTGCTTCAAGCCCTTGGCTTCGATGATGTCGTCGGCCAGCGTGTCCTTGCCGGACCTGGCTTCCCACATGCCGGCGAAGACTTCCTTGGCGATCTTGTTGGAAATGGTGCCGTCGGCGATGCGTTTCAGCAGCAGCGCCAATTGCACGGCGCTGACCGGCGCGGCGGCGATGTCGGTGTCTTCGCGGTTGAGCGTCGAGGCGACGTCGCCCATGAGCCAGTTGGCGGCGGGTTTGGCCTGCTCCTTGCCGGCTGCGGCGACCACCGCTTCGAAATAGGACGCCATCGCCTTCGATTGCGTCAGCACGGCGGCGTCGTATTCGGTCAGCGCGTAATCGCCGACGAAACGCTCGCGCATCGCGCCCGGCAATTCCGGCATGGTGGCCTTGACGCGTTCTATCCATTCTTGCGCAATCACCAGCGGCGGCAGGTCGGGATCGGGGAAATAGCGGTAATCCTGCGCGTCTTCCTTGCTGCGCATCGAGCGCGTTTCCTTTTTGTCCGGATCGTACAGGCGGGTTTCCTGCACCACGGTGCCGCCGTCTTCGATCAGTTCGACCTGGCGGCGCACTTCGTAATTGATCGCGTCTTCCATGAAGCGGAACGAGTTGAGGTTCTTGATTTCGCAGCGGGTGCCGTATTCCTTCTGGCCGACCGGGCGCACCGAGACGTTGGCGTCGCAGCGAAACGAGCCTTCCTGCATGTTGCCGTCGCAGATGCCCAGCCACATCACCAGCGAGTGCAGGGCCTTGGCGTAGGCCACGGCTTCGGCGGCGCTGCGCATGTCGGGTTCGGTGACGATTTCCAGCAGCGGCGTGCCGGCGCGGTTGAGGTCGATGCCGGTCATGCCCTGGTAGTCTTCATGCAGCGACTTGCCGGCGTCTTCTTCGAGGTGGGCGCGGGTCAGTTGCAGCGTCTTGATTTCGGCCTTGCCGTCTTTTTCGAGCACGAAGGAAATCTTGCCGCCCTGGACCACCGGGATTTCAAACTGGCTGATCTGGTAACCCTTGGGCAGATCGGGATAAAAATAGTTTTTACGCGCGAACACCGAGCGCGGCGCAATCGTCGCGCCGATCGCCAGGCCAAACTGGATGGCGCGTTCGACCGCGCCCTTGTTCAGCACCGGCAAGACGCCCGGCAAGGCCAGGTCGACCGGGCTGGCCTGGGTGTTGGGAGCGGAGCCGAACTGCGTCGACGAGCCGCTGAAAATTTTGGATTCGGTCGAAAGCTGCGTGTGCGTTTCCAGACCGATGACGACTTCCCACTGCATAGTATTCCTCGCTGATTCTGTATCTGTTTTACTTTGGCAAACGTCGCTCAGGCCGGCGCGCGCAGGTGCCAGTCGGTGACTTGCTGGTATTGGTGGGCGACGTTGAGCAGGCGCGCTTCATCGTAGTAGCTGCCGATGATTTGCAGGCCGACCGGACGCTTGCTGTTCTTTTCGCCCTGACCGAAACCGCACGGAATCGACATGCCCGGCAAGCCCGCCAGGCTGGTCGACAGCGTGAAGATGTCGGCCAGGTAGTTGGCCACCGGATCGTCGGTCTTGTCGCCCAGGTCCCATGCCACGGTCGGCGAGACCGGTCCCATGATGACGTCGCACTTGCGGTCCTGACCGGTCAGCGCGTTCTGGAAATCCTGCGCGATCAGGCGGCGGATTTTTTGCGCCTGCAAGTAGTAGGCGTCGTAGTAGCCGTGCGAAAGCACATAGGCGCCGACCAGGATGCGGCGCTTCACTTCATCGCCGAAGCCTTCCGCGCGCGACTTCTGGTACATGTCTGCGAGGTCCTTGTAGTCGGCGGCGCGATGACCGTAACGCACGCCGTCGAAACGCGACAGATTCGACGATGCTTCAGCCGGCGCAATCACGTAGTAGACCGGGATCGACAGTTCGGTTTTCGGCAGCGAAATGTCGACCAATGTGGCGCCGAGTTTTTCGTATTCCGCGAGTGCAGCGCGTACGGCTTGTTCGACATCAGCGGCCAGGCCGGCGCCGAAGAATTCCTTCGGCACGCCGATGCGCAAGCCCTTGATGCTGTCGTTGAGCGAACGCGTGAAATCTTCCTTCGGGCGCTCGATGCTGGTCGAGTCGCGCTGATCGAAACCGCTCATGGCGTTGAGCAGCAGGCCGCAGTCTTCGGCGGTCTTGGCGATCGGGCCACCCTGGTCGAGCGACGACGCAAACGCGATCATGCCGTAGCGCGAGACGCTGCCGTAAGTCGGCTTGATGCCGGTCACGCCGCACAGCGACGACGGCTGGCGGATCGAGCCGCCGGTATCCGTGCCGGTGGCGGCCGGCGCCAGGCGCGCGGCAATCGCGGCGGCCGAACCGCCGGACGAACCACCCGGCACGGCACGCTTGTCCCACGGATTTTTCGCGGCGCCGAAATAAGAATTTTCGTTGCCCGAACCCATCGCGAATTCATCGCAGTTGAGCTTGCCCAATGTAACAGTGCCGGCAGCGTTGAACTGTTCCACCACGGTTGCATCAAACGGGCTTACATAATTTTCCAGCATCCTCGAGCCGGCCGTGGTGCGCCATCCGCGCGTCACGAACAAGTCCTTGTGCGCGATCGGGATGCCGGTCAACGGAGTGACGTCGCCTGCGGCGATCCGCTGATCAGCTTGTACGGCCTGCTGCAAGGTCAGTTCGCGGTCGACATGCAGGAAGGCGTTGAGGTCGCTCTGGCCGATGCGGTCGAGGAACAGCGTGGCCAGTTCGGCCGCGGAAATTTTCTTGGTCTGCAAGAGCGTCGACAGCTCTTTGATGGTCTTGGTATGCATGAAAATGTCGTTTCAGGTTCGGTGAGGCTGAGGCGCCGAAGCGTCTTTTTTTTGTGTGCAGTTTTTTGCACAGCAGCGTGATTTATTCGATGACCTTGGGCACCAGGTACAGGCCGTCCTGGGTCGCCGGCGCCGGTTGCTGGTAGGCCTCGCGCTGGTTGCTTTCGGTCACCTTGTCGTCGCGCAGGCGCAGCGACAGGTCGGCCGTCAGCGCCGCAATCGGATGGCTCAGCGGCTCGATGCCCGTCGTATCCACGGCCCGCATCTGTTCCACCAGCGAGAAGATGCTGTTGAGTTTTTCCAGGGTTTGGCCTGCTTGTTCATCCGTCAACTCGAGACGGGACAGGTTGGCAATGCGTTTCACATCGGAAAGGGCAAGAGTCATGATAGGAAGGTGCGCGTCGGGCGCAAAAACTAATGTGTTGAAAAATCGGATCGCCATGACGGCAAATGCGCAGGTAAAAGCCTGCAAAAACGCAGAAAAATCTCTTATCAGGCAAGGATGGCTGGCTATTTTGCCTGCTGGTTTCTGCCAAATTATAAGGTAGAATGTAGGACTAATGCCTTGCGGGCGCCGTATTTGTGTCGCCGCGGCTTAAAAAGACACCCCCACTTACCAAATGCAACGCGCGCGACTCTGGCGCATCAGGACAATTCATGTTTGGATTTTTACGCAGTTATTTCTCTAACGACCTCGCAATTGACCTTGGAACTGCAAACACACTGATTTACGTACGCGGTCAGGGCATTGTCCTCGACGAACCGTCCGTGGTCGCCATCCGCCAGCAAGGCGGTCCGAACGGCAAGAAGACCATCCAGGCGGTCGGCAAGGAAGCGAAACAGATGCTGGGCAAGGTTCCCGGCAACATCGAGGCGATCCGCCCGATGAAAGACGGCGTGATTGCCGATTTCACCGTCACCGAGCAGATGCTCAAGCAATTCATCCGCATGGTGCACGACTCCAAGCTGTTCCGTCCGTCCCCGCGCATCATCATCTGCGTGCCGTGTGGCTCGACCCAGGTGGAACGCCGCGCGATCCGCGAATCGGCGCTCGGCGCCGGCGCTTCGCAGGTCTACCTGATCGAAGAACCGATGGCTGCGGCAATCGGCTCCGGCCTGCCGGTCTCGGACGCCACCGGCTCGATGGTGGTCGACATCGGCGGCGGCACCACGGAAGTCGGCATTATTTCGCTGGGCGGCATGGTGTACAAGGGTTCGGTGCGCGTTGGCGGCGACAAGTTCGACGAAGCCATCGTCAACTACATCCGCCGCAACTACGGCATGCTGATCGGCGAGCAAACCGCTGAAGCGATCAAGAAGGCCATCGGTTCCGCTTTCCCGGGCTCCGAAGTCAAGGAAATGGAAGTCAAGGGCCGCAACCTGTCCGAAGGCATTCCACGTTCGTTCACCATTTCCAGCAACGAAATCCTGGAAGCGCTGACCGATCCGCTCAACAACATCGTGTCCGCCGTCAAGAACGCGCTGGAACAGACGCCCCCGGAACTGGGTGCCGACATCGCCGAAAAGGGCATGATGCTGACCGGTGGCGGTGCGCTGCTGCGCGATCTGGACCGTTTGCTGATGGAAGAAACCGGCCTGCCGGTGATCGTGGCGGAAGACCCGCTGACTTGCGTGGTGCGCGGTTCCGGCATGGCGCTCGATCGCATGGACAAACTGGGTTCGATCTTCTCCAACGAATAATTCTCCGCCACAGGAGTCCGGCCAACCTCGAGGAACCGAAACGCGCCTATGACTGAGCACAAGCAGATTGGGTCGGTGCTGCGAACCAAACGTTCGCACAACGGCCAAATCTCGACTGCTGCAGCGCGTTGCCTTCCTGACATTGGCCGGAATCTTCCCGGTATCCGCCCGCTCTTCTCCCTCCAGCCCGCCGTGTGCGGGCTGTTGCGGTTTTCAGCTTACCCGGCATCGGTCTCGGCCTGACGACACATGGATATCCCACCACTCTTCAAGCAAGGCGCCTCGGCCCGCGCCCGCGCCGGCTTTTTCGCGTTGATTGCGATCATCATGCTGGTGATCGATTCGCGCATGCATGCGCTGTCGATGGTGCGCCAGGCGGTCGGCACGGTGCTGTATCCGTTCCAGGTGGTCGCCATGGTGCCGCGCGATGCCGCCTACAAGGTCGATGACTACTTCAATTCCCTGACGGCGCTGCAAAAGGAAAACGACGGGCTGCGCCGCCAACAGGCCATGAACGCCCAGCTGATGCAGCAGGAACGCCAGATGGCCGCCGAAAACAGCCAGCTGCGCAAGCTGCTGAGCATGCAGCAACGCATGACCAACAAATCGGTGGTCGGTGAAATTCTCTACGATGCGCGCGATCCGTTCACCCGCAAGATCATCCTCAATCGCGGTTCGCAGCAGGGCGTCGCGCCCGGCCAGCCGGTGATCGACGACGTCGGCATCGTCGGCCAGGTCACACGCGTATTCCCGTTCACGGCCGAAGTCACGCTGCTGACCGACAAGGACCAGGCGATCCCGGTGCAGGTCTTGCGCAACGGCCTGCGCAGCGTGGCTTACGGTCGCGGCCAGTCGGGCGTGCTGGATCTGCGCTTCATGGCAGCCAACGCCGACATCCAGAAGGGCGACGCACTGGTCACCTCAGGCATCGACGGCATCTATCCCCCCGGTTTGTCGGTGGCGACGGTGCAACAGGTCGAAACCAAGTCGACCGACGCCTTCGCCCACATCGTCTGCCTGCCGGCTGCCGGCGTCGACCGCCACAAACAATTGCTGATCCTGCTGGTTGAGCAAAGCATTGCGCCGCGTCCCGACCCTGAAGGCGCCGGCGAGAAGGTCGACAAGCTGCTCAAGCGCCGCCTGCGCGACAGCGCCAAGGAGAGCGACGCCGTGGCGCCCAAGGATGCGCCGACCGAAGAACGCAAGGGCGTCGCTCCCGCTGCGGCTACTTCGGCTGCCGCGCCTGCCGCCAAACCAGCCACAACGCCCGCGGCAACGCCGGCGCAACCCGCCAAGAGCGCCCGATGAACGATCCGCATTACATCCTGCTGCCGGCCAATCCGCTGTTCATCGCACTGAGCCTGGTAGCCGCCTTCCTGCTCAACCTGCTGCCGTGGGGGCAATGGGTCGGGGTGCCTGATTTCGTGGCGCTGGTGCTGGTGTTCTGGGCGATCCACGAACCGCGCAAGATCGGCATCAGCATCGCCTTCATGATGGGCCTGCTAATGGACGTCAACGAAGCCACGCTGCTGGGCGAAAACGCGCTGGCCTATACGCTGCTGTCCTATTTTTCGATCATGATCCATCGCCGCGTGCTGTGGTTCCCTGTCGGCACCCAGGCCTTGCACATCCTGCCGTTGCTGCTACTGACGCAGGCGGTGCAGCTGGTGGTGCGCCTGATTGTCAGCGGCAAATTCCCGCATTGGTACTACTTCAGCGAAAGCTTTGTCTGCGCCCTGCTGTGGCCGGTGGTGGCGTGGCTGCTGCTGGCGCCGCAACGACGTGCGATCAATCGCGACGACAATCGTCCGATCTAGGTCACAACACGCGCCGATATGACAGAGTTCAAAAACACCGAGCATGAACTGAAGCTCTTCCGGCTGCGCCTGTTCGCGGTCGCGGTGCTGGTGCTGGTGTGTTTCAGCCTGCTGATGGCGCGCTTCGTCTGGCTGCAGATCGTGCGCCACGACGCCTACGCCGCTCAGGCCGAAGAAAATCGCATTTCGGTGGTGCCCATCGTGCCCAATCGCGGCCTGATCCTGGACCGCAACGGCGTGGTGCTGGCGCGCAATTACTCCGCCTATACGCTCGAAATCACGCCCTCCAAGATCGCCGGCAGCCTCGACGATCTGGTTGATCAACTCAGTGCGTTGGTCGACATCCAGCCGAAGGACCGGCGCCGTTTCCGCAAGCTGCTGGAAGAATCCAAGAACTTCGAAAGCCTGCCGATCCGCACGCGCCTGACCGACGAAGAAGTGGCCAAGTTCACCGCGCAGCGTTACCGCTTCCCCGGCGTCGACATCCAGGCGCGCCTGTTCCGCCAATACCCGTACGGCAAAACCGCCGCGCACGTGATCGGTTACATCGGCCGCATCAGCCAGCGCGACGCCGACCGCATCTCCGACTCCGACGACGAAGCCAACTACAACGGCACCGACTACATCGGCAAGGAAGGCCTGGAGAAGAGCTACGAGACCCAGCTGCACGGCACTACCGGCTACGAAGAAGTCGAGATTTCCGCCGGCGGCCGCGCCGTGCGCACGCTTTCGCGTACGCCTGCGAGTCCAGGCCAGAACCTGATCCTGTCGATCGACATCGAGCTGCAAAAAGTGATCGAAGAAGCCTTCGGCGACCGCAAGGGCGCGCTGGTGGCGATCGATCCGGCCACCGGCGATATCCTCGCCTATGTCTCGCAGCCATCGTTCGATCCCAACGTTTTCGTCGAAGGTATCGACCAGCAGACCTGGGACGAGCTCAACAACTCACCCGATCGCCCGCTCATCAACCGCCCGCTGTCCGGCACCTATCCGCCCGGTTCGACCTACAAGCCGTTCATGGCGCTGGCCGCGCTGGAGCTGGGCAAGCGCAAGCCGGCCGACTCCATCCGCGACCCCGGCTTCTTCTGGCTCGGCAACCATAAATTCCGCGACGACAAAGAGGGCGGTCACGGCGTGGTCGACATGTACCGCTCGATCGTGGTCTCCTGCGACACCTACTACTACATGCTGGCCAACGACCTCGGCGTCGACGCCATCCACGATTTCATGAAGCCGTTCGGTTTCGGCCAGGTGACCGGCATCGACCTTGAACACGAACGCAAGGGCCTGCTGCCCTCCACGACATGGAAGCGCAACGCCTACCGCAAGCCGGAGCAGCGCAAGTGGTACGCCGGCGAAACCATCTCGCTGGGCATCGGCCAGGGCTACAACGCGTTCACGCCGATCCAGATGGCGCACGCCACCGCGACGCTGGCCAATAACGGCATCGTGATGAAGCCGCATCTGGTCAAGATGATCGAAGACGGCGTCACGCATGACCGCACCATCACCGTGCCCAAGGAAAGCTATCGCATTCCGCTGAAGCAGGAAAACATCGACGTCATCAAGCAGGCCATGGTCGGCGTCAACAAGGAAGGCACCGGTGCGCGCGTGTTCGCCGGCGCGGAATACACCTCGGCCGGCAAGAGCGGCACCGCGCAGGTGGTCTCGATCAAGAAGAACGAGAAGTACGACGCCAAGCGCCTGGCCACGCACTTGCTGGACAATGCCTTGTTCACGGCGTTCGCCCCGGCCGACAAACCGCGCATTGCGCTGTCGGTCATCGTCGAAAACGGTGGCTGGGGCGCCGAAGCCGCTGCACCGCTGGCGCGCAAGGCGATCGACTTCTACCTGCTTGGCAAACGTCCCGGGGACAAGGCCAAGGCTGCGGCCGCCAAGGATAGCGAAGCCACCTCACAACCCGCAACGGACGCGGTCGGCAACGATCTCAGGGACTGAACAATACTATGAGTCTCCATCGACCACCTTTGTGGCAAATCATCAAACCGCATCTGGCGGTGTTCGACGGCGCCTTGTCGCTGATCATCTTTCTGATCATGTCGGTCGGCATCGTCACGCTGTATTCGGCCGGCATGAATTTCCCCGGCCGTGTCGAAGACCAGTTGCGCAATATTCTGGTTGCCTTCATCGTCATGTGGATCGCAGCCAATGTCTCGCCGCAGACGCTGTTGCGGTTTGCGGTGCCGATTTACACCGTCGGCGTGACACTGCTGATTGCCGTGGCGGTGTTCGGCATCGTCAAGAAAGGCTCGCGGCGCTGGCTCAACATCGGCATGGTGGTGCAGCCGTCGGAAGTCATGAAAATCGCCATGCCGCTGATGCTGGCCTGGTACTTCCAGAAGCGCGAAGGCATGATCCGCTGGCCGGTGTTCCTGATCGCAGGCTTGCTGCTGGCGGTGCCGGTCGGCCTGATCATTCGCCAGCCCGATCTCGGCACCGGCGTGCTGGTGCTGGCGGCGGGCTTCTATGTGATCTTCTTCGCGGGCCTGTCGTGGAAAGTGCTGACTGGCCTGGCTATAGCGGGCGCCGCCAGCCTGCCGGTGATCTGGTCGGTCTTGCACGACTACCAGCGCCAGCGCGTGATGATGCTGATCGACCCGACTTCCGATCCGCTCGGCAAAGGCTTCCATATCATCCAGTCGACCATCGCCATCGGTTCCGGCGGCGTCACCGGCAAGGGCTGGCTGATGGGCACGCAGACCCATCTGGAATTCATCCCCGAGCGCACCACCGACTTCATTTTCTCGGTGTTCTCCGAAGAGTTCGGCCTGATCGGCAACACCATCCTGGTAGTGCTGTACCTGCTGTTGATCGGCCGCGGCCTGATGATCACGGCGAACGCACCAACGCTGTTTACGCGTTTGCTGGGCGGCTCCATCACGATGATTTTCTTCACCTACGCCTTCGTTAACATGGGCATGGTCAGCGGCATCCTGCCGGTGGTCGGCGTGCCGTTGCCGTTCATGAGCTACGGCGGCACCGCGCTGGTGACGCTGGGACTGGGAGCGGGCATCCTGATGAGTATCCAGCGCCATCGCAAACTGGTGCAAACCTGACAACCCGGCCGGCGACCTGATTTTGTAACGGCCGGTGGGCGCAGCGGGCATTTCCACGTAGCATCGTGGATACTCTGGTATCGTTGCGCTCGAAGTCACACAACAATACAAGCTCAGGGAACATTGCAAATGCGGGATTTTCTTGTCTCGACGCCGCGCGTGATGCGCTGGTTGTCCTTATTGGCGCCGCTGGCGCTGGCGGCGTGCAGCAGCGCGCCGCCACTCAATCCGTCGCCGTCGGCGACGTCGAGCCCGACACCGGTGGCGCGCAGCGCCAACGGCAAGCCATTGCCGGCGCTGCCTGCTGCGGGCTCCGGCCGCGGCGGCTATTACAAGGACGACGGTCCGGGCGACCAGCCGCCGGAAGGCTTGCTCGAGACTCCTGACGCCGAACCACGCGTCGAGCCGTATTCGAAATCGGCGCTGCGTCCGTACACTGTCTTCGGCAAGACCTACACCCCCATCAGCGATAACCGTCCGTTCAAGCAACGCGGCATCGGCAGCTGGTACGGCAAGAAATTCCACGGCCAGAAGACATCATCGGGCGAGCTCTACGACATGTACAAGATGTCGGCCGCGCATCCGACGTTGCCGATCCCGTCCTATGCGCGCGTCACCAACCTCAAGACCGGCGCGCAGGTGATCGTGCGGATCAACGACCGCGGACCGTTCCATTCCACGCGCATCATCGACTTGTCCTATACCGCAGCGCTCAAGCTGGGCTACCTGTCGTCCGGCAGCAGCGAACTGGAAGTCGAGCGCCTGCTGCCAGATGAAATCACGCGCATGGCCGAGAACAAGCGCAATGGCATTCCGGATACCGCCGCCGCCGCGCCTGTGGCAGAACCTGTATCGGTCGGCAGTGTGGCGCCACCCGGACAGATCATGCCGGTGGCGATGACGACTGCGCCGGCGGTCGCGGCCTTTTCCTCTTCACCAGCCTCAGCCTCAGCTCCCGCAGGCGCAGCGCTGGCCAGCGGTTTCTACCTGCAGTTCGGCGCCTATGCGCAGGAAGCCAACGCCCTGGCTGCGCGCGACAAGCTGATGCAAGGCCTCGGCGGCGCTGTTGAGAAAATGGAAACGGTCGTCGTCAACGGTCTGTATCGCTTGTACGCCGGCCCTTACGCTACTCGCCCGGCGGCCATGGACGCCGCCCAGGTGGTGCGTCAACGCAGCAGCGTGACGCCGTTCGTGGTCGAACGCTGATTCGCTTCAACTCACGTTACAGGACAGACACATGCATCCCTATTTATTGCTGGGCATCGCCATCGTGGCCGAAGTCATTGCCACCTCCGCCCTGCGCGCGGCCGAAGGGTTTACCCGCCTGCTGCCGTCGATCATGGTGGTGATCGGCTATGCGGTGGCTTTTCTGTGTCTGTCGCTGACGTTGAAATCGATCCCGGTCGGCATCGTCTACGCGATCTGGTCGGGGTTGGGGATTGTGCTGATTTCGGTGGTGGCGTACTTCCTGTACGGCCAATCGCTGGACCTGCCCGCCATCATCGGCATGGCATTGATCCTGGTCGGCGTGGTCGTGCTCAACCTGTTTTCAAAATCGACCGTGCACTGAGATCAGTGCACGGGGCGTCACGTCGACGCTTCACCCGCATCCTTGATCTGAAGAGCGCGCTCATAGAGCGCGTTTTTCTTTTGGCCGGTGATTTGCGCGGCCAATCCGGCCGCCTGCTTCAGCGGCAATTCTTCCAGCAGGATACGCAACACGCGTTCGGCTTCAGCGTCGTTGTCGTCGCCGGCCGCTGGTGCGCCTTCCACCAGCACCACGAACTCGCCGCGCTGTCGGTTGGCATCCTCGGCCAGCCAGGCCGGCGCTTCGGCCAGCGGGCAACGGTGCACGGTTTCAAACAGCTTGGTCAGTTCGCGTCCCAGGACGACGTGGCGCTCGGGACCGAAGGCCAGCCGCAGCGCATCGATGGTCTCGACGATGCGATGCGGCGCTTCATAGAACACCAGCGTGGCCGTATCACCCGCCAGTTTTTGCAGTGCATGTTCGCGCTGTTTTGATTTATTTGGCAAGAAGCCGACGAAGCGGAAAGCATCGTTGACCAGTCCGCTCGCCGACAGCGCCGTCACCGCCGCCGATGCGCCCGGCAGCGGTACTACCCGCAGTCCCGCCGCGCGTACGGCCTCGACGATGCGCGCGCCCGGATCCGACACCGCCGGCGTTCCGGCGTCCGACACCAAGGCGATGCGCTGGCCCTGCTGCAGGCGCGCGATGATCTTCTCGGCGGCCTCGCGCTCGTTGTGCTCGTGCGCCGCGATCAGCGTCTGGCTGATGCCGTAGCGCGTAAGCAGGTGGCTGGTGTTGCGGGTGTCTTCGCAGGCGACCGCGTCGGCGATGGCCAGGACGTGCAAAGCGCGCAACGTCACATCGCAAACATTTCCGATGGGCGTGGCCAGCACATATAATGCCGACTCAGGATACGTCTGCTGCGCGGCCTCGCTCAGGACTGACGACGCGGCTGCCGCGCTGGAGTTGGGGTGACTCATTGGAGAAAATAATGTTGGGAAAATGGGCGAAAGTCATCTTGCAGACTGTCATGCTGAGCGGATTGTGCGCTTCCGTGCAGGCAAATACAACCGTTGCGGAAAATGCCCCGGCTGAACCGGCGCCGCTCGCACAAAGCGACAACGCGCCGCCACCCAAACGCCTGGCGCTGCTGCTGCCGCTGCGCTCCAGCGTATTCGGCGCCGCCGCCGATGCGGTGCGCACCGGTTTCCTGACCGCCTCCGAACGCACGCGCGACAATCTCGTCATCACCATCATCGAAACCGGCGACTCGGTGCAGGACGTCCTGAGCGCGTACAACGACGCCGCCGTCAAGTACGACATCATCGTCGGCCCGCTGGCGCGCAGCGCCGTGACCGCGCTGGCGCAATCGAACAATATCGTCAAGCCGACCATCGCGCTGGCGCAGCCGGATCTTCCCGACGGCGCCGATCAGCGCCTGCCGCGCCAACTGCTGCTGATGGGTTTGTCGATCGAGGATGAAGCGCGCCAGGTCGCGGCCTGGACCGAACGCGTCAAGACGCCCGGCAAGATCTTTTCGATCTCCACCAACATCGCCTGGCAACGCCGCGCCGCCAAGGCCTTCACACAGCAGGCCCGGCAGATCGGTCTGACGGTCGACAATCTGGAACTGAGCGTGCCCAACAATGCGCTCAGCGCCAGTGGCCTGGCGCAACTCGGTCAGCGCATCCAGGCGGAAAAACCGGCGCTGCTGTTCGTCGCACTCGATGCCGCGCAGACTATCCAGCTGCGCAGCGCCATCGGCAACGAGATTCCACTTTATGGCACTTCCCAGCTCAATCCCCTGACGCTGGCGACGGCGACGGCAGCAATCAATGCGGCAGCGAAAGCGGCCGCCACCAACACCGCACCGCCGGCCAACGACAGCCGTTTGCCCGAGCTTGACGGCGTGCACCTGGTCGACATGCCGTGGCAATTGCAGGCCGACCATGCCGCTGTGGCGGCGTATCCGCGCTCGGTCGCCAATATCGACGGCAAGCCCAACGCCGACCTTGAGCGTCTGTACGCGCTCGGCATCGACGCCTTCCGGGTCGCCAGTGAAATCGCCGCGCAGCACTCCGGCTTCGACATCGATGGCGTGACCGGCCAGATCAACGTCAACATGGGCGCCGGCGCCACCTATTTCCAACGCAAGGAAACCCAGGCCGTCTACCAGGACGGCATCGCGGTGCCGGTGGCCAACCAGCGCTGAGCGCGCATGGCCTTGTTCGACCGGCTGCGCGGCAAGGCCGACACCGCTCCGCGCACCAGCAAGCAAGTCAGCGGCGACGCCGCCGAGGATGCCGCGCTGGCGTTCCTGCAAGGCGAGGGGCTGCGCCAGGTCGAGCGCAACTTCCGCTGCAAGGGTGGCGAAATCGATCTCATCATGCAGGATGGCGACACGCTGGTGTTCGTCGAGGTGCGCAAGCGCAGCAAGGACAGCTACGGCGGCGCACTGGCCAGCGTCACACGCGCCAAGCAGCGCCGCCTGATCGTTGCGGCCCAGATTTTCCTGCAACGCTACCGCATGCCGCCGGCTTGCCGCTTTGACGTGATCGGCTACGACCACGATCGCATGCACTGGCTGAAAAATGCCGTGGAAGCAAGTCCGGACGCCTATTGATACGCTTCTTCGCCGCTTGCATCGGCGGAGCCGCCGCCCAACTACACTATAATTGCCGGGCTTATTGGCACTGTCTGCCGCGGCCTGCCGGTTCCAGGCCGGCAACCCGGGCGGACGCGCCAGACAATGTCGCTCTTCATGCATCGTTAAATTTACTCGCACCATGACCAATCAACGTATCCTTTCGCATTTCCAGGAAAGCGCCGAACTCAAGATCCACGCCGGCGCCGTGCTGGCGCAGCCGATCGAGCAGGCGATTGAACTTATGTTCACGGCGCTGTCGAATGGCAACAAGATTCTTGCCTGCGGCAACGGCGGTTCGGCAGCGGACTGTCAGCATTTCGCCGCTGAACTGGTCGGTCGTTTTGAACGCGAGCGCCTGCCGCTGCCGGCGCTGGCATTGACGACGGACACTTCGATCCTGACCGCAGTCGGCAACGACTACAGCTACCTGGAAATCTTCTCGAAGCAGGTCCAGGCCTTCGGCCAGGCCGGCGACGTGTTGCTGGCTTTCTCCACCTCGGGCAATTCCGGCAATGTGCTGGCGGCGATCGAGGTCGCTCAGGAACGCGACATGCGCGTGGTGGCGCTGACCGGCAAGGGCGGTGGCGCCATCGGCAAGAAACTGACCGATGCCGATGTGCATATTTGTGTGCCGCATGACCGTACCGCGCGCATCCAGGAAGTACATCTGCTGACTTTACATTGTATTTGCGACGGTATCGATGTCGCGCTCTTTGGAGGTGATGTGTATGAATGATGTCAAGGCTGGCTGGACCACGTTGTTGAAGTTGCGCCGTCCGCTGGCGGCCGCCGCCGTATGCGGCATGCTGGCAATCGGTTTGCAGGGCTGCTTCGGCGTACTGGCCGGCGGTTTGCTGGCCGGCACTTTTGCCGCTACCGATCGCCGCACGCTGGGCGCGCAGACCGAGGACAAGTCCATCGTGGTCAAGGGCGAAGCGAACATCCCCGGCGTCGTGCCGCAGGGCTCCCACGTCAACGTCACCAGCTTCAACCGCAAGGTCCTGCTGAGCGGCGAGGTGCCTGACGAAGCATCCAAGGCCGCCGCCGAACGTGAAATCAAGAGCTTGCCCGGCGTTGAGACCGTCTACAATGAACTCGCCATTTCCGGTTCGTCCAACTTCTCGGCGCGTTCCGGCGATGCGCTCGTGACCAGCAAGGTGCTGGCCAGCCTGGTTGACGCCAAGGATCTGTATTCCAGCGCATTCAAGGTCACTACCGAACGCGGCATCGTCTACATGATGGGACGCGTGACGGAACGCGAAGGCAAGCGTGGGGCGGATATCGCCAGCGGCGTGAGCGGCGTGCAAAAGGTCGTGACGCTGTACGAATACATCTCGGAAGAAGAACTCAAGCAGTATTCCCGCCAGGCGCCGCCGGATCCGGCCAAGTAAGCTGAGCCCGCCGCAGGGCAAGTCTCTGCAGCAGGCCGGAGCCGCCGGGTCCGTGATTATTCATGGCCCGGCGGCTTTTTCATGGCGCGTCTATAATGTGTTGATCGACTGATGTTTCCGGATGGCTGACACATGCTTCATGTTGTCGCCTTGTCATCCGGCAATACCGCTACGGAAAGAACATGGAAGCCAAAAACGCCACTTCATCAATGCCCGCAGCCGCTGCCGCGCCCCGTCGTCGCCTCGGCCTCAAGCTGGGCGGACTGGCCGTCGTCGCCGCCGTCGCCCTGTTCGGCTACAGTTCGCTGTCGGCGCGCAACGCCGCTCCGGACGTCACCTTCGTCAAGCTGGACGGTCAAAAGGTCGCACTCAAGGACTTGCGCGGCAAGGTCGTGATGGTCAACTTCTGGGCCACCAGCTGCACTACCTGCATCGGCGAAATGCCGCAGATGATTTCGACCTACAACAAGTACAAGGACCAGGGCCTGGACTTCGTCGCCGTCGCCATGAGCTACGATCCGCCGAACTACGTCCTCAACTACACCGAGACCCGCAAGCTGCCGTTCAAGGTTGCGCTTGATCCGCAAGACACGCTGGCCAAGGCCTTCGGCGACGTCAAGCTGACCCCGACCACCTTCGTCATCGGCAAGGATGGCAGCATCCTCAAGCGCTATGTCGGCGAGCCGCAGTTCGCCGAACTGCATCAGCTGCTGGAAAAGGCGCTGGCCGCCTGAGGCAGGTATCTGGTTCAGCAACAAAAAACGCCGGCTGCATGCCGGCGTTTTTCATGGGGCTTCCAGATCTGAGTACTCTCAGCCGAATTTCTAGCTGAATCTCGAGTTGAACATCACCATCAGAACTGTTCCCAGTCCCCTTCCGATGCCTTGGCGGGGACCTGCGCCGGCGCCTGCTTCAGCTTGGGTGTATCCGCTTTCAGTACGCGCGCGCGCATCGTTGCAGCCGGCTTGCGCTGCGGCGTGATATCGACGGTGCGCAGCGCCGGCTTGACCGCCACGCCGGTATTATCCAGCTTGAACACGCTGACCACCTGGGTCAGCGTACTGGCCTGATCCTGCAGCGATTGCGCTGCCGCTGCGGCCTGCTCCACCAGTGCGGCGTTCTGCTGCGTGGTTTCATCCATCTGCGTGATGGCGCGGTTGACCTGCTCGATGCCGTCGCTCTGTTCCTGACTGGCCGAACTGATTTCGCCGACGATGTCGGTCACGCGTTTGACGCTGGCGACCACTTCGGTCATGGTGGCGCCGGCCTGTTCGACCAGCCTGCTGCCGGAACCTACCTTTTCCACCGAGTCGTCGATCAGCGCCTTGATTTCCTTCGCCGCCGCCGCCGAGCGCTGCGCCAGGCTGCGCACTTCCGATGCCACCACCGCAAAGCCGCGGCCCTGTTCACCGGCGCGCGCTGCTTCCACTGCGGCATTCAGCGCCAGGATGTTGGTCTGGAAGGCGATGCCGTCGATCACGCTGATGATGTCGACAATCTTCTTCGATGATTCATTGATCGCACCCATGGTATCGACCACCCGGCCCACCACGCTGCCGCCCTGCACCGCGACTTCGGATGCGGATACCGCGAGCTGGTTAGCCTGGCGTGCGTTGTCGGCGTTCTGCTTCACGGTCGAGGTCAGTTCTTCCATGGCCGAGGCGGTTTCTTCCAGCGCGCCGGCCTGGCTTTCGGTGCGCGCCGACAGGTCGAGATTGCCGCTGGCGATCTCGCTCGAGGCGGTGGCGATGGTGTCGGTGCCGCTGCGTACTTCGCCGACGATATTGAGCAGGTTGTCGTTCATGGTCTTGAGCGCCTGCAGCAACTTGCTGGTTTCATCCTTGCCGCTGCCGTCGATGTGCGAGGTCAGGTCGCCCGAGGCCACCGTCTCGGCGATGTTCACCGCCTGGTTGAGCGGACGCGTGATGCTCAGCGTCAGCAGCCAGCCGAGGAGCCCGCCGAGGATCAGTTCGATCATCCCCAGGCTGAGCAGCAGGGTGCGTCCCGATTGATAACTGTCGTTGATACGTTGCGCGGCCAGATTGATGATCTCGGTCTGGTAGTTGGCGTACTTCAATACGCTGCCGGAGTAATCGTCCATCATCTTGACCAACTTGGTGTTGGTCAGCTGTTTGGCTTCCTCTGCGTTTCCGGCTGCCTTCATCTTGAAAATATCTTCCCGCGCGGTGCGATAGGCGGTACGCAGCTTGCCGACTTCGTCGAACAGCTGTTTTTCTTCCGGTGACGAAATCGCCGCCTCCACCCGTTTCTGGGTATCGCTGACCTTCTTCGACTCGGCATCGATCTGGGTCTGGAAGTATTTCTGGAATTCGGCGTCGTCGCTGCGCATCACGGCGAAGGTGCGTACGCCGTTTTCCTTGATGGCGGCGTGCCATCGGGAGGCGTCGCGTTCTTTTTGCAGGGCATTTTTGACCATGTCGTCGGTGGCGTCGCCGATGCCTTGCAGGCGCCATACGCCGATACCCACCATGACCGCCATCAACATCAGCATCGCCACAAAACCGATACCGAGCCGTACACCTATCCTGTAGTTCTTCATGGCCGTCTCCTTTTCCCGTACTGCTTTTCATTTCCGCGCCGGTATGCGCGGGCGTTGAATTATTGTTATCGGTTCAGCGTATCACAGCGAAATGGCTTCAAATCGCAGGTGAGCGATGGTTTGTATGGCCTTTTGTCAACTCTGCGTCAGGATTGGGGCAAATTAAGCCGGCATGAGCGAAATGCCTTCATGCAATAGTGACAACGTGCCGCTATAATCCAGTGCTTCGGAAGTGCACTACGGCAATGCGCATGGCTGCCGTCTTGTTCGCTTCACGATCACTCTCACGATCACATGACAACAAAACCGGACGTGGCAGCGCATGCCGCGGAATTAGAGAAACTGACGCAGTCGCTGGTGCGTGACCGCGATGCCCGCCTGCAGGCCGATGCCGCCACGGAAAGCAGCCTGCGCCGATTGCAAGTGTTGGAAGCCGTCACCGCGGCCGCCAACGAAGCCGACACGTTCGAGCAGGCGTTGCAATTCGCCGTCGACGAGATCTGCCGCTACACCGGCTGGCCGCTGGGTCATTGTTTCCACGTGCGCAAAAGCGCCAGACCATCCGCCCTGGTTTCAAGCGGTATCTGGCATGGCGCCCACCGGCCTGAATTTTCCGCCTTCCGCTGCATGTCCGGCGACCCGCAATTCCTCGCCGAGCAGGACCTGCCCGGCCGCGTGCTCGCGGAGGCCGCGCCGGTCTGGATCGTCAATCTCGGCGCCGATCGCGATGCGCTGCGCGCCGACGTCGCACGGTCGGCAGGCATCCGCGCGGCAATCGCCTTTCCGGTGATGAGCGGTGGAGATGTTGTGGCGGTGCTGGAATTTTTCTCAGTGCGCATCCTCTCGCTGGACGACCACTTGCTGCGCCTGATGAACCTGATGCGCCAGATCGGCACGCGCCTGGGGCACGTCGCCGAGCGCGCGCAGGCAATGCGACGGCTGGCGCACGATGCCTCGCATGATGCACTGACCGGCCTGCCCAATCGCAACCTGTTCCTGCAGCAGCTGGACCTGGCGCTGCAGCGCCAGTGGGATGACGACAACGCGCGCTTTGCGGTGCTGTTCATCGATCTCGACCGTTTCAAGATCGTCAACGACAGCCTCGGCCACCTCGCCGGCGACCGCATGATCATCCAGGTGGCGGCGCGTCTCAGGAATGCCTTGCGTCCGGATCACCCCGCCGCGCCTTCCTCCCCCGACACCTTGCGCGTCGACGGCGTCAGCCCCAGCTACACGCTGGCGCGCATGGGTGGCGATGAATTCACTGTGCTGCTGAGCGATATCGATGACGTCGGCGAAGCGGTGCGCATCGCCGAGCGCATCCAGGCAGCGATGGCCTTGCCGTTCCTGATCCGTGACCAGGAGATCTACGCCAGCGCCAGCACCGGCATTGTGTTCGGCGACGTCGGCCACACCCTGGCTGATGAAGTCCTGCGAGACGCCGATCTGGCGCTGTACCGCGCCAAGTCGATGGGCGAGAGCCGCTACGAAGTGTTCGACCGCAGCATGCGCAAGGGGGCGGTCAGCCGCCTCACCATCGAGACCGCCTTGCGCCATGCCCTGAAGAACAACGAATTCGTGCTGCACTACCAGCCCATCATCGAGCTGCAGGGCGGCACCATCGTCGGTGTCGAAGCGCTGGTGCGCTGGCAGCGTGGGCCGGACGAGCTGGTCTATCCGGGCGACTTCATCGATGTCGCCGAAGACACCGGCCTGATCCTCTACATCGGCATGTGGGTGCTGCGCGAAGCCTGCCGCCAGATGCATCAATGGCACCGGCAATTCCCGCGCGCCAAACCGCTCACCATCAGCGTCAATATTTCACCGCGCCAGTTCGTCCAGCCGAATCTGGTGGACCAGATCAAGCAGATCGTCGCCGAGACCGGCATCGATCCCAATACGCTGCGCCTGGAGATCACCGAGAGCGTGACCATGGGCGACGTCGAGCGCACCATCCGTATCCTGTCGCAACTACGCGAGATCGGCGTGCGCTTCAGCGTTGACGATTTCGGCACCGGCTATTCATCCCTGAGTTACCTGCACCGTTTCCCGCTGGACGTGTTGAAGATCGATCGTTCCTTCGTCATGCGCATGAACGAGGATCACGAGCGCTTGCAGATCGTGCAGACCATCATGACGCTGGCGCGCAATCTCGGCATCGAGGTGGTGGCGGAAGGAACCGAGACCGAGATGCAGGTCGACCACCTGCGCAACATCGGTTGCGATTTCGGACAGGGATTTTTCTTTTCGCGCGCGTTGGCGCCGGAGACGGTGACGGATTTGCTCTACGTGCCGCATCACGTGCTCAAGACCGCCTTCGTCAATTCTCTGCAGACAGCGCAGAGCTGATCAGGCCCTGTTCAGGCGCAGGGACCCCGTGGGCAGCAGCACGCAAACGGCGGCGCCGAAGATCAGCGCGAAGCCAACCAGGTCGGGCATGCTGGGCCGGTCACCGAGCAGCAACACCGCACTGCTGACGCCGACCACCGGCACCAGCAAAGTGCCCAATGCGGCGACGCCGGCCGGCAATCTGGCAATGATTTCGAACCACAGGATATAGGCCGCGGCCATGCCGAAAAAGATGTGATACGCCAGCGCGATCATCACCGTCAGATGCAGCGCGCCCAGGTGCGGCCAGCCTTCGAACGACAGCAAGCCGGCCAGCGCCACCAGCGCGCCGATCAGCAATTGCCAGGCGGCGACCGCCAGCGGTTCCGCATTGATCCTGGCCCATTTCATATAGACGGTTCCGGCCGCCCAGGTCAGCGCCGCGGCCAATGCGTAGAGGATGCCGTGAGGCAGATTCAGCAAGCCGCCGCCGATCAATGGCGCGATCAATACGGCCAGGCCACCGGCGCCGAACGCCAGGCTGATGCCGCGCACGCGATCAAGTTTTTCGCCGAGTGCAATGCGCGCAAACAGCGTCGCCCACAACGGCATGGAATAAGTGATGATCGCCACGCGCGAGGTCGCCGCACCGAGCTGTGCGAAGGTCAGCAGGATATTGAACAGCGCGATATTGAGCAGTCCCGTCATGACGATGTGCGGACGATCGCGCCGGCTGATATGCAGGCTGCGCCCGCGTGCGAACGCCAGCGCGAACAGCGTGCACGCCGCAGCGCCGAGGCCGATGCTGCGCAAGGTCCATGGCGAAATTCCGCTCAGCGACACCTTCACCGCAGGCCAGTTGAGTCCCCACAGCACACCGAGGACGAGCAGCAACAGTCTGGCCTTGGCGCTGTCCTTGCGGCCCTGCGCGCTCGTCGATGGCATGGTCGTATTACTCAGATCGTCAGACCGTCAGACCGTCAGACCGTCAGACGGGTGGAGGCGTTGCAACGTCGAGCGGATAGACTGGGCGACGCACCTTGCGGATCGGGAACAGGTCGAAGTTGGAACTGGTCGGGCCGCCGCTGTCGGAGTCGCATTCTTCCAGGCCCTTGCTGATCGGCACGAACACTGGGCGGCAATACATGCGCGACTTCAGGATGACGTAATCCATGCTTGCCGGATCCAGGCCGAGGCTGGTGAACACGCCCAGGTCATACGGTTCGACGCGCTCTTCGGTGATGACGATCTTTGCCGCGCCGATATCGAACAGCACGCTGTTGCCCATGTTGATGATTGATCCGGTATAGATCGGGCCCGACACGCGGAACACGCCGTCGGTGATCGCCAGCACCTTGCCGGTCAGTTGCAGTGGCGTCTTGACGATGCCCTGCTGCGTCAGCGCCACCTTGTTGCCGACCGCCAGCGTGACTGTGCCGCCCACTCCCGCTTTCAATAATTGCGCGACCGCTTCCGGATCGCTGATCGGACCGGCGGCGATGCCGCTCATTCCTTCGGCCAGCGCCGCTTCCAGTACGTCCATGGTGTTGCAGGTGCCGCCTGACATGACATTGTCGCTATGGTCAAGCAACAGCACCGGGCCCTTGCCCGAACCCGCAGCGATTTCGCGCGCATGCGCCAATGAGTGGCGCAGCGGCTGACTGTCGTAGACGAAATCATCGCGCTCGGCCCAGATCTGTTTCGCAATCGTGTCGGCGACGGTTTGCGCGAGCGCCGCATCGTTGTCGGTCACCACCACCACCGACATGCCGGCATCGCGGAAGTCGGACAGTGGAAATCCTGCCAGCACCGATACCGCCAATACGCCGGTCTGCTTTTCCGCAAGCTTGGCCTGCTCTACTGCGCGCAGCATTGCCGAGGCTGATGTATTGCTGGTCAGCGTCGCCGACAGCAGCGGCACCTGCCGCCAGCCGGTGACGGGGCGCGATTTTTCCCGCAGTAATTCCACCAGCAGACGTCCGGCGTGTTCTCCGGTTTCATACATGTCGATGTGCGGATAGGTCTTGAAGCTGACAATGATGTCGGCGTTGTCGACCATCTTTTGCGTGACGTTGCCGTGCAGGTCGAGCGCCACGCACAGCGGCACGCGCGGGGCGATCTTGCGGATGCGTTCCAGCAGCGCGCCTTCGCCGTCGTCGGCGTTCTCCGCCACCATGGCGCCATGCAGGTCGAGCATGATGGCGTCGCAACCGGCTTCGATGGCGCGCACGATGGCGTCGGTCATCAACGTATAAGCATCGGCCGCGACCGTTGCGCTCGGGTTGGCCGTTGCGGACAAGGGCGTCACGATGGTGGCCGACAGGCCGTCAGCGATATCGAGGAAGGCGCCCATCGCAGTGCGCGCGCCTTTCTGATCCTGGTAGGCCGCGGCATCCCATTGCGGCAGGAAGGCCTCCAGCGGCGTCGGGATCGGCGAAAAGGTATTGGTCTCGTGGTTGAGGCGGGCGACGACAATCTTTAACGGCATGACTATTCCTTGCGGGTTCTTTATTCAGGCGACGACTTTTGCGCTGGCCAGCATCGCATGCAACAGCACGTTGGCGCCGGCTTCCAGATGTTCGGGTTTGGCGTCCTCGATTTCGTTATGGCTGACGCCATCCTTGCACGGCACGAAAATCATCCCGGCCGGAGCCAGGCGCGCGGCGTAGATGGCATCGTGACCTGCACCCGAAACCACATCCATGGTGGCGTAGCCAAGCATCGCCGACGCATTGCGGACTTCGCCGACGCAGTCGGGATGGAAAGGGCAGGGTGGGAAATAAGACACGCGTTCCAGCTCGATCTTCAGCCCGGTCTTCTGGCGGGTTTGTTCGAGATACGCCAGCAAGTCTTCGTGCATCTGGTTCAGGGTTTCATCGCTGACGTTGCGCAGGTCGATGGAGAACTTCACCTGGCCCGGAATCACGTTGCGGCTGTTCGGCATCACTTGCACCTGGCCGACGGTGCCGCGGCCGTAGGGCGGATAGCGGTTCGCGATCGCTACGACTTCCTGCATGATGTACGTCGACACTTGCAGCGCGTCCTTGCGGATTTCCATCGGCGTCGGACCGGCGTGCGATTCGAATCCGGTGACCGTGCAGTCGTACCATGACAGGCCCAGCACGGCCGGCACCACGCCGATGACGGTGTCGGCGTTTTCCAGCACCGGACCTTGCTCGATGTGTGCTTCGTAATACGCGCCGATCGGATGATCGCCGCACTTCTGTTCACCGATGTAGCCGATGCGCGTCAATTCATCCTTGACGTTCTTGCCGTCAGTGTCGGTCGCGCTGTAAGCATGCTCCAGCGTGAATGCGCCGCAGAACACGCCCGAACCCATCATCACCGGCACGAAACGTGACCCTTCTTCATTGGTCCACACCGCGACTTCGATCGGCGCTTCGGTCTGGATGTTGTGCTGGTTCAGCGTGCGGATCACTTCCATGCCGGCCAGCACGCCGTAGTTGCCGTCGAACTTGCCGCCGGTCGGTTGCGTATCGATGTGCGAGCCGGTGACCACCGGCGGCAGGTCGTTATTGCGGCCGGCGCGGCGCATGAAGATGTTGCCGATCTGGTCGACCGTGACGCTCATGCCTTCCTGTTTGGCCCAGCTGCTGACGAGATCGCGGCCCTGCTTGTCGAGATCGGTCAGCGCCAGACGGCAGACGCCGCCCTTCGGTGTCGCGCCGATCGCGCCGAGATCCATCAGCGAGTTCCACAGGCGTTTGCCGTCGATGCGTAAATTGGTGATGCTGGTTGTCGTGTTCATGATGATTCCGTCAAATGCGATAGTGTTTGGGTTAAATCAGGCAGCTACTCATGCAGCTAAATTCACGCCAAGATAGCGATCTTTCGCGCTGTCGTCGGCGAGAAATTCCGCATTGGTCGCGGTATAGGCAATGCGTCCCTGCTCCACAATGTAATGCCGATCCGCCAGTTGCGTGCAGACCTCCAGATTCTGCTCGACCAGGATGATCGACATGCCGGTGGCCTTGATCAGTTTGATCTGCGCGACGATCTCGTCGACGATCACCGGCGCCAGTCCCTCGACCGGCTCGTCCAGCATCAGCACCTTGGGATGCGTCATCAGCGCGCGCGCAATCGCCAGCATCTGCTGCTCGCCGCCGGACAACTGGCCGCCGCCGTTCTTGCGGCGTTCCTTCAGGCGCGGGAAGATCTTGTACACGTCTTCGAGTCCCCAGGCCGAATCCTTGCGTGCCGCCATGGTGAGGTTTTCTTCCACCGTCAGCAGCTTGAAGATGCCGCGATGTTCCGGCACCAGGCACACGCCGCGCGCAGCGATCTTGTAAGCGGGCAGGCCGGCGACGTTGTTGCCTTCGAACATGACCTTGCCCTGGCGCGGCTGAACCACGCCGACGATGCTCTTCAAGGTGGTGCTCTTGCCGGCGCCGTTGCGGCCCAGCAGCGTCACCACTTCGCCGGCCGCAACCTGCAGCGACACGCCTTGCAGCACATGGCTCTTGCCGTAATAACCGTGAATGTCCTGTACGTTGAGGATCATGCTTTTCCTCCGTTCTTTCCACCGGTGATCATGCTGCCCAGATAAGCGCGGCGCACGCGGTCGTCATTGCGGATTTCGTCGGGCTTGCCTTGCGCCAGGATCTGTCCCTGCTGCATCACGGTGATGCTGTCGGAGATGTCCATCACGATGTCCATGTTGTGTTCGATCAGCACCACGGTGTAGTTGTCGCGCAGGCTGTGGATCAGTTTCTTCATCTCGGCGATGTCGTCGATGCCCATGCCGGAGGTCGGCTCATCGAGGAAGATCACCTTCGGCTGACCCGCCATCGCCATGCCGACTTCGAGGCGGCGTTGCTGGCCGTGCGAGAGCTCGGAGGACAGGCGATCGGCGACGGCCTGCAGGTTCAGGCGCGCCACCAGTTGCTCTGCGACGTCGCAGGCCTGGCGCAGCAACTCGGGCCGCTTCCATGGATTGAGCGCCTGCGCCGGACGCGTGCCTTGCGCCGCCAGCCGCAGGTTCTCGCGCACGCTCAGGTTGGGGAACAGGCTGGTCACCTGGAACGAGCGCGCCAGGCCTTTGCGCACGCGCTTGTAGCCGGGCAGGTGCGAGACTTCTTCGCCCTCGACCAGGATGCTACCCTCGGTGATCGGCGTGGTGCCGGTCAGCGTATGGAACAGCGTGGTCTTGCCGGCGCCGTTGGGGCCGATCACCGAATGCACGGTGCCCGGCAGGATATCCAGCGTGATGTTGTTGACGGCGGTGAACTTGCCGTAGCGCTTGGTGACGTTCACCGCTTTTAGGATGGGCGTACTCATCAGTGGATCTCCTTGGCGACGTCCGCCATCGGTTTTGCGCCGGGGCGGAAACGTTGCAACAGCGATTGCGCCAAGCCGTACAAGCCCTTGTGCATGTACAGGCTCACGCCGATCAGCAGGAAGCCGAGCAGCATCAGCCAGCGCGGCCACAGCGTCGACAGCCAGTTGCCGACAATCACGTAGAACGACGCGCCCAGCACCGACGCGAACAGGTTGCCGGTGCCGCCGATCACGGTCATGATCAGGATCGATTCGCTGGTGTGGTATTCGATGTTGGACAGCGGTGCGACGCCGGTCATCATTGCGTGCAAACCACCCGCGAGGCCGGTCACGGCACCGGAGATGACGAATGCGGCCAGCTTCAGCAGGGTGATGTCATAGCCAACCGCAGACGCGCGCGCCTCGTTGTCGCGCACGGCCAGCAGCGTGCGTCCGAGTACAGAATCCACCACGCGCTGCAACAGCCAGAACACCACCACGAACAGGATCGCGACGAAGCTGTAGTACTGCCAGGACGTGGTCGTCGGCAACAGCGTGTGGCCCAGCACGGATAGGTTTGGACGCGGGATGTCGAGCAAGCCGTTGTCGCCGCCGGTGATGTCCTTCATCGTGTAAGCGAGGAAGTAGAACATCTGCGCAAACGCCAGCGTCAGCATGACGAAATAGGTGCCGCGCTGGCGAATCGAGAACCAGCCGACCAGCAGCGCAATCAGCCCGCCGATGAGTGCGGCGATCAACAGCGAAATCAGCAGCGGCGCCTTCAGGTGCAACAACGCCAGACCGGTGGCGTAACTGCCGATGCCGAAGAAAATCCCCTGGCCGAACGACATCAGCCCGGTATACCCGAGCAGCAGATTGCAGCCGAGTGCGGCCAGCGCATAGATCAATACTTCGGTCGCCAGCGTGCCGGAACCGATGCACAGCGGCAGCAACAAGACCACGGCGATGACCAGCAGGGTAAAGCGGAAATGAGCGATATGTTTCAAGGTACTCTCCTCAGCTGGCGCGGCCGAGCAGGCCGTTGGGACGCAGCAGCATGACCGCCGCCATCGCCACATAAATCATCAGATGCGCGCCTTCCGACCACACCGTGCTCATGACGCTTTGCACGATGCCGACCAGGATGCCGCCCACCAGCGCACCGGAGAAACTTCCAAGACCGCCGATCACCACCACCACGAACGCGATGCCCAGGGCCTCCACTCCCATGAAGGGTTCGACGCCGCGGATCGGTGCCGCCAGGGCGCCCGCCAGGCCGGCGGTGAACGCGCCCAGTGCAAACACCAGGCTGAAAATGCGATCAATATTGAGACCCAGCAGCGACACCATTTCGGTCGATTCGCTGCCGGCGCGCACGATGGAACCGAGGCGCGTGCCTTCCAGAATCCACCACAACAGCAGCGCCATCACAGCGGTGAAAGCGATCACGAACAGACGGTATTTCGGATAGACGAAACCGCCGGCCATGACCACGCCCTGCAAGATATCCGGCGGCGAAATATTGTTGCCCAGCGGGCCCCAATAAGAGATCACGGCCTCCTGCAACACCAGCGCCAGGCCGACTGTAAAGAGAATATGGAAGTGATGGGGCAATGCATAAATGTGGCGCAGGACGAAGCGCTCGACCAGAAATGCAAACAAGCCGACCACGATGGGCGCGATCAGCAGCGACCACCAGAAATTGACGCCCATTTCGCCAAGCTGGAAGCAGAAATAAGCACCCAGCAGGAAAAATGCGCCATGCGAAAAATTGACGAAACGCAGTAGCCCGAACACGATGGACAGGCCCACCGCGAGCAGGAAATACAGCATGCCGATGCCGATGCCGTTGGCAATTTGCAGCAGATAGATATTCATGAAACCTCGAAACGCTTATGCAAGCAGCTTGCAGTAATGTGCGGAGTTGGCGCCGTATGAGGGAAGCATACGGCGCCGTGCAGAAACAAACTTACGCCAACAGAATCAACCCAGCTTGCACATCGTCTTGTCGAGCGCGAGGAAGGACTTGCCGGACGAAATGATGTCCGCATAGTCATTCTTGTTGCGCATCTTCGACTTGGCCTTGCCCTTGAGCAGGTAGTAGTTCTTGATGACCTGGTGATCGCCCTTGCGGATTTCTTCGGTGCCGGTCAGGCCTTCGTACTTCATGCCTTCCATCGCCGCGATGACTGCCTTCGGATCGGTGCTGTTGGCCTTGATGATGGCGTCGAGCACGATCTTGGTACAGATGTAGGAGCCGGCCAGGCTGTAGTTCGGGTCAATCTTTAGTGCGTCGTTGACCGTCTTGACGAATTCCTTGTTGAACGGCGCATCAATGGCGTGCCAGTATTGCGCGCCGAAATACACGCCGTCGCAAATGTCTGCGCCCAGGGTTTCGAACTGTTCCAGGCCCGAAGCCCAGGCCATCAGGATCGTACAGTTGTTCTTCATGCCGAAGCTGACCGCCTGGCGCAGCGTGTCCGACGATTGCGAGCCGAAGTTCAGCAGCAGCAGGACGTCCGGTTTGGCAGCCATGGCGTTGGTGAGGTAGCCGCTGAATTCCTTCTCGGCCAGCGAGTGGTAGCTGTTGCCTACGTGCTCGATGCCTTTTTCCTTGAAGATCGCCTTGGCCGCGCTCAGCAAGCCGTCTCCGAACACGTACTGCGGCGTGATGGTGTACCAGCGCTTGGCGTTGGGCATCTTTTCCAGAAGCGGACGCACGGTTTGTTCGATCGCGCCGAAGGTCGGCACCGACCAGCGGAATGTGGCGCGGTTGCAATCGCTGCCGGTGATTTCATCGGCGCCTGCGGTGGTGATGAAAATGCTGCCGCCTTTTTCCGCTTCCTTGCCCATCGCCAGCGCTTCGCCGGAGAGGATGCCGCCGGCGAAAAAGCGTGTGCCCTTTTCCATTGTTTCCTGCACCTTGCGCACCGCGGTCGCCGGTTTTCCTTCGGTGTCGAGCGTGGTGTAAGTCAGATTCTTGCCGAGCACCTTGCCGTATTTTTGCAGCACCAGCTTCATGCCCATGTCGGCGTACTTGCCGTTGGCGGCGAACGGACCCGACATAGGAACAGGGCAACCGAACTGGATCGCATCGGCTTGCGCGAAGACATCGGTATAGGACAGCGCGCCAGGTGCGGCGAGGGCGGACAGCTTGAGAAAATCACGACGTTTCATCATATTCACATCTCCAAAAAATGACTGCGCATTGAAAGGGTTGATCAGCAATTGAGTCGGGGTATTGTGACGCAAGTTCCATGCCCGTGACGATGAAAAATCATGACGTCGCCAGAGGAAAAAATACGGGGAAAGCTATTGCAGGGATATGAGGAAATGCACCGCGTTTACCTTGGTAAAAGCAGTGTGAAGATGACGGTTTTGCGACCTTGCGCGCACGCGAATGTGCGAACGCCGCAATGCATGATGACGATGGATCATGTTTGCTCCTCCTGGATTAATGTCTCTGTTCGTTTTTATATTTTTACTGCCGCGAATGGCTGCATGATCGTGTCTTTTTTCACGTCTGCATTTTGTTTTTTCGCGTTACTGCATGCTACGTGAATTACCTCCCGGAGGGATTTTTCTTTTGATGAATTTAATCTTTCCTTTCTGCAGATGACGGTGCATTTTCAGTATCGTTCTGCACCATCAAATTCGTCTTTCGCACCAATAATTCACATGTTAAAACCGGTTCTGAAAACGGCGACGGCATGAGGTTCGCTCATGCCGCTTTTTGTCTATGAAGAAATCGCCGTTTTCATTTTTCTTTCAAGCTCACTTC
The DNA here is from genome assembly GCF_044767325.1 of Herbaspirillum sp. NPDC101397. NCBI lineage: Bacteria > Pseudomonadati > Pseudomonadota > Betaproteobacteria > Burkholderiales > Oxalobacteraceae > Herbaspirillum > Herbaspirillum sp. NPDC101397. The sequence goes on from NZ_JBIWNS010000010.1 coordinate 117,918, forward strand.
ATCTGCGGGAAAGCAAACTCGGCGCCGGCGCTGGCGGTGTTCGGCCAACGCTGCATCACGGCTTTCGCGCGGGTGTAAAAACGCACGCCTTCCGGACCGTAGACATGATGGTCGCCGAACAGGCTGCGCTTCCATCCACCGAAACTGCTGAACGCCATCGGCACCGGCAGTGGCACGTTGACGCCGACCATGCCGACTTCGATCTGACGCACGAACTCGCGCGCGACGCCGCCGTCGCGTGTGAATACGGCGACGCCGTTGCCGTATTCATGATTGTTAATGAGCTCGACTGCGGTAGCGACATCGGGGGCGCGCACCACGCACAACACCGGTCCGAAAATTTCTTCCTGGTAGATAGTCATTTCAGGAGTGACGTGATCGAACAGCGTGCCGCCGACGAAGAAACCGTTTTCACGACCCGGCACCTTGAAGCCGCGACCATCGACCACCAGCGTTGCGCCTTCCTCGACGCCCTTGCCGATCAATCCTTCGATACGCGCCTTTGCTGCCGCGGTCACGACCGGACCCATTTCGGCGTCCTTTTCCATGCCGTCGTTGATCTTCAGATTGCGGGTGCGTTCGGCCAGTGCCGAAACCAGCTTGTCGCCGGCGTCGCCGACCGCGACCGCGACCGAGATCGCCATGCAGCGCTCACCGGCCGAACCGTAGGCTGCGCCGATCAGCGCATCGACCGCGACTTGCATGTCGGCGTCCGGCATGACCACCATGTGATTCTTGGCGCCGCCCAAGGCTTGGACCCGCTTGCCCTTGGCGCTGCCGCGCGCGTAGATGTATTCGGCGATCGGCGTCGAGCCGACGAAGCTGATGGCCTTGACTTTAGGATGATCGAGCAGCGCATCGACGGTGACCTTGTCGCCCTGGATGACGCTGAAGACGCCGTCAGGCAATCCGGCTTGCTGCAGCAACTCGGCGATCAGCAGCGAGGCCGACGGATCGCGTTCGGAAGGCTTGAGGATGAAGCAGTTGCCACAGGCCAGTGCGATCGGGAACATCCACATCGGCACCATCGCCGGAAAATTGAACGGCGTGATGCCGGCCACCACGCCCAGCGCCTGGCGCATCGACCAGGCGTCGATGCCGCGGGCGATCTGGTCGGTGTATTCGCCCTTGAGCATTTGTGGAATGCCGACCGCGTACTCAACCACTTCGATGCCGCGCGCGACTTCGCCTTGTGCGTCGGAGAAGGTCTTGCCGTGTTCGCGGGTGAGAATCGCGGCGAAGTCGTCGGCATGCTGCTGGATCAGGTTCAGGAATTTGAACAGCACGCGCGCACGCGTCAGCGGCGGCGTGTTGGACCAGGCCGGGAAAGCGGCAGCGGCTGCGGTGACGGCATCATTGACTTCTTCCGCCGTGCCCAGCGCAACGCGTGCGACTGCCACGCCCAGAGCAGGGTTGAAGACATCGGCGTAGCGGTCGCTGTTGGTGTCGACGCGGCGGCCGCCGATGAAGTGGGTAATCTTTTCCATGCTGACTTGTTTCCTTGGTTCTTAATCTAATGTTTTCAAAATGGCGGCGAGCTTGCCGAACAGTTCGTCGATGTGTTTCTTCTCGATGATCAGCGGCGGCGACAAGGCGATGATGTCGCCGGTCACGCGGATCAGGATGCCGTCGTTGAAGGCGCGGCGGAAGGCGTCGTAAGCACGTGCGCCGACCTTGCCGGGGATCGATGCCAGCTCGATCCCGACGATCATGCCGATGGTGCGGATGTCGATCACGTTCGGCAGTCCGCGCAGAGAATGCGCTGCCTCCTGGAAGTAATCGGCGACGCTGTTGGCGTGTTCGAGGATGCCGTCCTGTTCGAAGATATCCAGCGACGCCAGGCCGGCGGCGCAGGCAAGCGGGTGGCCGGAATAGGTATAGCCGTGGAACAGTTCGATGCCGTCAGGTCCGTTCATGAAAGCTTCATGGATGTGCGGCTTGACGAACACGGCGCCCATCGGCACCACGCCGTTGGTCAGGCCCTTGGCGGTGGTGAAGATGTCCGGTTCGACGCCGAAGTAGTCCGATGCGAACGGCGTGCCCAGGCGGCCGAAGCCGGTGATCACTTCATCGAAAATCAGCAGGATGCCGTGCTTGGTGCACAGCTCGCGCAGACGCTTGAGATAGCCCTTGGGCGGAATCAGCACGCCGGTGGAGCCGGCGACCGGCTCGACGATCACGGCGGCGATGTTGGAGGCGTCGTGCAGCGTGACCAGGCGTTCCAGTTCATCGGCCAGATGGGTGCCGTATTCAGGCTCGCCCTTGGTGAAGGCGTTCTTTTCGAGGTTATGGGTGTGCGGCAGGTGATCGACGCCTTGCAGCAAGGCCGAGTTGAAGGTCTTGCGATTGCCGCCGATGCCGCCGACCGACATGCCGCCGAAGCCGACGCCGTGATAGCCGCGCTCACGGCCGATCAGGCGGGTGCGGGTGGCGTCGCCGCGCATGCGGTGATAGGCCAGGGCGATTTTCAGGGCGGTGTCGACTGCTTCCGAACCGGAGCCGGTGTAGAACACTTGCGAGAAGCGGCCGCCGGTGTATTGCTTGAGGCGCTCGGCCAGTTCAAATGCCATGGGATGGCCGAGCTGGAAGGAGGGGGCGTAGTCGAGTGTCGCCACGGCCTTCTGGACGGCCGAGACGATCTTCGGCTGGGCGTGGCCCAGCGGTACGCACCACAGGCCGGCAGTGCCGTCAAGGATGGCATTGCCGGCGTCGTCGCGGTAATACATGCCTTCCGCCGAGACCAGCATGCGCGGGCTGGCTTTGAAGTTGCGGTTGGCGGTATAGGGCATCCAATAGGCGGACAGGTCGGAAGAAGACAGTGGTTTGTTCATTTCAGGCGCACCTCGGGCGGTTGAAGATGCTTGATTATTGCGAGACGCGGCCCGGATTGTTAGATACACTTTGGAATTAACCGAAGAACTGTATTGTTTATTTCAACAATCTGTATTGATGACACTTGCCCGTCCGACAAGATCAGAATCATGTCGACGGCTGGCAACAGCGAGGAAATGATGGCGAAGGTCCAGCGTGAAGCGGTTTACCTGACATTGGAGCGCAACGGTGCAAAGGGCGGCTCCAGAAGTGGGAGCAACCGCCTGGTCGAGCAAGTGGTGAACGGATTGGCGCAATTGATCGAACAGGGCGCGCTGCGTTCGGGCGAGCGCCTGCCGTCGGTGCGCCAGTTCGCCGAGTCGCACGCCATCGGCGCCTCGACCGTGGTGGAAGCCTATGAGCAACTGGTCGCGCGCGGCCTCCTGATCGTGCGGCGCGGCGCCGGCTTCTTCATCGCGCCCAAGGGCGCCAACCCGCCGCCGGCGATGGCCTTCACGCCGCCCGATCCGGTCATCGATTCAGCCTGGCTGCTGTCGGAAATGTTCGCAGACGAGCGCGTGCCGATCAAAGCCGGCTGCGGCTGGCTACCCGGCAAATGGCTGGACGACGAAGGCCTGCACCAGGCCGAACGCCGCATCATCCGCTCGCCCGGCGCGCAGCAGGTCGGCTACGGCCACCCCTACGGCTACGCGCCGCTGCGCCAGATCATCTGCCAGTTCCTGGCCAACTGGTCGCTGGAAGTCTCGCTCGACCAGGTGCTCACTTCGCACGGCGCCACGCAGGGCCTGGACCTGATCATCCGCACCATGGTCAAGCGCGGCGATACGGTGTTTGTCGACGACCCCGGTTATTGCAACCTGATCGCCATGCTCAGGATGGCCGACCTCAACGTAATCGGCATTCCACGTACGCCCACCGGTGTCGACACCGAGATGCTCGAAACTTTGGCGCGCACGCACAAGCCGAAATTGTTTTTCACCACCAGCGTGTTGCACAATCCGACCGGCACATCGTACACGCCGGCCTGCGCGATGCGTGTCTTGCAGGCGGCCGAGCGTCATGGCTTCTGGGTGGTGGAGGACGACATCTTCCGCGAACTGGGGCAGCCGACCGATCCGATGCTGGCGGCGCTGGATGGCTTGCAGCGCGTGATCTACGTCGGCAGTTATTCGAAGACCATCGCGCCGTCGCTGCGCCTCGGCTTCATCGCCTGCCAGCGCGACTTGGCGCGCCAGCTGGTGCATACCAAGATGGTGCTGAGCCTGACCAATTCCGAAATCAACGAACGCCTGGTGCACAGCGTGCTGACCGAAGGCCACCATCGCCGCCACGTTGAGAACCTGGCGGCGTCGCTGCTCAACGCGCAGTCGCGCGTCAACGGCAAGCTCAGCGAGACCGGCCTGACGCCGTTCACCACGCCGCGCGGCGGCATGTTCTCCTGGGCGCGGCTGGACGGCTGCGACCTGAGCGCACGCGATATCGCCGATCGCGCGCGGCAAAAGGGCATTTGGCTGGCGCCGGGGGAATTTTTCCACCTCACGCCGCCGGATCAGCCGTGGTTCCGTTTCAACGTGGCGTATGCGGATGCGCCCGAGTTGTATGAATTTTTCCGCACGCTTTGATGTCTAGAACATTCCTTAAACATTCAACTGATGGTCGCCTGATGCAAAAATTCAACCCTGACTATGCAAGTTCGGCCGGCATTCGCGCCGTGGTGTTCGACTTCGGCGGCGTGCTGTTCGACTGGAATCCGCTGCACCTGTATCAAGACCTGATTCCCGACGCCGCCGAGCGCGAACACTTTCTCACCAATGTCTGTTCGCCCGACTGGAACATCCGCCAGGACGGCGGCCGCACGCTGAAAGATGGCACCGAGTTGCTGCTGGCCGAACATCCGCAACACGAGCCGATGATTCGCGCGTTTTACGATCGCTGGACGGAAATGCTGCGCGGGCCGCTGCATGACGGCGTCGAATTGCTGCGCACCTTGCATGACAAGGATGTACCCTTGTTCGGCTTGACCAACTGGTCTTCGGAAACGTTTCCGTACGCGCTGGCGAACTATGATTTCCTGCAGATATTCCGCGACATCGTGGTGTCGGGAACGGAGCAGTGCATCAAGCCGGACGCTGTGATTTACCAGATCGCGCTGACGCGCTACGGCAAGCATCTGCCCAACCTGAAGCCGTCGGAGCTGGTCTTCCTCGATGACTCGGCGAAGAACGTCGAAGCGGCGCGCCGCCTCGGCTGGCATGCGATTCATCATGTCGATTGCGCCGAGACGGTGAAGCAATTGCGAGAACTCGGCTTGCCTGTCTGAGTCGATTCAGCGATGCGTGTATGCGGCGAGATGCTCGCGCCACGCATCGGGTTCGCCCAGCCAGCGGCCGGCATCAAGCACTTCGAAACGGCCGTCCTGTTCCAGCACGAAAGTCGGAAAGCCGTGACCGCCGACCTGCGCCAGCAAGCGGCGGCTGGCGGCGATGTGCTGCTGCAATTCTTCTTCGCCGACGCGGCCGTACGCTTGCGCGAATGCCTCCCCATTCAATCCCAGTTCAGCCGCCAGCGCTTGCAGCACATCTTCATCGGCAACACGCTTGCCTTCTACGTAGTGGGCGGCTTGCAAACGTGCCAGCATGTCGAGACCGCGTCCGGAGATGTCTTCCGCCGCCAGAATCGCCTTGATCGGTGGCGCCGAATCGAAGACGGCGGTCTCATCCAGCAGCAGGCCGTTGAAGTAGTCGTCGCCGAATGGCTGGCCGGTCAATTCCGCGATCCGATGATCGTATGGCATGACGTAATCACGCAGGGCCGGGCTGACCTGCTGGCGGTTGGCGCCCATCATCATGCCGCCGCCATGGCCGATTACCGGCATGATTTCGCGTGCAACTGCGGCCAGCGGTGCGGCGCCGTAGCACCAGCCGCACAGCGGGTCGTAGATGTAATGCAGCGCCGTGCTGCTGGTGTCGTAAGTACTCATGATGCGTTCCTTGAAGAGAGACCGGTAGCCTAACGTGAAACGCCGGCGCATGTGCGCCGGCTATTCAAGACGGAACCTCGTTGATCAATGTGCGTTGACCCGCCTTACCACTTCATCTCGCCCTTGGCGACCTTGGCGCACAATTCCAGCACCGAAAGATTGGTGGCGCCGGGATAGCGCGCTTTCATTGCTGCGATCAGTGCGGCGGAGTCGGCAGCCTTGACAGTTTCAGCGTCGAAGGCCTTGATGTAGTCGCGGGTGTATTTCACCGAAGCGATGGTCATTGGCGCACCGGCGGCGTAGTGGCCGGGGATGACGGTTTTCGGTTTCAGCTTTTCGATGCGCGCCAGCGTGAGCAGCCAATCTTTGTGGGATTTTTCGCCTTGCGTATCGGCCATCCAGACGTGTTCGTTGCCGTCCACCACCACGCCGCCGACTACCGCCTTGATCGACGGAATCCAGACGAAGCTGCGCTCAGGTTGCGGGCCGTCGAGACCGATTACTTGCAGCTTCTTGCCTTCCAGCGTCAACGAATTGCCGTCGAGGACATCGGGCACGATGGTTTGCGTCGGCGCATCGGCGCCCAGCTTCGGTCCCCAGAAGGCCAGCTTGTGGGCGACGGTTTCCTTGATGTGGGCCACGGTTTGCGGGGTCGCCAGGATTTTCACGTCGGGATAGGCGGCCTTGATGGTGTCGAGGCCGAAGTAATAATCCGGGTCGCCGTGGCTGATATAGACAGCCACCAGTTTCTTGCCGCTGGCGCGGATCTTTTCCACGACCTGTTGCGCCTGCCCGCGGCCGAATTGCGCGTCGACCAGGATGGCATCCTGCTTGCCGCTGACCAGTACCGAGCTGACCGGAAACAGCGCGCTGTCGCCGGGATTGTAGACGTCCAGCTTGAGGGCGTCATTGGATGCGGTTGTTGCCGCGGCGGCAGTGCCGGCGGCGAAAATGCCGACCGCCGCAGCCAGCGCCAGCAGCGGACGGGAAATTGTGTGAAAGCTCGAATGCATGTTCATCTCTCCAAAAAGGTTTAAACGCAGGGAAAAGTGCGACAAACGAAGATTAATGACTTATTTGTTTTGGAAAAACAGCATAATGAAACATAGTTTGTTTCTAAAATCGGTCATATAAGGCCACACGGATGAAGAGCGCAATATGGACAGATTGACCGCAATGCAGGTGTTTGTGAGCATCGTCGACAGCGGCAGCCAGTCGGCGGCGGCCTTGCAGCTGGACATGTCGCGGCCGGTGATTTCTCGCTACCTGGCGGAGCTGGAAGAATGGGTAGGCGCGCGGCTGTTGCACCGGACCACGCGGCGTCTGAGCCTGACGCCGGCAGGCAACGATGTGCTGGAGCGTTGCCGCCAGATGCTGACGGCTGCGAGCGATTTGCAGAACGCCGTCAATCAGCCGCAACAAGCGCCCAAGGGCTTGTTGCGCATCACCACGACGACTTCATTCGGTCCGCAGCTGGTGCGCGCCGTGGCGCAATACTGCAAACGCTATCCCGGTGTGGCGGTCGACCTGATGATGCTGGACCGCACCGTCAACCTGGTGGAAGAACGCATCGATCTGGCGATTCGCATGACCACGCGCCTCGATCCCAATCTGATCGCGCGCAGGCTGTCGGTGTGCCGTTCGACGATTTGCGCTTCGCCCGCCTATCTGCGCGAACACGGCACGCCAAAAAAGGTCGCGGATCTGGCGTTGCATAACTGCCTGACGCATTCCTATGTCGGCAAAAGCCTGTGGGAGTTCGATCACAAGGGTAAGCACAGCTCGGTCGCGGTCAGCGGCAATATCAGCGCCAACGAGGCGATGGTGTTGCTGTCCGCGGCGCTGGCCGGCGCCGGCATCGCGCATCTGCCGTCCTATGCGGCCGCGCCGTATGTGGCGTCCGGCAAGCTGGTGGCGCTGCTGCCGCAACACGAGCCGACCGTACTCGATATCTATGGCGTGTATGCCTCGCGCAAGCACATGCCTGCAACCTTGCGCACCATGCTGGATTTTCTGGCGGAACGGTTTACCGACGAACCGGAATGGGGAGAGGGCTAGCCGGTATCAGGGAGTGATGCTGAGCAGCTTGTGTACGAGTTCCGAAGACGTCGAAGCGCCGAACTTGCGCATCAGCCGGGCGCGATGCATTTCCACCGTGCGCGGGCTCAGTTCGACCTGGCGCGCGATCAGCTTGCTGGTCTTGCCTTCCACCAGCAGCGCCGCGATCTCGCGCTCGCGCGGCGTCAGTCCGGGCGCCAGCGGACGCTTGGCGCTGACGTCCTCGAAGGTCCAGATACCGGCCGCATGCGGATCGCCCTGCACCAGCGAGGCGCCGGTCACGTGGCACCAGAACATCTCATCGCTGGCGCGCTTCATGATGCGCTCGTCGGAGTAGAAGCCCTTTTCGTTGAGGATGGGCACCAGGCGCACGCCGGTACGCTCGAATTCGTCTGCAGTCGGATACAGCACCATGAACGACTGGCCCGACAATTCCCCAGGCGCATAGCCGAACATCTTCGCCAGCGCCAGGTTGCTTTGCTGGATCACGCGATTGTGCGAAACGCACATGCCGATCGGGGCATGCATGAATACTTGTTCAAAGTCGACGAGATGCGGGTTGCTCATTGTCCGTTGCTAATTCTTGTATCGTAAAAATACTGGTCAGGATTCCGAATTCTAAGGCCTGGAGACGATTCTAGGTATTTTTACCGTATTGTTGCTGCCCTACCAGCGTCCTATGATGCCTGCTGACATTTGAACCTATAAGAATCGAAAGGAGACACGTGAATAAAGTCTATCCCGACGCGTCCAGCGCGTTATCCGGCATCGTCAAGGACGGCCAGACGATTGCCGTCGGCGGCTTCGGCCTGTGCGGCATT
>NZ_JBIWNS010000011.1:0-108304 GCF_044767325.1 Herbaspirillum sp. NPDC101397
GCATCATCACCGATCTGGGTGTCATTGACGTGACGCCGGGCGGCCTGAAGCTGATCGAGCTGGCCACGGGCGTGACCAAGGAAGACGTGATCGCCAACACCGAAGCCGAACTCGACGTCAGCGCAGTGTAATTCACAAAGTTTGTTCTGCGTTCTCTTCGGAGAGTGGACGGCACAGGGGTCGAAGCCTGTGCCGTTTTTTATGCGCGTTTGATACTTGTGGGTCAGCGCCGCGCCAATCGTTCGCGCACGTGCTCTTCATGGAACACCGTGTGGGCCGGCTTGACCAGATCGCTGCGGCTGACGATGCCGATCAGCTGCAGCGATGATGCGTCGGCTACGACCGGCAGGCGTTCAACGTGATGCGCCGCCATGCGCCGCGCAATCGACTGGCAGGTTTCGATGGGGAAGGCGAGCAGGGAAGTGGACGGCGCCAGCAGTGCGCCGATCGGCGTCGCGCCTTCATGTTTATCGAGATGCGCGAGCAAGGTGCCGCGATCCAACATGCCGACCAATTTCCCATGAGTATCGCAGACCGGAAACGCCCGGTGCCGTTGCGTCGCACCGAAGTAGGCCGAAGCGATGTCGTCCAGGCTGAGCGAGGCGGGGATCGTCACCGCGTCGCGCGTCATCACTTCTTCCACGAACATGCGTTCTTGCGGATCGACGCTGTATTCGCGATAGATGTGCAGGCCGCGTCGCGCGATCTTTTCCGTCATGATGGAGCGGCGCATGACCAGCACCGTGAAGCCATAGGAAATCCCGGTCGCCAGCAGCAGCGGCAGGAAGGCGTTGAAGTCGCCCGTCAGTCCCAGCGCAAACACCGCCGCCGTCAGCGGCGCGCCGAGCACGCCGGCCAGCACCGCCGCCATGCACACCAGCGGCCACAGGGTCGGATCGCTGCCGGGGATCACGTAGGCGATCGCAGTCCCGAGTCCCGCGCCCAGCATCAGCAAGGGCGCCAGCACGCCGCCGGAGGTGCCCGAGCCGAGTGCAATTACCCAGATCACTGCCTTGACCGCCAGCAAGGCCAGCACCGCCGACATCGCCAGATGATGGTTGAGCAGATCGGCGATGACATCGTAGCCCACGCCCAGCGCGCGCGGCTCGAAGTAGCCGCCGATCCCGACCGCCACCGCGCCCAGCGCTGGCCACCACATCCAATGCAGCGGCAAGGCATGGAAGCGATCTTCGATCCAGTACAAGGCGACCGACATTGCCGATGACAGCGCGCCGCTCAGCAGGCCGGCGACGATGCACACCAGCAGCGCCGACAAGCCGACCGGATCGGTATGCAGCGGAAACAGCGGTCCCGGTTCCAGCAGCAGCGGTCGGGCGAAGCCGGCCACCGCGCACGCCAGGATGACCGGCAGCAAGCTGCGCGGCCGCCATTCGAACAGCAGCAGTTCCACCGCCAGCAAGACGGCCGCAACCGGTGTGCCGAATACTGCCGTCATGCCGGCTGTCGCGCCTGCAACCAGCAGGGTCTTGCGCTCCGCCGCGCTGACATGAAAGTGCTGCGCGATCAGCGAGCCGATGGCGCCGCCGGTCATGATGATCGGTCCTTCGGCGCCGAACGGTCCGCCGCTGCCGATCACGATGCCCGACGCCAGCGGTTTGAGCACCGCGACCTTGGCGGACATTTTGCTCTTGCCGAACAGGATGGCTTCGATCGCTTCCGGAATGCCGTGACCGCGGATCTTGTCCGAGCCGAAGCGGGCCATCAATCCGACGATCAGCCCACCAATAACCGGCACCATCACCACCGCCATTCCCAATGTGTGGGTGGCAGGCGAGCGATCCGCAAACGACAGCGTCTGGAAGAAAAAAAGATTGGTAAAAAAATGAATCAGGTTCAGCAGCACGAAGGCGGCGACGGTACTGATGCCGCCGATCACGACGGCAATACCGGCAAGGAAAAGTACGCGGCGGTCGAGGCCGAAGTCACGTTGGTGGCGGCGCATGAGGAATTCGGAAAGGGGAAAAAGGACAACGGCATCCAGGAAAACGGGTGCCGTGAAATATATCACATTGTGATGTATTTAATGAATTCGAGCAAAGAAACGATTTTGTACTGACATTGTTTCTAGGTTTGATGCGGAATGTTTTCGCAATGCGACACTGATGAAATCGAGTTACAAAGACAGGACGAACGCTGGTAACGATTGGTAACTATTCGCGGCATCCGGTTACATGAGGCGCGTTCATAATACAAAGCCCTCACAACCGATGGAAGACACCATGAAGCTGGAGACCAGTCAAAATGACGGCGTGATGATCGTACGCGCCAACGGCCGTCTGGACGCCAACGGCGCAGGCGAATTTATGGTTCAGTTACGCGAACAATGTGATGGTACGGCGAAAAAACTGATCCTCGACTTCAGCGGCCTGACCGAACTCGGATCGGCGGGCTTGCGCGTGCTGTACCTGCTCAGCAAAAAAGCGCAAGGCGCACGCGATTGCTTGCTGGTGGCCGGCATGCGCCCGAGCGTGCGCGACGTGTTTGAAGATACCGGCTTTGTCGCGCTCTACAAAGTCGTCGATACCGTCGAAGAATGCCTGGACGCCAGCCACGCATGATGCGCAGGATGCACCCCGTGCATCCCTTGACCTTGCAGAACTGTCTACGCCACCAGCGGCGTGGCCGTCATCGGGACGAACTTCGGCAGGCTCTCGATGCGTGCGATCCAGGCGCGCACGTGGGTGTACGCTTCGAGGCTGACGCCGCCTTCGGGCGCATGCGCGACATAGCTGTAGCAGGCGACGTCGGCAATCGTCGGACGTGTTCCCACCAGGAAGCTGCGGCCAGCCAAATGCGCATCCAGCAGTTGCAGCAGCGCCGTCGCCTTCTGGGTCGCCAGTGCGTAATCGTGCGGTGCGCCGAACACCTTCACCAGGCGCGCCTTGCCGGGGCCTTCCAGTACTTCCCCCGAGGCCAGTGACAGGAACTGCTGCACGCGCGCCGCATCGGCGGGATCGGATGGCAGCCAGCCAGATTCGCCATATTGCTTCGCCAGATACACCAGGATGGCGGTCGAGTCGTACAGCGTGATGTCGCCGTCCTCGATCACCGGTACTTGGCCGCGCGGATTCTTGGCGAGGAAACTCGCCTCTTTCTGCGCTTTGTTCGGCAAATCCACGTAAATGAACTCGTAAGGCAGGTCCAGCAGCGTCAGGAACAGCTGGACGCGATGGCTGTGACCGGACAGCGGAAAGCCGTACAGGCGGATGGGTTGGGCAGGTTGTGCGACTGGAGGGGTAGGCATTGGAAAACTCCTGAAGGTGACGGTGCAGAACGAGAAAAATCCGGAAGTCCGGTAATTATTCCAAACGTTGTACCGAACGATCGGTACAATAAACAATCAAAAGTAGACTGTCAAATAAATCTATAATCCTTGAAACGCAAAACAACGCCGCCACCTGCCCGGTGCAGCCGCCAACGACGTTGCCTCTCAACGAAGTCATATTTATGCCCGCGCCCACCCTGTCCCGAGACGAAGTCGTCCAACGCATCCTCGCCGAATTCCGTCGCTCGGGTTATCAGGGCGCGACCCTGGCGAGCCTGTCGGAAGCGACTGGCCTGGGCAAGTCCAGCCTCTATCACTACTTCCCCAACGGCAAGGCCGACATGGGCGAAGCAGCGTTGCAAGCCGTAGGCGTGTGGATCGGTGAAAACGTCCTGCCGGCATTGAGTGAATCCGGCTCGCCGGAAAAGCGACTGAAGAAATTCAGCGCCGGCCTCAGCGAGTTCTACGCCAAGGGTTCCAGGCCCTGCCTTACCGACTTGTTCACCATCGGCGAAGCCGGCGAGCTCTATCAGCAATACCTGAAGCAGCGCCTCGGCAATCTGATCAAGGCGCTGGCGGCCGTCGTCACCGAAACAGGGATCGGCGCGGAAGAGGCGACCCGCCGCGCCGAAGACGCCATGATCACGCTGCACGGCTCACTGGTCGTCTCGCGCGCGTTGGGCAGCACCGCACCGTTCACGCGCACCATGCGCAATTTTCCGGCCGTCCTGCTCGGACAATAATCCGCACCCACCCTCTTTAACTTACCCTCCGGCGCTGATGCGCAGCCGCCGGGTATCGAATAGCGAATATCGGTATCAGGTGCCGGCTGCCGCGCGCCATTAGGCATTCCCTATCGTTCCGATTGAAATGATGAACTTGCTTGACATTCGGCTAGTTACTATTATCATGAAAGTAACTGGCCGAATCGTCGGGCGTTACCCCTCACCCTTTCTGGAGAACATCATGAGCAACACAAACAACAAGCCCGGCACCGCCCTCATCACCGGTGCCTCGACCGGCATCGGCGCTACCTACGCAGGCCGCCTGGCGCAACGCGGCTATGACCTGATCCTGGTGGCGCGCGACGTCAAGCGCCTGGAAACCCTGGCCGAACGCCTGCGCAAGGAAACTTCGGTCAAGGTCGACGTCCTGCCCGCCGATCTGGTCAACAAGGCCGACCTGCTGAAAGTCGAGCAACGCCTGCGCAGCGACGCCTCGGTGACGATGCTGGTCAACAACGCCGGCATGTCGATCTCGGGTGAACTGGCCGACGGCAACGTCGACCAATACGACGCCATGATCCAGCTCAACATCACCGCCGTCTTGCGCCTCGCCGCAGCGGTCGCGCCCGGCTTCATCGCGCGCAAGGGTGGCACGCTGATCAACGTCGCCTCGGTGCTGGCGCTGGCGCCTGAACTGTTCAACGGCGCCTACAGCGGCACCAAGGCCTTCGTCCTGAACCTGAGCCAATCGCTGCAAAAGGAACTGGGCAATCATGGCGTGCGCGTGCAGGCCGTGTTGCCGGGCGCTACCCGCACCGAAATCTGGGAACGTTCCGGCACCGACATCGCCAACCTGCCGGCCGAAATGCTGATGGAAGTGGACGATCTGGTTGACGCCGCCTTGTCGGGTCTCGACCTGGGCGAACAAGTCACGATTCCATCGCTGCCTGACGTCGGCCAATGGGAAGCGCTGACTGCAGCGCGCCAGGCCCTGGCCCCGAACCTGTCGCTCAGCAAGCCCGCCACGCGCTACCTCAAGTAAGCCGATCCGCGCATGCGTCACAAATGCATAGCTGATGAAGAATGCCCCGTTGCTTGCACACTGCAGATGGTGGGCGAGTGGTGGAGCATTCTGATTCTGCGCGATTGCCTGCGCGGATTGACCCGCTTCGACCAGTTTCAGAAAAATCTGGCAATATCCCCCAACATGCTGACGCGCCGACTGCAGACACTGGTCGACGCCGGCCTGCTGGAGCGGCGTCAATATTGCGAACATCCGCCACGCCACGAATACATCCTGACCGAACGCGGTCGCGATTTCCGCATCGTGATCGCGGCGATGTACGACTGGGGCAGCCGCAATCTGCCGATCGAAGGACAGGCGGATTCGCCGCGACCTTCATCGCTGCCGGGCGAGGATGCCGAACGCTATTTGCAGGGAAAAAACGAGGAGATCTAGCAATGCGAATTCTGGTAGTGGGAGCCGGCGCAGTCGGTGGATATTTTGGCGGCCGCATGGTGGCGGCGGGACGCGACGTGACCTTCCTGGTGCGTGAGAAACGCGCACAACTGTTGGCGCAGAACGGCCTGCAAATCAAGAGTCCGGTCGGCGACCTGAGCTTGCCCAATCCGCCCACCGTGTTGAAGCAAAATCTGCAGCAAGCCTATGACCTGGTCATCCTGAGCTGCAAGGCCTACGATCTGGGCGACGCCATCGAGTCCTTTGCCGCCGCAGTCGGACCGGACACGATCATCCTGCCACTGCTCAACGGCCTGCAACATCTCGACGTGCTGGCCGCGCGTTTCGGCGCAGAGAAAATCCTGGGCGGGCAATGCGTCATCGCCAGCACCGTCGGCACCGATGGCGCCATCCGTCATCTGAATACTTTCCACGGCATGACCTTCGGCGAGCGCGACGGCGCGGCATCATCGCGCGTGCAGGCGATTGAGCAGCAACTCGCAGGGGCCGGCTTCGACGTCAATGTCAGCACCGCCATCCTGCAATCAATGTGGGAAAAATGGATCATGCTGGCGTCGCTGGCCGGCAGCACCAGCCTGATGCGCTCCAACATCGGCGACATCATGCAGGCGGCCGGCGGGCTGGAATTCGTCAGCGGTTTGCTCGATGAAGCCAGCGGCGTTGCTACCGCCAACGGTCATGCGCCGGGCGGGCCGTTCTTCGAACGCACGCGCAAGATGCTGACCGAGGCAGGGTCGACACTGACCGCGTCCATGTTCCGGGACATCGGCAACGGCGCACGCATCGAAGCCGATCACATCATCGGCGATCTGCTGCGCCGCGGCCGTGAAGCGGCAGTCAAAACTGACTTGCTGCAAATCGTCTACACCCATCTCAAGACCTACGAGGCGCGTCTGCTGAACCAGCCGGCCTGATCGGCCATCATCACGAAATGCACGCGCCTTCAAATGAGGCGCATGCATTTCTATCTACCATCTACCATCCACCACCCAGCGAACGGAACGTCGACACCGCTGCACGCGCATCGTCGGCGCGCACCTGCGCCAGCTGGTCGCGCGCATGCAGCAGCAGGCGGTCTTCTTCCAGCACTTCGGTCAGGCTCAGTACACCGCCCTGATACGCATCCTGCGCCGCACTGCGTGCGCGCTGTCGCGCGGCGACCTCATCAGTCAGCTCGGCGCTTTGTTTCTCAAGTTGCACCAGCGTCACGATGGCGTTCTCGACGTCTTCAGTGGCGCGCAGAATCGATTGCCGATAGCGCGCCAGCGCTTCCTGGTTGACGCCTTTGGCGCGCGCGACCTCGGCGTCGATGCGGCCGAAGTCGAAAAGGCGCCAGCGCAATCCCAACGCCGCCTGCGGCTGAAAGCTGTCAGCGCTGAACAGGCCGGCCGCGCCCAGGCTCTCAAAACCGAGCAGGGCCGACAGCGACAACTTCGGGTAGTACTCGGCCATGGCCACGCCGATGCGCGCATTCGACGCCGCCAGCTTGCGTTCGGCCGCCAGCACGTCGGGGCGGCGGCGCAACAACCCCGCGCTGCCGTCGGCAACGCTGATGGCCGGCACCGCGATATTGTCGGTCGCGCCTGCATCCAGTTCGCGCGCATAGGTTCCGGGTACCGCGCCCATCAATACGTCGAGGCGATTGAGCTGGCGTTCGAGTTCGGTGCGCAGCGGCGGGATGCCGGCGCGCGCCTGCGACAATTGCGCCTGCGCCAAAGCATCTTCACGTTGATTGGACAAGCCGTCGTGCAAACGCAACTTCACCAGCCCCAGCAACTTGTCGCTGGTCTGCACCTGGTCTTCGGCAATGCGGATGCGTGACTGCGCGCTGCGAATGCGGAAGTAGGCGTCTGCCGCTTCGGCTGCAATCGAAATGCGCACGCCGAGGTGATCCGCCTCGGCGGCGTCGCGCTCGGCATCGGCCGCTTCGACGCCGCGCTTGAGCGAGCCCGCCAGGTCGGTTTCCCAGCTGGCGCCGACGCTGACGTCATACAAGGTCTGGGTGCGCTGATAGCCGGGGAAGCTGGATGCAATCTTGCCCAGCGGGCTGTTGAGCGACTGGCGCTGGCGTCCCGCTTGCGTATCCAGGCCGACCTGCGGCAGCCGCTCGGCGCCGGCGTGACGCGCCACTGCTTGCGCCTGCTCCACGCGCGCCAGCGAGGCGGCCAGGTTGAGGTTCTGCTCCATCGCGCGCTGCACGATGCTGCTCAATATCGGATCGTTGAAGCCGGTCCACCACTGTTCGAGTTGCGGCATTGATGCCGAAGGTGCGTACGTTGCCGATGTTGCCGGGCGTTGTTCCAGCAACGACGCGTTGTGGAAGGCGCCGGTCGTCACCGCCGGCGCCTGGTAATCCGGGCCGCTGGCGCAGGCCGTCAAGAAGAGTCCCGCCGCCAGCGCCACCGCCGTCAGGCGTGCCGTGCGCAGTGCGGTGCCTGCAGTGATGCCTCTATATGTGCTGTCGCCCATGTCGCTTCCCCTAAACAAGTGTCGGATGTCGTGTTTTAAAAAGTTACTTGCAAAATGATAGTGTCTAGTTTAATCTAACTATCAAAATGAAAGCAACTAGCAATCTCAAAAATTTTCGCAGTAAAAAAATGCCGCAAGGCGACATCCATCGGGCGCAAGACAGACACTAGAGAAGGACTGGGGCAACAAGATGACAACGCAAGTAACTACAGCAGTCGGCGGCAACGAAGCCAATGGCGCAGCGCCGAAGGGCAAAAAGAGATTCGTCAAATTCGCAGTGCTGGCGCTGGTCCTGCTGGCCGCAGCCGTCTATCTGATTTACTGGTTTGCCGAAGGCCGCCATTGGGAGCACACCGATGACGCCTACGTCGGGGGCGACATCACCGTGATCGCGCCGAAGGTGTCGGGCAACATCGTCAAGGTGCTGGTCACCGACAACCAGCGCGTCAAGGCCGGCGACCTGCTGATCAAGATTGATGACCGCGATTACGTCGCGGTGCTGAACAAACTGGACGCCGCAGTGCAGGCGCAGCAAGCCGCGCTGGCCAACATCGATGCCGAGCGCCGCCTGCAGGAAGCGGTGATTGAGCAGGGCAAGGCCGGTGTCGCCGCCAGCAATGCCGACCTCACCCGCACCCGCGACGACCAGACGCGTTATCAGAGCCTGTCGTCCAAGGCGGCAGTATCGGTGCAGAGCTTCCAAAAAGCCGACGCCGACTACAAGCAGGCGCAGGCCAACGGCCAGAAGGCGCAAGCAGGCCTGGTAGCCGCGCAACGCGAGCTCGATGTGCTCGCCACGCAAAAGCAGAAGGTCCAGGCGGCCATGCAGCAAGCCATCGCCGAACGTAATCTGGCACAGCTGAATGTCGGCTATACCGAATTGCGCGCGCCGGTCGACGGCGTCGTCGGCAACCGCCGCGCGCGTCTGGGGGCGTATGCCGCCACCGGCGCGCAGTTACTGTCAATCGTGCCGGCGGAGGGATTGTGGGTCGACGCCAACTTCAAGGAAAGCCAGATCGCGCATTTCCAGGCCGGCATGACAGTGAAGATCAAGGCTGACGTCTTGCCCGGTGAAACCTTCCAGGGCCATGTCGCCAGCATCGCACCGGCAACCGGCGCGCAGTTCAGCATCCTGCCGGCCGAAAACGCCACCGGCAATTTCACCAAGATCGTCCAGCGCGTTCCCGTGCGCATCCTGCTTGACGGTGAAGCCGCCCGTCTGGGCAAGCTGCGTCCGGGCTTGTCGGTGACGGCGGAAGTGGATGAGCGCACAGGCAACTCCAACAGCAACCGGAGCTGAGCATGAGCGCTGCTGCCACGGGGGCCCTGGCATCGCCCGGCGAGCTCACGCAAAAAGCCAAGATCCTCGCCTTCGCCACCATGTGCGTCGGCATGTTCATCGCCCTGATCGACATCCAGATCGTGTCGGCTTCGCTGGCCGACATCGGCGGCGGCTTGTCGGCAGGCGCCGATGAAACCGCGTGGGTGCAGACCAGCTACCTGATCGCCGAGATCATCGTCATCCCGCTGTCGGGATGGCTGGCGCGCGTCATGTCGACGCGCTGGCTGTTCAGCGCCTCGGCGGTCGGCTTCACCATCGCCAGCATGCTGTGCGGCCTGGCGTGGGATATCAACAGCATGATCTTCTTCCGCGCGCTGCAAGGCTTCCTCGGCGGCTCGATGATCCCGATGGTGTTCACCTCGGCGTTCTTTTATTTCTCCGGGCATCAGCGCGTGATCGCTGCGGCGACCGTCGGCGCGTTGTCTTCATTGGCGCCGACGCTCGGACCAACCGTGGGGGGCTGGATCACCAGCAACTATTCGTGGCACTGGCTGTTCTTCATCAACCTGGTGCCGGGGATTTTTGTCGCGGTGGTGGTGCCGATGCTGGTGCGCATCGACAAGCCGAATCTGTCGCTGCTCAAGGGCGCCGACTATCTTGGCATGATCCTGCTGGCAGCCAGTCTCGGCTGTCTGGAATATTCGCTGGAAGAAGGGCCGCGGCTGGGTTGGCTGGGCGACGACATCATCAGGACCACCGTGTGGATTTCCATCGTTGCCGGCATCGGCTTCATCTGGCGCAGCCTGGCGTACGACAACCCGGTGGTCGACCTGCGTGCGCTCAAGGATCGCAACTTTGCACTCGGTTGTTTCTTTTCCTTCGTCACCGGCATCGGCATCTTCGCCACGGTCTATCTGACGCCGGTGTTCCTGGCGCATGTGCGCGGCTTCAGCGCGCTCGACATCGGCCTGGCGATCTTTGCGACCGGCCTGTTCCAGATCTGTGCGATTCCGTTCTATACCTATCTGGGACGGCGCGTCGATCTGCGCTGGCTGATGATGTTCGGCATGGCCTGCTTCGCGCTGAGCATGTGGAACTTCACGCCGATCACGCACGACTGGGGCTGGCGCGAGCTGATGTTGCCGCAAGCGCTGCGCGGCTTCGCACAGCAGTTCGCGGTGGCGCCGGTGGTGACGCTGACTTTGGGAGCGCTCAAGCCCGAGCGCCTGAAGCAGGCCTCGGGTTTGTTCAACCTGATGCGCAACCTGGGCGGCGCGATCGGCATCGCGGTGTGCGGCACCATCCTCAACGATCGCACCAACCTGCATTTCCTGCGCTTGGCGGAACATCTCAACAGCGCCAATGAATCGATGAACAATCTGCTGCAAAACACCGGCGTCAACATGCTGACATGGGGACTCGACGGCGGCAGCGCGCCGACCGGCGCCTTGCAGCAATTATGGAAGCTGACCATGCGCGAAGCGCAGACGCAGACTTTCGCTGATGCCTTCCTCGCGGTAATGGTGTGTTTCCTGGTGGCGATCGTGCTGATTCCGCTGATGCACAAAGTGGCGCCGCCGAAAGCGCCGTCAGCCGACGCCCACTAAGCCGGTTCGTTAGTCGATGCGTTAATCCGGATCAGCCGGCCATGCGATCGCGAGCAAGCTGGGCGGAGCTCTGACGCACTGCCCAGCGCACCGGCATGGCAGCGATGCCGACGGCACGCTGCAGCAGTGCCCGCTGCAGCGGCCGCAACGGCGTCATCCCCAGTTGTTGCTTGGCCCAGTCGGGCAGCAAGTCCACGCCGGCGCGCGTCATCAGGCGCGTGAACGGCAACGCCAGCGCATTCGGCGCCGGCGCATTCAACACCAGCTCGACCGTCTTGAGCGTGCGCTCTTCGCAGCGCAACTGCGGGCGCATGCTTTCTATATAAGTTTCCAGATCTTTCAGATTGCGCGGCACGTCGACGGCGCCGAGCTTCTCCGCAACCAGCGCAATTTCATCGAGGTAGCGGTTCTGCATCGCCAGGCTGAAGTCCGGATTGCGATAGCGCACGTACGCGCGCAGGAAGCACCACACTTCCGCCGCATGCACCCACGTCAACAGCGCCGGATCGTCGGCGGCATAGGACCGGCCGTCGGCCGCAACACCGCGTACACTGGCGTGGATGCGGCGTACGCGCTCGATCAGGCGTTCGGCGTCGGCGCTGCTGCCGAAGGTCGTCCCGGCGATGAACTGCGCAGTGCCGCGCAAGCGGCCAAGCATGTCTTGCTGAAATGTGGAATGATCCCACACGCCTGCCAGCGGCAGCGGGTGCAGCATCTGCAATAACAGCGCACTGACGCCGCCGATCAGCATCGATGTGAAGTCGCTGTGCACCTGCCAGCAGGGTGAATCCGGACCGAACAGGCCGGGATCGCCCTTGGGCAGCCGGAAGTCCGGACTGCCGGGTGGGCGGCTGATGCTGATGACGCTGGCTTCGATGCGGGTACGCAGTGCTTCCATGGGACTTCTCGCAGGACGGAATGCCATGGTAAGGCTTTTGTCAGTTAGCTGCAGCAGCGTGGTAAATAAGCAGAAAAGGGCTGGATGGCCCAAGAGTAGTGGCTTTAAAGCAAATTATTCTGAGTATAATAAAAGTCTTATTTCAGGGAACCAAAGTACATGTCAATGGTCGAGTTGGCGCTGCGTCGCCCTTACACCTTTATTGTGATGGCGATGCTGATCGTGCTGTCCACGCCGCTCGTGCTCATGAAAATGGCGACGGACATTTTCCCGGAAATCAATATCCCGGTCATCAGCATCATCTGGAATTACAACGGCCTGTCCGCCCAGGAAATGGGGCAGCGCATCGCCTCCCAGAATGAGCGCGGCCTGACCACCGTGGTCAGCGACATCGAACACATCGAATCGCAATCGCTGGCCGGCGTTGCCGTGATCAAGGTGTTCTTCCAGCCGACCGCCAACATCCAGAACGCCATCGCCCAGACCGTCGCCTCGGTGCAGTCGCAACTGCGCCAGCTGCCGCCCGGCATCACGCCGCCGCTGGTGATCAAGTATTCCGCTTCCAGCATTCCGGTCATGCAACTGGCGCTGTCGAGCCCGACGCTGCCCGAGCAATCGCTGTTCGACGCCGCCGTCAACACGCTGCGCCCGCAACTGATCACGATCCCGGGCGTCGCAGTGCCGTTCCCTTACGGCGGCAAGACACGCCTGATATCGGTCGACCTTGACACCCAGGCGTTGCAGGCGCGCGGCCTGTCGCCGGTCGACGTGGTCAATGCCGTCAACACGCAAAACCTGATCCTGCCGTCCGGCACCGCCAAGTTCGGCGCCACCGAATACACGGTCAAGATGAACGGCTCGCCGGAAGCGGTGGCCGGCCTCAACGACCTGCCGGTGCGCACCAGCAACGGCGCCACCACCTATCTGAAGGACGTCGCCTACGTGCGCGACGGCTTCTCGCCGCAGACCAACGTGGTGCGCCAGGACGGCGTACGCGGCGTCCTGTTGTCGGTGCTGAAGAACGGCGGCGCCTCCACGCTGGACATCGTCAACAACCTGCGCGCGTTGCTGCCGCAAGCGCAGCAGACCATGCCGGCCGACGTCAAGATCACGCCGCTGTTCGACCAGTCGCTGTTCGTGAAAGCAGCCGTCAAGGGCGTGGTCGCCGAAGCGCTCATCGCCGCCGGCCTGACCGCGGCGATGGTGCTGCTGTTCCTTGGAAACTGGCGTAGCACGCTGATCATCGCATTGACGATTCCGCTGTCCATCCTGGCCTCGATCCTGATCCTTTACATGCTCGGCGAGACGCTCAACCTGATGACGCTGGGGGGCCTCGCGCTCTCGGTCGGCATCCTGGTCGACCAGGCCATCGTGACGATTGAGAACATCGAGCGCCACATGCACATGGGCAAGCCGCTGCATGATGCGATCATTGTCGGCGCCGGTGAAATCGGCGTGCCGGCCTTCGTCTCGACCGTGTGTATCTGTATCGTGTTCGTGCCGATGTTCTTCCTGTCGGGCGTGGCGCGCTTCCTGTTCGTGCCGCTGGCCGAAGCGGTGGTGTTCGCGATGGCGGCGTCGTACATCCTCTCGCGCACGCTGGTGCCGACGCTGGTGATGCTGCTGATGGGTGGTGTCCATGGGGCGGAGGGTGGCAACAGCGGCGGCAAACCGAGCCTGCTGCAACGCCTGTACCGTGGCTTCGACAGCCGTTTCGAACACGTGCGCCGCGCCTACACGCTGGTGCTGTCGTCGCTGCTGTCGCATCGCCGTCGCTTCGCGCTGGCCTTCCTCGGTTTCTGCGTGCTGTCCTGCCTGCTGTATCCCTTCCTCGGCCGCGACTTCTTCCCCAACGTCGACGGCGGCCAGATTCGTCTGCACATGCGCATGCCGACCGGCACCCGCATCGAGGAAACCGCGCGCGCCGCCGATCAGGTTGAAGCGGCCATCCGCGAAATGATCCCGGCCCACGAGCTGGAAACCATACTCGACAACATCGGCGTTCCGAACAGCGGCATCAATCTCTCGTACAGCAACGCCGGCACCATCGGCACGCTGGACGGTGAAATCCTGATGTCGCTGCATGAAGACCATCGCCCGACCGAGCAACTGGTCAGCATGCTGCGCGCCGAATTACCCAAGCGCTTCCCGGGCATCGAGTTCTTCTTCCAGCCGGCCGACATCGTCACGCAGATCCTGAACTTCGGTTTGCCCGCCGCGATTGACGTGCAGTTCACCGGTCCCAACCTGCAGCAGAACGCCGAGTTGGCGGCGCAGCTGACCAAGCAGATCCGCCAGATTCCCGGCGCGGTCGACGCCCACGTGCATCAACGCCTCGACGGTCCGGCGCTGGACATGCAGATGGATCGCACGCGTCTGCAGCAGTTCGGCCTGTCCGCCGCCAACGTCGGCCAGAACGTCCTGATCGCGCTGTCCGGCAGTTCGCAGACGACGCCGGCTTTCTGGCTCAATCCGCAAAACGGCGTGGTCTACAATGTCGCCGTGCAGTCGCCGCAATATCGCGTGGATTCGCTCGATGCGCTGCTCAATATTCCGGTCGGCACAGGCGGCGCCGCTACCGCGACCGGCGCACCGACCATCACGCAATTGCTGGGCAACCTGGTGGACGTGAAGCCGGCCCGCCAGCAGGCGATCTCCTCGCGCTACAACATCCTGCCGGCCATCGACGTCTACGTCAGCGTGCAGGGCACCGACCTGGCCAGCGTCGCCGGCAAAGTAGAGAAGCTGGTCGCGGAAATGCGTCCGAAACTGCCGCGCGGCAGCCAGATCGCCGTGCGCGGCCAGGTGCAGACCATGCAGTCCTCGTTCATCGGGCTGGGCGTCGGCCTGGCGATGGCGATCGTGCTGGTGTACCTGCTGGTGGTGGTGAACTTCCAGTCGTGGATCGATG
Source organism: Herbaspirillum sp. NPDC101397 (assembly GCF_044767325.1). Taxonomy (NCBI): domain Bacteria; kingdom Pseudomonadati; phylum Pseudomonadota; class Betaproteobacteria; order Burkholderiales; family Oxalobacteraceae; genus Herbaspirillum; species Herbaspirillum sp. NPDC101397. The sequence goes on from NZ_JBIWNS010000011.1 coordinate 14,659, forward strand.
CGGCGATCATCATCGCCGCCTTGCCTGCTGCGCTGGCCGGCATTGCCTGGATGCTGTTCATCACCGGCACCACCTTGTCGGTGCCGGCGCTCACCGGGGCCATCATGACCATGGGGGTGGCGACCGCCAACAGTATTCTGATCGTCTCGTTTGCACGCCAGCGCCGCGAAGAGGGTGCCACGCCGCTGGCCGCCGCGCTCGAGTCCGGCGCCACGCGCATCCGGCCGGTGCTGATGACGGCGCTGGCGATGATCATCGGCATGATTCCGATGGCGCTTGGCCTGGGCGAAGGCGCGGAACAGAATGCGCCGCTCGGACGCGCCGTGATCGGCGGTCTGATCTTCGCCACCGTATCGACTTTATTCTTCGTTCCCGTCGTTTTCGCGGGCGTTCACCAACGACTGGCGCGCCGCAAAGAAGCGCGCCAGCAACACGGGCACGGACCGGCCGACCAGCCGCCTCAGCCTCAGCAGCCGTAACAGGAGATTTGAAGCAATGTCGCAAGAACGTCATTCCCAACTCGGCATCCATCCCCTCGACCCGGGCGAGGCTGGAGAGCTGTTGAAGCGCCGGCAGATCGTGCGCCGCACCCGCATCATCGTCATTGTCATCCTGGTGCTGCTGGCCGTCGGCGCTGCGCGCACCGTGATCAGCCGCGTGTTCAACGCGCGCGAACTGCAAGCCGGCACCACCGAGCGCGCCAAGCAATACGTCAAGACCGCGGTTGCCAAGAGCAGCGACGCGACCCAGACACTGTCGTTGCCCGGCACCTTGCAAGGCTATGTACAGTCGCCGATCTCGGCGCGCGCCGGCGGCTACCTCAAACGCTGGCACAAGGACATCGGCGCCCGCGTCGAAAAGGGCGAGCTGCTGGCCGAACTCGACACGCCGGAAATCGACCAGCAACTGTCGCAGGCCGTCGCCGCGCGCCAGCAGGCCGCCTCCAGCCTTGAACTGGCCAAGAGCACGGTCGACCGCTGGGAAGCCCTGCGCAAGAAGGATGCGGTTTCGCAACAGGAACTCGATGAACGCCGCAGCGGTTATTCGCAAGCGCGCTCCAACCTCGCCGCCGCTGACGCCAACGTCGAGCGCCTGCGCCAGGTGGAAGGCTTCAAGCGCATTGTCGCGCCGTTCGCCGGCGTCATTACACGCCGCAACGTCGACGTCGGCGACCTGGTTGATCCGGGCGCAGGCGGCGGCGCCGCACGCGCGCTGTTCCTGCTGTCGCAGACCGATCCGCTGCGCGTCTACATCAATGTGCCGCAGTCGTATTCCAACCTGATCAAGCAGGGCCAGAAAGTGGTCGTCACGCAAGCCGAATTGCGCGGCCAGAAGTTCGACGGCAAGGTGGCGCGCACCGCCGCCTCGATCGACACCACCACGCGCACCATGCAGGTCGAGGTGTCGCTGCCCAATCCGGACGGTGCGCTGATGCCGGGTGCATTCGTGCAGGTGGCCCTGCCGCTCAAGCCGAGCGGCGCGCTGGTGGTATCCACCGATGTCCTGCTGTTTCGCCGCGACGGCGCGATGGTGGCGTCGGTCGACGCCGGCAACAAGATCCGTCTCAAGCGCGTGCAGCTCGGTCGCAATTTCGGCCAGACCGTGGAAGTGCTGGAAGGCATCAACGGCGATGAGCGCTTGATCCTCAATCCGTCGGACTCAGTGGCCGAAGGCGATGAAGTGTCGGTCGCCGCTGAAACTGCCGCACCGAAGGACAAGGAAGGCAAGCCCGCTGCGGAAAAGGCCAAGTCGTGATGCTGCGCCTGCGCTCGATTGTTATTGCCGCGGGTATCGCTGCTGCGCTGGCCGGTTGCGCCGTCGGTCCTGACTATCGCAAGCCTGACGTCGACATGCCGGTGACCTGGCAGCTCGATGCGCCATGGCGGCAAAGCACGCCCGCCGATGAGCAGGCCAAGGGACCGTGGTGGGAACGCTTCGGCGATGCCAAGCTGAACGCCTTGCAACAGCAGGCGATCGACGGCAACCAGACCCTCGCCATCGCTGCCGCGCGTCTGACGCAGGCACGCGCGTCGGCCAACGTGGCCTCCGCCGGCATGTATCCGCAGGTCGGTGTCAGCACGCGCGCGTCGCGCCTGCGCATCGCCGGCAATCGTCCGCTGACCAATTACAACTCGCCCAACTTCGCTACGGTGCAGAACGATTTTGCGCTGGGCCTGAACGTCAACTATGAAGTCGACCTGGCCGGTCGCGTGCAGCGCAACGTCGAAGGCGCACGCGCCTCGTCGCAACAATCGGCCGCCGATTTCGAGAATACCCGGCTGCTGCTGAGCGCGGATCTCGCCGGCAACTATTTCAACCTGCGCGAACTGGACGTCGAACTCGACGTGCTGTCGCGCTCGATTGCATTGCAACGCAAGGCGCTGGAACTGGCGACTTCACGCCATGACCTGGGCGCCACGTCGGGTCTCGACGTCGCGCAGCAGCAGGCCTTGCTGGACACCACACTGACCCAGGTCGACGTACTGCGCAAATCGCGCGCGCAATTCGAGCATGCCATCGCCACGCTGGTCGGCACGCCGGCGCCGCTGTTTTCCCTGGCGCCGGAACTGGTGCCGATGACACCGCCGGCAGTGCCGCTGGGCGTGCCCTCGGACTTGCTGGAGCGTCGTCCCGACATCGCCTCGGCCGAACGCGCGATGGCCGCCGCCAATGCACAGATTGGCGTGGCCAAGGCGGCATTCTATCCGAGCATCATGCTGGCGCCGTCGTACGGCGTCGACAGCCGCAACATCGACACCTTGTTCAACGCGCCCAGCGTGGTGTGGTCGCTCGGCGTGTCGCTGGCGCAGACCCTGTTCGACGGCGGCCGCATCAGCGCCAACGTCGACTTCGCCAAGGGCGGCTATGCAGCATCGGTGGCTTCCTATCGGCGCGTGGTGCTGACCGCGATGCAGGAAGTGGAAGACGGCATCACCGGCGTCGCCGCGCTGGACCGCGCCTACACGCAAGCGCAGGCGGCCATCGTCAGCGCGCGCCGCGTGCTTGATCTCGCAAATAGCCGTTATGAAGGTGGCGTGTCGACTTACCTCGACGTGATCTCGGCGCAGCAATCGCTGCTCAACAGCGAACGCCAGGCGGCGCAATTGTTGGGACAGCGCATGCTGACTTCGGTGTTCCTGATCAAGGCCTTGGGCGGCGACTGGCCCGACGCCGGGATCGTGCTCAAATAGGGCAGTCAGGCTGACTACCGGGACCGGCCCTGTGCCGGTTCCGGTTGGCCCGCCTTCGGGGACGCAACGTCAAGATGTGTCTCAAATTTGTAACAGTTAATTCAAATAATAACGATTATCAATTAGAATTGCTGCTAACCAACAGCGTTGCACCGTCCATCTCGTGGTCGTTTTTGAGAAATCACGAACGGGCACTCCGGGTTTATCCTTCCGCTGGCGCGCCTGTGTGGCGACGGCATCGATCTGTCGGTAAGCAAATAAAATAATTCCTCCCGCCGCCAGCCAGTTCTGAATTTCAGATGTAAGCCAGCCGAAACTTTTACCAAGAGTTCCGTTCATGGCCTACATAAAAAATCGCAAACATGCGCAGCCGCGCTTCAATACCCGGATGACGGCGGCGATCGCCGGCGCGCTGCTGCTGCCGGCTGCCGCCCACGCCCAGCAATCGCAATTGCCCAGTGTCGAAGTGACCGCGACGCAGGACGGCGGCTACAAGGCGGAGCGTGCTTCGTCCGCCAAATATACCCAGCCGCTGGTCGATACGCCGCAAACCTTGCAAGTCATCAAGCGCCAGCTGATCGACCAGCAAAACGCCACCACACTGACTGAAGCATTGCGCAACAGCCCCGGCGTGAGCACCTTCTATCTCGGCGAGAACGGCTCCACCAGCACCGGCGACGCCATCTACATGCGCGGGTTCGACGCTTCCGGCGCCATCTTCGTCGACAGCGTGCGCGACCTCGGGTCGGTCTCGCGCGACATGTTCAACATTCAGCAGGTGGAAGTCCTCAAGGGACCGGCCGGCACCGACAACGGCCGCGGCTCGCCGACCGGATCGATCAACCTGGTCACCAAGCAGGCGGAATTGAACGACTCGTTCGGCGCCTCGGCCACGTACGGCAGTTGGGGACAGAAGCGCGCCACCGCCGACTGGAACAAGCTGCTCAACGCCGACAACGGCACCGCCCTGCGCCTGAACCTGATGAAGCAGGACAGCGGCGTGCCGGGTCGGCACGAAGTCAACAACGATCACAGCGGTATTGCGGCTTCGCTGGCCAACGGCCTCGGCACCGGCACTCGTATCTTCCTGGACTACCTGCACATGGAGCAGAACGACGTGCCCGACGGCGGCGTCCCGACGATCGGCCTGCCGGGCTATCGGAGCCCGCAAACGGCCGCTGCCGGCGCCACCCCGGCCATCCCGCCGCGTGCATACGTGACCAGTGCCCCCAGGGTAAATTCGTCGAACTTCTATGGCCTCACCAGCGACTACAACGACGTCTCCACGGACCGGGTGACCTTGCGCGTCGAGCATGACTTCTCACCGGACCTGAAGCTGCAGAACACCACGCGTTACGGCAGGACCCACCAGAACTACCTGCTCACGTCCTTCATGGGAAGCGCCGCCAACCTGGTGACGCCGAATCCGGCGGATCGGTCGACCTGGACCATCGCCCGTTCGAATCCGACCATCAAGGACCAGACCAACACCATCCTGACCAACCAGACTTACCTCACCGCCAACTTGCAGACAGGCGCCATCAAGCACACGCTGATGGGCGGAGTTGAGTTTACGCAGGAGAAGCAGGACAACGTCGGCTACGACACGAGCGGGAGCTTGCCTGCCGCCAATTTGTACAATCCGAATCCCAATGCCGGGCGCGGGACCTGGACGATGACGCCGAATTCCGGCTTGAATTCGTCCGGCAAAACCAGCACGGTCTCGGCTTACCTTTTCGATACCCTCAAGTTCAACGATCGCTGGTCGGTCAATGGCGGGGTGCGTGTCGACCACTACGATACCGACTCCGCCAGCGGCTACAAGTGCGTCACCTCCGGACGCGGCACGCTCTGTCCGACCGGTGTGGCGGCGGGAACGCTGTTCCGCCAGAATTTCAGCACCAACGGCAACTTGTTCAACTGGAAGCTGGCCGGCATCTACAAGCCGACCGAGAACAGCAGCGTCTATGCGCTGTATGCGACGTCGCAGTTGCCGCCGGGCGGCAACAGCTTCGCCTTGAGCGCTACCGCCAACAGCGCCGATAATCCGAACTTCGCGCCGCAAAAAACCAAGACCGCGGAAATCGGCACCAAGTGGGATGTGCTGAACAAGAAGCTGGCATTGACCGCGGCCCTGTATCGCACCGAGGTCAACAACGAGGTGGAGCTGGACGCGACGTCCGGCCAGTACTTCCAGACCGGGAAAAAGACCGTGCAGGGCATCGAGCTGGGTGTGACCGGCGAAGTAACGCCCAATCTGTCCCTGACCGCGGGCTATACCTACATGAATACCAAGGTCAACAGCGGCGCGGTGGTGACCGCCAACGGCGAAAACAACCTGGCCTACACGCCCAAGCAAGCGTTCACTTCGTGGGCGACCTACAAGCTGCCGCAAGGCTTCACCGTCGGCGGCGGCGCGCGTTACGTGAGTTCGCTGCTGCGCGGCAGCGACGACGTCCTGAGCGGCACACCGCAGTATGCCGATTCCTACTGGGTGTTCGACGGCATGGCCGGCTACGTGGTCAACAAGAACCTCGACCTGCAGTTGAATCTGTACAATATTTTCAACAAGGACTACGTGGCTGCGATCAACAAGAGCGGCTATCGCTATACCCCGGGCACGCCGCGCGCTGTGACGCTGACCGCCAACCTCAAGTTCTGACGCGGTGCCGAACCGGCGCCTGCCGCCGGTTCGCGCGCGTGGTCCATAATGGGCGACTGTCGCGGCAAGAACACGAAACACGGCCCCTCCCGCACGGAGGGGTTTTTCATTGGAGAGCAATCATGATGCTGCATATTCCGGAAGTGTTGACGGCAGCCGAGGTAGCGTTCATCCGGCAGCAGCTGGCGGACGCCGACTGGGTCGACGGCAAGGCGACGGTCGGCGAGCAGGGCGCGAAGGTCAAGCGCAATCGCCAGCTGCCGGAGTTTTCACCGCTCAGCGTCAAGCTCGGCGAGATCGTCCTGGCGGCGTTGAAGAAGAGTCCGCTGTTCTTTGCCGCTGCGCTGCCGAAGACCACCATACCGCCCTTGTTCAACAGTTACGAAGGCGGCGAACATTACGGGCTGCACGTGGACGGTTCGGTGCGTGCCGTACCGGGAACCTCGCTGAGCATACGCACCGATTTGTCATCGACCTTGTTCCTGTCGGAACCGGACGAATACGAAGGCGGCGAGCTGGTGGTCGTCGATACCTACGGCACCCATGAAGTCAAGTTGCCGGCTGGCGATCTGATCCTGTATCCATCGACCAGCCTGCACCGCGTGGAGCCGGTCACCGGTGGCGCCCGCGTGTGCTCCTTCTTCTGGACGCAAAGCATGGTGCGCGACGACTGGCAGCGCAGCATGTTGTTCGAGCTGGACCAGAACATCTCCAGCCTGCGCGCGAAGATCGGCGACACCGAAGAAGTCCTCGGCCTGACCGGCCACTATCACAACCTGCTGCGGCAGTGGGCCGAAGTGTAGGGAACACCGCAAAGGAAAAAAGGGATGCCGTTTGATCGCGGCATCCCTTTTTCTTTTCCGGCCGGCTGCTTCAGTGCGCCGCAGTCGTATCCGCCACCCGCGTCGGCTTCGGCGCAAACCACACCGCCGCGGCCGCCAGGCCGAACGAGATCGCCGCCATCATGAAGATGTGATTGGTCGACAGCATGATGCTCTGCGACTGCAGCATCTGCTCCATGTTGGCGCGCGCCTGGTCGAGCGACATGCCGGCCTGCGTCAGCGTGTTGCTGACGTCGCCGAACTGATCGACCAGGCCGGCCAGTTCCGCATGGTAGTAGATCGACTTGTTTTCCCAGCTGGTGTTGACCAGCGAGGTGGCGATCGCACCCGACATGGTGCGGCAGAAACTCATCAGGCCGGCCGCCGAGGCGGTCTCCGATTCCTCCACGCTGCTCAGCGCCAGGCCGGTCAGCGGCACGAAGAACAGCGGCAGCCCGATGCCCAGCATCAGCAGCGGCCAGCCGATCTGGAAGTTGCTCATGTCGGTGGTGTTGAAGCTGCGGAACAGCGTCACCGCCCCCAGCCACATCACGCCGATGAACACCAGCTTGCGCGGATCGACCTTGGTCGACAGCTTGGCCACGAAGGGCGCCGTCAGCACCGCCAGGATGCCGGTCAGCGCCGTGGTCTCGCCCGAGTGCGTCGCGGTGTAGCCCATGTAGCCCTGAAGCCATAAGGGCGTGAGCACGGTGGCGCCGAAGAACGCGCCGAACGCCAGGCAGATCGTGGTGACGCTGGCGGTGTAGCCGCGGTGGCGGAACACGCGCAGGTCGACAATCGGATTGCGTTCGGTCAGTTCCCAGATCATGAAGGCGATGAAGCCGGCCGCGGCGATCAGCGCCAGCACCACGATTTCGGTGGAGGCGAACCAATCCTTTTCCTTGCCTTCGTCGAGCATGAACTGCAGCGCCGCCACCCAGATCACCATGAGGATCAACCCGATCTTGTCGATCGGCAGTTTCAGCAGCGGCGACTCGTAGCGCTTGAGCATCTTCCAGCCCATGTAGCCGCACAGCAGCGCCACCGGCACGTTGATGAAGAAGATGTACGGCCAGCTGTACTGGTCGCACAGTACGCCCCCGAGGATCGGGCCGGCGATCGGCGCGATCAGCGTGGTCATGGCCCACAGGCCGACCGCGGCGGGCGCTTTCTCCTTGGGGAAAATGCGCAGCAGCAGGGTTTGCGAGAGCGGCATCAGCGGACCGCCGGCCAGGCCTTGCAGCACGCGGAAGGCGATCAGCATGCCCAGCGAATTGGCCATGCCGCACAGCGCCGAGAACACGCCGAACAGAATCATCGAGGTGATGAACACGCGCACCGTGCCGAAGCGGTTGGCCAGCCAGCCGGTCAGCGGCACCGTGATCGCCTCGGCCACCGCATACGAGGTAATGACGTAGGTGCCCTGGCTCGACGAGGCGCCCAGCGCACCGGAGATGGTCGATACGGACACGTTGGCGATGGTGGTGTCGAGCACCGCAATGAAGTTGGCCGCCGCCAGCAGCAGGCCGGCGCCGACCAGCTGCGCCCCCTCCAGCGGCTTCAATGATGCATCGGAAAAATGGGATGACATGGTTGCCGCCTGATTACAGAGTCGGGGACTTTGCGGCGGATGAATTCATCGCCGTGTTTTCGGCACCGCTGCCACTCTTGCCGCGCGTGTCGATCGAAACGTCCATCGACAAGCCCACGCTCAGCGGCCTCTCTGCCAGTTCCTTGCGGTCGATCGAGATGCGCACCGGCAGGCGTTGCACCACCTTGATCCAGTTGCCGGTGGCGTTTTGCGCCGGGATCACAGCGAACGCGGAGCCGGTGCCGCCGGCCACGCCGACCACGGTGCCGTGATATTCAACCGCGCTGCCGTAGATGTCGGCCTTCATCGTCACCGGCTGGCCCAGGTGCACTTGCGACAACTGGCCTTCCTTGAAGTTGGCGTCGACGTGCATGGAGCGGGTCGGCACCACCGACAGCAAGGCGGTGCCGGCCTGGACGCGCTGGCCGACCTGCACCTGGCGGCGGGCGATCACGCCTTCGACCGGCGCGCGCAATACGGTGCGCTCCAGATCCAGCTTGGCTTGGTCGCGCTTGGCGCGCGCCAGCGTGACTTCCGGATTGGTGTCGACGGTGGTGTTGGCGGTCAGCACGGTGCTGGCCTTTTGCGCGCCAACGGTGGCATTGCGATTGGCGTCGGCCTGGATCCGACCGGCTTCGGCGGCCTTCAGGTTGGCCTGCATGGTCAGCACGGTGGTGCGCGCGTTAGTCAGTTCTTCACCCGAGACCGAACCGGATTTTTCCAGCGCTTCGCGGCGACGCAGGTCGAGTTCGGCGCGTTGCAGGTCGGCTTGCGCCGACAGCAGTTGCGCGGCGGAGCGTTTTTGTTCGGCTTCACGCGCCTGCACCTGCGCGACGAAACCGGTGTCGTTGGCGAAGTAACTTTGCACGCGGCGTTCGGCGCGACCCAGGTCGGCTTCGGCCTGCGCCAGCGCCAGTGTTGCGTCGCGGTTGTCGATCACGACCAGCACGTCACCCTGGTGGACGTATTGGGTATCGACCACCTTGACTTCAGACACGATGCCGTTGACGGCCGGCGTGACCTGCGAGATTTCAACGGCGGTGTAAGCGTTGTCGGTGGTCACGTAGCGCGAACCGATGAAATACCAATAGGTGCCGTAGCCGATGGCGACCACGGCGACCACGCCGGCGAAAATGGTGAACAGCTTCTTGCGCTTGCCGGATGCGTTGCCGGTGGTGGAGTCAGTCGTGGAAATGGTTTGAATGGCTTGGGAGTCACTGTGCGACATGGCGTTTTCCTTCGTGGATATATTTGTCTGTAGGGAGTCGATGCTGTGCGGCGCGCGCTCAGCTGGCGTGCTGGTAGCCGCCGCCGAGTGCACGGACCATCGACACGTCGAGGGCGAACAGGCGCGAGCGCAAGGTCGACAATTCGCGCAGGTTGGTCAGCAGCGTGTCTTGCGCGTTAAGCACATCGAGGTAATTGGTGAGGCCGCCTTCGTAGCGGTTGCGCACGATGCGATAGGCATCCCGGGCGGCGTCCGCAGCCGCTTCGGTGCGGTTCAGGCGGCCGCTCAGGGCGCGCTCGCTGACGGCGACGTCGGCCACGTCCTGCAAGGCTTGCGTGACGGCGCTGTCGTAGTTGGCGACGGCTTCGTCATAGCTGGCGCTGGCCGAACGGAACTGGCCGCGCAGGCGTCCGCCTTCAAAGATAGGTAGCGAAATCGCCGGTCCGAAACTGCCGATGCTGGAACCCGATTGCGTCAGCAGATTGGTGCCCAGCGATTGGAAGCCGAAGTAGGCGCTCAGGTTGACGTTCGGGTAGAACTGCGCGCGCGCCACTTTGATCTGTTTTGCGGCGGCTTCGGCGCGCAGGCGTGCGGCGACGATGTCGGGACGGCGGCCCAGCAGGTTGGCGGGCAACTCCTGCGGCAGGTTGAACGGCTTGCTCATGTCGATTACCGGACGCGCGAGTTGCAGGCCGCGATCCGGACCGGTGCCGGCCAGCGCGGCCAGCTTGTTGCGTTGCAGGGCGATCGATTCGTCAACGGCCAGCAGGTCGGCTTCGGCCATCGCACGGCGCGCCACCACTTGCTTGACGCTGCCTTCGGTTTCGAGGCCGTTGAGGCGGCGCTGCATGAATAAATTCTCGGTTTCCTGGCGCACCTGCAGTGCCGCCTGTGAGGTGTCGCGTTGGCTGAACAGGCGCTCCAGTTCGGCGTAAGCGGCGGCGATCGAGGTCGCCAGCGTGATGCGCGCCTGGGCTGCGTCGGCGCGTGCGGCTTCAAGTTCGGACGTGGCGGCCGCCAGTGCGGCGCGGTTCTTGCCCCAGAAATCGATTTCGTAGCTGAAGTCGAGCGTGACACGGGCTTCGTTGTTATAGCCGCGTGGCACGAAGTCGGGCGGCACGCCGTTGTTGTAGCTCTGCTTCATGTGATCGAGCGAGGCGTTGCCGGTGACTTGCGGCAACAGCGCCGCGCCTTGTTGCTGCGCCGCGCCTTCGGCTTTCAGCAAGCGGGCGCGCGCCACCGCCATCGACGGCGCGCCGCGCAATGCTTCGCCCATCAGCGTGTTGAGCTGCTTGTCGCCGTAGGCAGTCCACCAGTTGTCGTCGGGCCAGGCGACAGCGCCTGCATCGACGGTGTTCAGCGATTGCGAAGACTGATAGGCATCGATGGCCTTGGGTTCGGCGCGCGGGCCGAGGTCGGAAAACTGCGCGCAGCCGGCCAGCGTCAGGGCGGCGACGGCCAGCGCCGACAGCGTTGCAAGGCGGGGCAGACCCGGCAGGCGAACTCGGGATGCTTCTTGATCCCCTGAAATAGATGGAACTTGCATGATCGAAATCCACTCATAAGTAAACTGTACAGTTCAGTATAGTATTGACTTTTAAAGAGCGTCAAGCAAAACTAGGGGAAAATGAGGCACGGAAAACGGCACAATGCGGCGTAAATGCTGCAAGCGCACAAAAAAGCAACATCCCCCGGGGAAAATCAGGCGAAGCCAGGCAAGCAAAGGTTTCGCCGCAATGGCAAAGACATCACATGCGCAAGAAGAGTGAAGAGCGGCGGCAATCGATCATCGATGTCGCGGCGGAAATATTTAACGAGATCGGATTCGATCGCGCCTCCATGGCGGAAATTTCGGCGCGCCTGGGCGGCTCGAAGGCGACGCTGTACAACTATTTTTCTTCCAAGGAAGAGATCTTTCTGCAGGTCATGAAGCAGCAGGCCGGCATGCAGTTCGAATCGCTGTTCGCCATTCTGATCCAGGACGACGGCAGCGCCGACATGCGCGACACGCTGCGCCTGTTTGCCAACAAATATCTGCATCTGATCCTGTCCCCGGAAGTGATCGCGGTGCGCCGTCTGCTGTATTACAACGCCGAACGTTCCGATCTCGGTTGCATGTATTACGAGAACGGACCCAAGCGCGGCTGGCAGGTGATTTCCGAATTCATGAAGCGGGCCATGGACCGCGGCGAGCTGCGCGAAGCTGACCCCTGGCTGACAGCGATCCAGTTCCGCGTGCTGGTCGAGGCGGAGTGGGCCGAGGGGCGCATCCTCGGCGTGATCACTTCGATGCCGCCGGCCAAGATCAAGGAGTCCGTCGAACGCTCGCTGGATGCCTTCTTCCGCATCTACGGGGTCTGACCGCAACGCGTTCGCCGATGTCTTGTCACGACGTCATCATCCGATCACATTGTCATGTGAAAATGCTTCGCCGCCAATTCTGAATCGCCTTGCAGGCCAGCAACCACGGCCCTTACGAGCAGACTTCCCGCAAAAATGAACGGTAAACAACCGCCTTCTTCAGCGATGAAGAAGGCGCCCGCATGCGTACCATCGTGGGACGATGCCGTCATTGACGACGCCGTCTTTGCGCGTCCTTTCCGCTGCGCACCATTTTCACCATCTTCATCCGAGGCAATCACATGCGCTGGTTCTACAACCTTAAAATCGCAAAAAAGCTGGTCCTGTCATTTTTGGCCGTCATCATCCTCACCGCAGGACTTGGCGCTTTCTCGATCGTCGAACTGATCAGGGTCAACCGGGCCTCGAGCGACATCGCCACCAACTGGATGCCGAGCGTCAAGGTCGGCCTGCAACTGCAGGCGTCGATGGCGCGCTTCCGTATCTCGGAGTTGCAGCACATCCTGGCGACGGAAGAAAAAGATTACGACGACGCCGAAAAAGCCATGAAGACGCGCATGGAAATCATCCGAAAAGACCAGGCGTCGTACGAGCAGATGATCTCCGAACCGGAAGAGAAGGTGCTCTATCCGCAGTTCCAGCAAACCATGCAAAAGTATCTCGCCGAAAACAAGAAAATCATGGAGCTCTCGCGCGCCAACCAGAAGGATGAGGCGCGCCTGCAATTCAAGGGCGAATCGAACAAGCTGTTCCGTCAGGCGGTCGAGCAACTGGGCGGCCTGGTCAAGATCAACGACGACGGCACCGAGCGTTCCAACACGGATGCCGACCGTACTTTCAACGAAGCGCGCAACTGGATCCTCGGCCTGCTGATTGCGATTGTCGTGATCGCCATGGCGCTTGCGGTATGGGTCGCGCGCATCGTTTCGGTGCCGCTCAACAAGGCTGTCGATGTCGCCCAGCGCGTGGCCGAAGGCGACCTCGGTGCCGACATCCGTTCCGACAGCAAGGATGAAACCGGCCAGCTCATGCACTCGCTGAAGATGATGAACGACAGCTTGTTGCGCATCGTCGGCGAAGTGCGCATCGGCACCGACACCATCGCCACTGCATCGACCGAAATCGCCAGCGGCAACCTTGATCTGTCGAGTCGCACTGAACAACAGGCGGGCTCACTGGAAGAGACTGCATCAGCGATGGAAGAGCTTACCTCTACCGTGAAAGCGAATGCCGATAATGCCCGCCAGGCCAACCAGCTGGCCGTCTCCGCGTCCGAAGTCGCGCAACAGGGCGGCGCGGTGGTCGGGCAAGTGGTCGACACCATGGGCTCGATCAACGAGTCCTCCCGCAAGATCGTCGACATCATCAGCGTGATTGACGGCATCGCGTTCCAGACCAACATCCTGGCGCTGAACGCTGCGGTTGAAGCGGCGCGTGCGGGCGAGCAAGGCCGTGGTTTCGCGGTGGTGGCAAGTGAAGTACGCAGCCTCGCGCAACGTTCCGCAGCAGCAGCCAAGGAGATCAAGGTGCTGATCGACGACTCCGTGGAAAAGGTCGGCTCGGGCAGCAAGCTGGTCGAGCAAGCCGGCGCCACCATGGCGGAAGTGGTCGCCAGCGTGCGTCGCGTGACCGACATCGTCGCCGAGATCAGCGCGGCCAGCACCGAACAGAGCACCGGCATCGAAGAAGTCAACCGCGCCATTACCCAGATGGACGAAGTAACGCAGCAGAACGCCGCGCTGGTGGAACAGGCTGCTGCCGCCGCACAGTCGCTGCAGGAGCAGGCCGGCAAGCTGACGCAGGTGGTCAGCGTGTTCAAGCTCAGGCGCTGACGCTGAGATTGCGACAACAACGCGGGCCGGGAAGGAAGTGCCGCAGTTTCCCGGCCGGCAAGCCCTAAAAAGCCCGTGACGTCTGTTGCGGGCTTTTTTACGTGCAACGTTCGGACCCCGCGTAATCGCGCGTAATGTACCTGTCAGGAATGCGAGCCTACAATCAGCCGCGCCATATCGCGCTCAGGCTGTGTATCCCCGTCAATGGTATACAGCGAGTGATTTTCGTCCCGATCGTCAATTACTTTCACGCCCCTCTATGCGAGTCGATAATGAGACAAGCGTATCGCCTCATGTGAATTCTCATTGCCGAATGGAAATTATTTGTGAGACTATGCGAAATCGGACTAGATTTTGTTAGTAACTAACGGGGTTTCAATCAGAGCGAATTTCCAACCGGGTTCGACCGGGCAAACCGATGACGCCGGCAACGCACGCACTACCCTTGCGCTGCTGCCGCCCGCGATCACGATGGCATGCCACTCCTCAGCCATTCGCCAAGGTAAGCGCAGCAGGAACCAGTGCCCGACGGCAGTAACGGGAGCCATGCGTCCGACGCACGTGCTTCCGCATGCTCCACATGACCACACCTACACAAAGAAAAAATACAATGTTCCAGTGGCTACTGCTTAAAGAAAACGCCTTGAGCGCGGCGGAAAACACGGTCTGGAAAGAGAGCGCGCTGCGTATCATTCTGGTGTCCGGCCTATTGCTGGAACTCGGCATCGGCCTGCTCAGCGCCATCGACGCGTTCAAGGTCGGCGCGTACTACATCATCGCCGTCGTGGTCGGATTCTTCATCGCGCTGATGCTGGGCGTGCTGGCATCGATACGGCGTCCCGTGATCGGCAGCGCGATCCTGATCGCGACGATTTATGCGGCTTCATTCTGCATGGTGTATTTCATTAATGACTCCGACATTGCCAAGTACGGCATCATGTTCGTCTACACGGCGCCGCTGATCGGCCGCATCTTCTTCGGTTCGCGCTTGGCGCTGGTGCTGATGACGATCAACGTCTTCCCGTTCATGCTGCTGCTGCGCAATGAGCCGCTGCCGGTCTACCCGGGACTCGCCGCGCCGCTGGCCAATGCGCACGCCTACATTCAGTCGCTGCTGTTCCTGTTCTTCAACATCTGCGTGCCGCTCGGTGTATTCCGCCTGTTGCACGCGCTGGACGCCTCGGTCCGCCGCCATCGCGCAGCCAGCAGTGAGCTCGAAAGCAGCCATGCGCAGTACCAGGAAATCTTTGAAAACGCCGGTGGCGCGATCGTGCTGTGCGATGTACAGGGGCGCATACTCAAGGCCAATACCTTGGCCGACAATCTGATTGGCCGCACACCTGAAAAATCAGCGCAAAAAGACCAGGATGAAAATCTGTTCGCGCTGCTCGAGCACAAATGTCGCAGCGCCGCCGAAAAGGCGGCCGACATCCTGGCGCTCAAGCGCGGCCAGGAATTTTCCGCCAAGGATGGCCGTCTCATCGCGATAGAAAATATCTCGACGACCTCCGAACAGCATTACATCGTGCTGCTGCGCGATATCTCGCAGCAGCGCCGCATCGAAGAAGCGCTCGACCGCAGCAAGGAGCGCGAAACCTTCCTCAGCAACCATGACCAGCTGACGCGATTGCCCAACCGCGACCTGCTGCAACGGCAACTCGAGGAGCTGATGGGCGCCATGTCGCCGCGTCGCCAGCTGGCGCTGGTGGTGATCCGTCTTGACAGCATCAAGTACGTCAACGACGCCCACGGCAGCGCTGCCGGCGATGCGCTGATCGTGGCCTTCGCCGATGCGCTGCGCCGGCTGCTGCCGGATGGCAGCCTGATCGCACGGCTGCGCAGCGTGGTGTTCTGCTTCACGGTCGAGACCAGTCACGCCAGTCGCGACGCCATCCCCCAGATCGAGCACATCCGGCGCAGCCTGCCGCTAGAATTGCTGGTCGGCGGCGAGCGTCATCCGGTGCAGGTGTCGATGGCAATGGCCTTCTCGCGGCCGGGCGAAACCGGCGGCGACGAGTTGATCCAGCGCGGCAAACTGGCGTTGGATTCGGCACGCCGCTCCGGCACCCAGGACATCACCGTCTTCGACGACGAAGCAGCCGCGCTGATCCGGCGGCGCCTGAGTATCGAGCAGTCGATCGTGATGGCGCTGCGCGAAAACGAACTGCGCCTGGTCTATCAACCCAAGGTCACGCAGGACGGTGACATCGTCGGCCTCGAGGCGCTGATCCGCTGGCGCTCGCCGACGCTGGGCGACGTCTCGCCGGCCGAATTCATCCCGGTGGCGGAAGCCAGCGGCGCGATTCATTTCATCACCGCCTTCGTGGTCGACAAGGTGTGCGCGTATATCCGCCAGACACTGGACTCGGGCCGCCGCTGCCTGCCGATCGCCATCAATCTCTCGGCCATCGACATCGTGCGCGCCGATCTGCTCGACCTGGTCAACGCCGCGTGCCAGAAATACCGCGTCAGTTCCGATCACCTGGAGTTCGAAATCACCGAGACCGGACTGGTCGGCAACGAGAACCTCGCCATCAGCCATCTGGAGGCGCTCAACGCCAAAGGTTACGGAATCACCATCGACGATTTCGGCACCGGTTACTCGTCTTTGCAGAAGCTCAGTCGCTTCCCGACGAAAAGTATTAAGATAGACCAGTCTTTTGTGGCGCAGATCGGTATCAGCGAGAAGAGTGAGCTGATTATCCGTGCAGTGGTGTCGCTGGCGAAGATTCTTTCCTGCACCACGGTCGCCGAAGGCGTCGAAACACTGGTGCAGGAAAAATTCCTCAAAGCGATCGGATGCCAGTTCTTCCAGGGCTTCTACTACTACCCGCCGATGGAGTTCCAGCAGGTCAATCAATTGTTGAAAGGTCGTTAGCCTCAGCTGCGACCGCTTCCGTTTTGATGCCGCAAAAGCATGCACCCGAGCACCAGCAGGCGTAGCCCGCATCAAACTGAAGAGAGACAAACAATGAGCAAGAAAAAACCAGCGCCGACGCCTGTTTATCGCGGCGTCTTCCCGGTCGCACCGACCATTTTCGACGACCACGGCGACATCGACCTCGAAGGCCAGCGCCGCTGTATCGATTTCATGATCGACGCCGGCTCCGACGGCATCTGCATCCTGGCCAACTTCTCCGAGCAGTTTGCGCTCACCGACGACGAGCGCAATGCGCTCATCAGTACCGTGCTCGAGCACGTCGCCGGCCGCATCCCGGTGATCGTCACGACAACCCATTTCAGCTCGCGCATCTGCGCGCAGCGCAGCCGCAACGCGCAGGACGCGGGCGCCGCCATGGTCATGATCATGCCGCCGTACCACGGCGCCACCATCCGTGTCGGCGAGCGCGGCATCCAGGAATTCTTCCAGACAGTCTCGGACGCGATCGACATCCCCATCATGATCCAGGATGCGCCGGTCAGCGGCACCACGCTGTCGTCCACGCTGCTGGTCAAGATGGCGCAGGAGATCGCCAACGTCTCCTACTTCAAGATCGAAGTGCCGCAAGCCGCCAACAAGCTGCGTGAAATCATCGCCCTCGGCGGCGACGCCATCGTCGGTCCCTGGGATGGCGAAGAAGCCATCACGCTGATGGCCGACCTCGACGCCGGCGCGACCGGCGCGATGACCGGCGGCGGCTATCCGGACGGCATCCGCCGCATCCTCGATGCCTACGTCGCCGGCGACACCGAACTGGCCGCGCAGCACTATCAGCAATGGCTGCCGCTGATCAACTACGAAAACCGCCAGGGCGGCCTGGCCTCGTGCAAAGCCCTCATGAAGGAAGGCGGCATCATCAAGTCCGACGCCGTGCGCCATCCGCTGGCGGCAATGCATCCGGCCACGCGCGAAGGCCTGATCAAGATCGCGCGTCGTCTCGATCCGCTGGTGCTGCGCTGGGGTAAATAAGCACGCGGCAATCCACGCTGCTGTTGCGCTGCAATTTCCGGCCGCGTCTTTCGCAAGAAGGCGCGGCCGTTTCATTTGAACCATGACAGAGGCATGACATGTGAACGGCAGCGTGACAGAAGTTCTCCGTTATTACGTACATGTCAAATCGTCAATATCGTGCAAAGCCTTGTCGCGCCGACGATATCCATTCGTTGAATACCTGATATGCGTTAATTAAATCTCTCCAGTCCCTTCCGTCCAGTTTCTTTGCGGCTATATTTCCCTCAGACAGAAAATTTTGCAGTGCATCATTCCTTTTCCACAAAAGGGGCGCTGCTCCAAAAAACACAACGGGAAATCTGAGAGGCTCACATGACCAATCAGTACAGGGCGGGAAAAAAAGCATTGGTGATCGGCGGCGGCGCGCCGAATTCGACCTTGATCGCAGGCGCGCTGACGGCGTTCCTCGACGAGGGCATCGAGTTCGACGTGATCTCGGCGTCCGGCGCCGGCGTGCTGATGGGTTTGCTGTATCAGGCGCCGTTGGACTGCACGCCGCGCGAAGCGCTGGTGCGCTGGGCCGAGGTCGGCGTCGCTGACAGCATCTACAAGATGTTCCCGGTCAATTACAAGATTTTCAACAAGCCGGGCCAGGGGGCGCGCAGTTTCCGCGACCAGGTGCCGCCGCAGATGCCACAGATGCCGCCGCTGGCCGGCTTGCCGAACATGGCCGCAGCTTCGGGCATGCCGGCAAATCCTTTCCTCGACGTCTTCACGCAGCGCTTCGCCGAAGCCTCGGGCGCATGGAACGACTGGATGCACCTGATGCTGTCGGCGATGTCGCCGTCGGACCTGTCGTCCAAGAGCCTGGGCCTGTGTGCGCATCATCCCTTCCTCGAACAGGCGATCGACTTCGACGCCATCGCGCGCATGAAGCCGGAGTTCTACATCAACGCCTACAACATGAGCAAGGCCGAGATGCAGGTCTGGGACAAGGATGAGATCGCGCCGATCCATGTACGCGCCGCCTTGTCGTTCCCGTTCCTGTATCCGCCGACCGAGATCGACGGCGACGACTACATCGAAGGCGCCGCGCTCGACACGCTCAATTTCAATCCCCTGATGAGCGGCGGACAGCACGACGACGTCGACACGCTGGTGGTGCTCGACATCCTCGGCGAGGACCGCCTGATCCGCAAGCCGCGCAATCTCTACGACGCCTGGGTGCGTTCCATCATCACGCCGCTGGTGAAGATTTCCAAGACCGAGATGCGCCTGTTCGAACTCGAACACAATACGCATCCGGACACCGGCGAACCGCTGCGCCGCCTGCTCAAGGTCGACCTCATGAGCGGCATCCCCGACGAGCATTGGCCGGAGGTGCTGGACTGGTCGGCGTCGAACATGCAGCTGTTGTTCGACGTCGGCTACCGCGCCGGCAAGGCGTTTTGCCGCGAACACGGCGAATCGCTGCAGGACGCCTTTGAAGGCGCTCCGATGGCGGCGTAGGACCAGACAGGCAACACACAAAAATCCGCAACACCGCAGTCAATAACAGCAACACCGGAATCGCCAGCATCGCCTCCCACAGGAGGAGACAACGCCAGCACCGCAGCCCACGAAGCCGCGGATTCCATTCACTTTTTGAGAAATGACACGACCATGACGATCACCAAACGCCTTATTCTCACTCTCTCGGTGGCCTTGCTGGCGCTCCTGTTTGTCGGCGTCGACGGCCTCTGGCAGCTGCAGCGCGCGCAGCAACGCTTCGACACCGTACAGAACCGCATTATCCCGAGCATCAGCGGCCTCAATGCCGCCAAGGGCTTCCTCGCCGACACGCGCCTGGCCGGTTATCGCCTCTCCGTGTTCTCCAACCTGAGCGACAAGACCGCACTGGACAAAGCCGTGGCCGACGCCAACAAGGCCTTCGACGACGTTGTCGCCAAGTATGAAAAAGAACAGATTTTCGACGACACCGATCGCAAGATGCTGGAAGCCGACAAGGTCAACATGGAAGCCTATCGCAAGGCGCTGATCCCGTTCTTCGCCGCCGCGCATGCGGGCGACATGGACGGCGTGCGCGCCACACTGGTGGCCGGCAGCCCGTTGGCGCTGTCCGCCGCCGGCGTCAAGAAAGGCATCGACGATCACATCGCCTACAACGGCAAGCTGGTCGACAACGTGCGCGCCGAGAGCGTCGCCGCGTACGAGTTCGCGTTCAAGAGCATGGTCGCGGTCATCGTCGTGGCCTTCCTGTTGACCGGCACGCTGGCGCTGACCCTGTACCGCAACATCAGCGGCAGCCTGCGCAACATCCGCAACACGTTTGAAGAAGTCAGCGCCTCGCTCGATTTGTCGCAGCCGATGAAGGTCGATCGCATGGACGAGATCGGCCACGCCGCCACTGCCTTCAACAAGCTGCGCGCGCGCATCGTCGACGTCATCGGCACCGTGCGCACTTCAACCGACTCGGTCAGCGTCGCCGCCAAACAGATCGCCGTCGGCAACACCGACCTGTCGTCGCGCACCGAACAGCAAGCCGCTTCGCTGGAGGAAACTGCATCCAGCCTCGAGCAGCTGACCTCGGTGGTCAAGCAAAACACCGAGAACGCCAAGCAGGCCAACCAGCTGGCGCTGTCGGCGTCGACCATCGCCTCGCAAGGCGGCGACGTGGTGCGCCAGGTGGTCGACACGATGAACTCGATCAACGAATCCTCGCGCAAGATCGTCGACATCATCAGCGTGATTGACGGCATCGCCTTCCAGACCAACATCCTGGCGTTGAACGCGGCGGTCGAAGCGGCGCGCGCCGGCGAGCAGGGCCGCGGCTTTGCCGTGGTCGCCTCCGAAGTGCGCAGCCTGGCGCAGCGCTCGGCCGCCGCCGCCAAGGAAATCAAGACCCTGATCGACGACTCGGTCGACAAGGTCGGCTCCGGCAGCAAGCTGGTGCAGCAGGCCGGCACCACCATGAGCGATATCGTCACCAGCGTGCAGAAGGTCACCGACATCGTCGGCGAGATCGCCAGTGCCAGCGAAGAGCAAAGCAGCGGCATCAGTCAGGTCAACCAGGCCGTGTCGCAAATGGACGACGTCACGCAACAGAACGCCGCGCTGGTGGAAGAAGCCGCCGCCGCCGCGCAGGCTCTGCAGGATCAGGCCGAGACGCTGGAGCAGGTGGTCAGCGTGTTCAAGCTCGACGCCGCGCGTCTGGTGACGACCGCCGCCTCGCAATCGGCCAAGCGCGCCATCGACATCACGCCGCCGGCCGTGCGCCTGGTGTCGCCTGCACCGCGTCGCCTGGAACATGGCGTCGATGCCTGAGCGTGATTAAAAAGTCGTTGTAAAAAAGGCCGCACTGCTGTGCGGCCTTTTTGTTTGGCGCGGATTTTTGCGGCTAAAGATTTTGCGGCATGAAGCGGCCGCGTCGGCTGACGTTGCGTCCGGCTTCACGGAACTGGCCGTCGCCGGTGTAGTGCACGGTCTGAGGATATTTCGGCGAAGGCGCGGCATGCGCCTTGACCACTTCGAAGATGAAGTAGTTGTAGGTATCGATCAGGCAATCATCGTAAAGCTTGCACTCGAGACTGACGAAGCAGTCGTCCAGCAGCGGCGCTTTGACTTTGGTGGCGGCGCTGGTGTGCAGGCCGAAGCGCGAGAATTTGTCGACCTCGGCGCCGGAACAGTTGCCGATGTCGGCAACGGTGTCGAGCATGTCGGCGGTGGGGATGTTGATCACGCATTCGCGGCTGCTGCGGATCAGTTCGAAGCTGTGATTGCCGGCGGCGATGATGCAACCCACCAGCGAGGGCGTGAATTCCATCACGGTATGCCAGCCCAGCGTCATCACGTCGGTCTCGTCCTGCCAGCGCGATGTCACCAGCACAATCGGGCCGGGCTCAAGATAATGGCGGATGTCGGAAACGGGGTAATCGACCTTTTTGCTCATCACGGATCACCGGTGCGGAAATGAAGATGATCCATTTTAGGCCCGTGATGGCGGCCATTTCTGTAGGACAACAACTGATTTTCGTGCCGAAATGCGCTGCAGACAGCGCAACGCATTAGCGGCAAATCAAGTTATTGTCGATCGGTCATGCCAGTGCGGCAATGTCCGCGTTGTGGATGATGCCGGAGGCCTGACCTCGCTTGAGGACATTGATCATGGCGCGCCCCAGTTGTTCGGTGGTGGTGATGTGGCGTGGGAACATTCCGCGCAACAGCGACAGCAGCGGTCCGGCCAACAGGTAGAACCAGCGGTAGGCAGGTGTCTTCGAGACTTCGCCGTGCATCGGCTGGATCGCGCCGGGACGGAACATATGCGCCGCCTTGAACGGCAGCGCCAGCAGCGCGTTCTCGGTCTTGCCCTTGACACGCGCCCACATTACGCTGCCGCGCTCGGTGCTGTCGGTGCCGGCACCAGAAACGTAGGAGAAACTCATCTGCGGATTGAGCCGGCACAGCGTTTGCGCCGCCGCCATGGTGAGGTCGTAGGTGATGCGGGTGTACTCAGCTTCGCTCTTGCCGCCGGCCGACACGCCGAGGCAGAAGAAGCAGGCGTCGAAACCGCGCAGCTGTTCTTCGACCGCGTCGTAGCGGTACAGGTCAGGGACCAGCAGTTCTTTCAGCTTGGGATGCTGGACGCCGACCGGCGTGCGTCCGACCACTTGCACGGTGGTGATGGCGGGATCGCGCAGGCATTCGCGCAGCAGGCCCTGGCCGACCATGCCGGTGGCGCCGAAGATGAGGACGTTCATAGAGAACTCATTTCATAAATAGGTGTGAATGCGAGCGAGCGTGTCCTGTCTGGGATGAGATGCAAGGCGCGAATCCGGGTCAAGACTGGGCGTCTTGACCCGGATTCGTCACGCTGCAGATCGCCCAAACAGGCCGCTCCCTACGGGTTCTTCCAAGAAAGGGCGCTGGCCGCGTTGCACCCTGCAAGGGTGCAACATGCTGCACGAAGCCCCTGCTACATCCTTGCCAGTGCCCTTTCTGCGAAGAACGCATCTCACACCTATTTGTGAAATGAGTTCTACATTCCCTGAGTTCACGGCTATCTGGGAATGAATCGGGATTGCACAAGGCCGGCGATGGACGGTCGGGACAATAAAAAGCCGGAGACGGCAAACACTCACTGTGTCTGCCGTCTCCGGCCGGTACTTCCCCGAAGGGACGTGCTGCTTAAGTCTGCTTAGCGGCTGTAGTACACGTCGCGATACTCGCGACGGTATTCACGGTAGACCGGACGTTCGCGATATTCGCGCTCAACGTAGACCGGGGCAGGGCGCACATAAACTGGCGCAGGTTGATAGTAGACCTGCTGCGGCTGCTGGTAATACACCGGCTGCGGCGCTTGCTGATATACCGGTTGTGGTGCATAGCTAGGGCCCGAATTGGCGTTGGCGATCATCGAGCCGATCGCGACTGCGCCGATGACACCAGCGGCGATCGCCAGGCCGTTGTTGCCGCCGTGGTCACGTGCCGAGGCCGAAGTCGAAACCGATGCTGCCAACACTGCGGTAACAAGCAGGGCAGGGATGATTTTCTTGCTGATCATGATGATGTCCTTTCAGTTGAGGCGCATCTTATTTCTCGCCACGATTCGAATATATTCTATTTTCGGACGAAGAAAAGCCCCGGCATTACTTGCTTACAATTCTTACCAAGTTGGCGAGGATCACGGCCCACCCTGCCGCCAGCCTGCAACCGAGGCGCGCCCACGTTAGAATGCAGGGCTGCTTTCCCTGGAGAAAGCCAACCGACGCCAGCCCGCATCCATGAATTACACTCCCGGCCGCCTGATGGCCTATGCCTGCCTCGCCCTCAGCATGTCCATGGTGGGCGCGTACGTCGCGTTGACCAAGCCGTTGGCGGCGGCGCTGCCGGTGTTTCTGCTGGCCTGGCTGCGCTTCGGCATAGGCGCGGTAGCGATGCTGCGCTGGCTGAAGAAGCCCGCCAACGAAGCGCCGCTGACACCGCGCACGCGGGTGCTGGTGTTCCTCGAATCCTTCCTCGGCAATTTCCTGTTCACGATTTGCATGATCAGCGGCGTCAGCATGACCAGCGCCGTGTCAGCCGGCGTGATCATGTCGGTGATCCCGGCGGCGGTGGCATTGATGAGCTGGATCTTCCTGCGCGAACGCATCGGCGCGCGCGTCTGGATGGCTGTGGCCTGCGGTGCGATCGGCATCGGGCTGCTGTCGCTGGCCAAGAATCCGCACGCCTCAAGCCTGGATGCCGCCGGCACCGATGCCGCCCATCAGGCCTGGCTCGGCAACATGCTGGTGTTCGCCGCCGTATTGTGCGAAGCCTCGTATGCCGTGATCGGCAAGAAGCTCACCGCCGTGCTCAGTCCCAAGCGCATCAGCTCTATCATCAATCTGTGGGGACTGGTGCTGATGACGCCGTTCGGGTTCTATACCGCGCTGCAATTCGATTTCGCCGCCGTGCACAAGGGCATCTGGCTGTTGCTGGTGTTCTACGCGCTGGCCGCCAGCGTCTGGAGCGTCTGGCTCTGGATGACCGGACTCAAGTCGGTACCGGCCGCGCGCGCCGGCGTGTTCACCGTGATGCTGCCGGTCAGCACCGCGCTGGTCGGTGTGCTGGCGCTGGGCGAGCAATTGACCGTGATCCAGCTGGCCGCCTTCGCGGTCGCATTGGCCGGCATGCTGCTGGTGACCGTGCCAGGCAGGTCCGCTGCGAGCGCCGGTCCGGGTGCAGCGCATTCCTGACCGGTCCTGATTTTTTCACCATGGCGCGCCGCTATCACTACTCCGTCTACGTCATCGAATTGTCGACCGACGTGTTGTACGAGGCGCGCTTCCGCAAGGCCAACCCTGACTATGTGACCGGCAAGCCCTGCGTCTACGTTGGCATGACCGGTCTTAACGTCGACCTGCGTTTCGACAAGCACAAGGCCGGCATCCAGTCCAACCGCTACGTGCGCGACTTCGGCTTGCGCCTGCTGCCCAAGCTGTACGAAATGTACAACCCGATGCCTTATGACGGCGCACGCGACATGGAAGTGGAACTGGCGATCGGCCTGCGCGAAGCCGGCTATGGCGTGTGGCAAGCCTGAGCAAAGGCGTTCCTACCACGCCGATTGCTGCTCGTTGCCCTTATGCAGATGCGTGCTGAAACGCGCTGCGATGAAGTCGACGAAGGCGCTGACCTTGGCCGACAGATTCAGCCGTTCCGGATACACCGCATAGATGTCGGAGTCCGGCAGCGACCAGTCGGCCAGTACTTCCCGCAAACGTCCTGAGCGCAGGTAGGGCGCCACGTCCCACTCCGAGCGCATCAGGATGCCGTGCCCGGCCAGCGCCCAGGCCAGCGCGATTTCGCCGTCGTTGGTGCTGAGCGGGCCGCGCACCTTGACGCCCTCGCTGCGCTTGCCGCGGCTCAGGTGCCAGGCGCCGTAGGCGGCTTCGTTTTCGCGCAGTACGATGCATTTGTGCTTTTGCAGGTCGCGCGGCACCGCCGGCGCCGCCATCGTCTTGAGGTAGGCCGGGGCTGCGCACAGTACCCGCCGGTTGGACGCGATCTTGCGCGCGATGATGCGCGCGTCCGGCAGCTCGCCGACGCGGATGCCGATGTCGTAAGCCTGGTCGGCTAGGTTGAGCGCGCGCTCCGACAGCTGCAATTGCACTTCGACCTCGGGATGGCGCCGGGCGAAGTCGGCCACCACCGGACCGACATATTTGCGGCCGAAGCCGAAACTCGCATTGATGCGCAGCAATCCCTTCGGGACTGCGCGGCTGCGGCTGACGGTCTGTTCCAGTTCTTCGATCTCGGCCAGGATGCGCGCGCCCTCGGCCAGGTAGATCTCGCCTTCGTGCGTCACGCTCATGGTGCGCGTAGTGCGATTGAGCAGCCGCACCCCGAGTCGCCGCTCCAGGTTCGCCAGCCGTTTGGTCACTGCCGGCGGCGTCACGCCAAGTTCGCGGGCGACGGCGGCGAGGCTGCCTTGCTTGACCAGGATATTGAAAAAAGCGAGGTCGGAGAGATGGTTCATGGCGTTTCCGATTATTAAATTGAAGTAACTAATAGGCTTAGTTCGAGTGAATTATAAGCCTGCAAAGCCGCCGTACAATGGCTCCATTCCAGCTCGCCAACGAGGAGTCGCCATGTTTTCAGGATTCGAACGCCAGGTCGCCGCGGTCAACGGCACGACGATCAACTACGTACGCGGCGGCAGCGGCCCGGCCTTGCTGCTGCTGCACGGCCACCCGCAGACGCACGCGATCTGGCACAAGGTCGCCGCCGCATTGGCGGAGCGCTTCACCGTCATCGCCGCCGACCTGCGCGGCTACGGCGACAGCGGCAAGCCGGCCGGCCTGCCCGACCACAGCAATTATTCCAAGCGCGTGATGGGACAGGACCAGATCGACCTGATGGCCTCGCTGGGCTTCGACGAGTTCTTCCTGATGGGACACGATCGCGGCGGCCGCGTCGCCTACCGCATGGCGCTTGATCATCCGGCCGCGATCCGTAAACTGGTGCTGCTCGACATCGCGCCGACGCTGGCCATGTACGAGCAGACCAGCCTGGAATTCGCCACCGCGTATTACCACTGGTTCTTCCTGATCCGTCCGGCGCCGTTTCCCGAGACCCTGCTCAGTTCGCATCCCGAGGATTACCTGAAGCACACCATCGGCGGCCGCAGCGCCGGCCTCAAGCCGTTCACGCCCGAAGCCTACGCCGAATATCTGCGCTGCCTGCGCGATCCGGCCACCATCCACGGCATCTGCGAAGACTACCGCGCCAGTGCGAGCATCGACCTCGAACACGAGCGCCACGATCTCGCCGCCGGCAACAAGATCCGCTGCGACGTGCTGGCGCTATGGGGAAAACAAGGCGTCATCGAACGCTGTTTCGACCCGCTCACGGAATGGCGAAAGTTCACGCAAGAAGGCCGGCTCGGCGGCCGTGCGCTGGCCTGCGGCCACTACGTCCCGGAAGAAGCGCCGGAGGAACTGCTGGCCGAAGTACTGCCGTTCTTCCACGCCTGAAACCTGCTCTGCCAGCCCACAGGAAGACCATCATGCCAACCCGCACCTTCTACCAGAAACTGGTCGACTCGCACACGGTCGCCGTGCTCGACGAGCAGCACGTGCTGCTCTACGCGGATCTTCACATCATGAACGAATACACCAGCCCGCAAGCCTTCAGCAGCCTGCGCGAGCAAGACCGGCCGGTGCTGCGTCCGCGCCAGCAGCTGGCCGTGGTGTCGCACATCATCCCGACGCATCCGGTCGGCAACGCGCAGCGCGTGATCTTCGATCCGCCGTCGGCACTGCAGGCGAGCAACCTGAAACGCAATTGCAGCGACTTCGGCATCACGCTGTTCGACACCACCGACGACGACCAGGGCATCGAACACATCATCGCACCCGAACACGGCTGGGTGCGCCCGGGCATGGTGATCCTGTGCGGCGACAGCCACACGACGACGTACGGCGCGCTGGGCGCATTGGGTTTCGGCGTCGGCACCTCCGAAGTCGAACACATCCTCGCTACGCAGACGCTGGTCTATCGCCTGGCGCAAGACATGCGCATCCGCGTCGACGGCGAGCTGCCGCCGGGGACGTCAGTGAAGGACCTGATCCTGATGATCATCGGCCGCATCGGCGCACAGGGCGCGCGCGGTTACGCGGTGGAGTTCTGCGGCACGACCATCGCCGCCTTGTCGGCCGAAGCGCGCATGACTTTGTGCAACATGGCGGTGGAAGCCGGCGCACGCGCCGCGTTGATCCGCCCCGACGCCACCACCTTCGCGTACGTGCGCAGCCATGCGGCCAATCTCGACGACGCCGCGTTCGCCCAGGCGATGGAAGACTGGCGCGCGCTGCATTCGGATGAAGGCGCGCACTTCGACGTCGAGTACGTTTTTCACGCCGCGCAGGTGGCGCCTTACGTCACCTGGGGCACCAGTCCCGACCAGGCTATCGCGGTGGATGCGCTGACGCCGCCATCGGATGAGGGCGCCACTGCGCAGGCGCTGGCGTACATGGATTTGCAGGCGCAGCAGTCGCTGCTCGGGTTGCCGGTGGATCGCGTCTTCATCGGTTCATGCACCAACGGCCGCATCGAGGATTTGCGCAGCGCCGCCGCCATCATCCGCGGCAAACATGTGGCAGCCTCGGTGCGCGCGATGGTGGTGCCCGGTTCCGGCGCGGTGCGCCGCCAGGCCGAGCGGGAGGGACTGGCGCAGATATTCATTGACGCCGGTTTCGAGTGGCGCCAACCGGGCTGCTCGATGTGCCTGGCGATGAACGACGACGTGCTGGAACCGGGCGAGCGCTGCGCCTCGACCACCAACCGCAATTTCGAAGGTCGCCAGGGACGTGGCGGCCGCACCCATCTGATGAGTCCGGCGATGGCGGCAGCGGCGGCGCTGGCCGGCAGCATCGCCGACGTCAGGACCTTGCATCCGGGAGCGGGAGACAGCCATGCATGAAGCATTGCAAACACAGACACTGCGCGGCGTAGCCGCACCGATCCTGATCGACAATCTCGACACCGACCAGATCATGCCCAAGCAATTCCTGCGCATCATCACCAAGCAGGGACTTGACCGCGGCGTGCTGTACGACCTGCGCTTCCATCCGGACGGCAGCGAGCGCAAGGAATTCATCCTCAATCAGGATGGTTTTCGCGCGGCGAAATTCATCATCGGCGGCCCCAACTTCGGTTGCGGCTCCAGCCGCGAACATGCGGTGTGGGGTTTGCAGCAGCTCGGCATCGAGGCGGTGATCGCGCCCAGCTTCGGCGAGATATTTTTCGGCAATGCGCTCAACAACCGGCTTCTGCTGATCGTGCTGCCGCAGGAGCAGATCGACGCCTTGCTGCAGGACGTCGCGTCCGGTCATCATGAATTGGAGATTGACCTGCATACCTGCGCAGTGCACAGCGCCACGCAGGACTTCAGGTTTCCGCTGGCCGAGCGCCACCGCAAGATGATCGTCGACGGACTCGACATGGTCGGCGCCACCCTGCAGATGCTGCCAGCCATCACCGAGTTCGAACGAGGCCATCGCGCGCGGCATCCGTGGGCCGACGCCTTGCGCTGACGCACCTTCTTCTTCAGGGGATCCGATTCCACACTTCAAACGTCTGTTCACGTGCAATCAGGCCGTCACGCATCGTGAAGTGATGGATCAGGCGCAGCTCGACGCGCACGCCGACCGACAGCGGACAGTTGCGGATGCCGGGACCGGCGATACGGAAGCGCGCCAGCATGTCGTCCACCACGCGCGTCTCGGTGGCGAAGCGGTCCAGCGGTTCGATTTCCACCTCCGCCATCGCGCCGAACATGGCGACATACATCTCACGAATGGCTTGCTTGCCGACCAGCCGGATTGCGCGGTGCGGCGCTTCGAACACGACGTCGTCGGTGTACAGCGCCAGCACGCTGTCGACGTCGCGCGCCTCGTCGCGGATGTGGCGGTCGACGACGTCGAGGTTGTGTTGGATGGCGTTCATGCGGCTTTCCCTTTTTTGGTAAATAAGTCAGTTATTCTGTCTATTATAGACATATAGTCTGTCTATGTGTCAAGATGGAGCATGACCAAGAAAACCAGCAAGCACCTCGCTGTCGGCAGCAAAGACGGCAAGATCGACAAGGCCGGCGTCGGCAAGAAAAGCAAAGTCGCCGCACGCGCCGATACCATCCCGGACCGGCATCGCACGCTCGGCGCATTGTTGCGCGGCGCCTACGATCGCATGGCCGTGTGGCTGTACGGCGAACTGGCGGCGCGTGGTTTCACTGAAGTGCGGGTGGCGCACAGCGCCGTGTTTCGCGCCATCGCCGCCGACGGCAGCCGCGTAGTCGATCTGGCCGCGCGCGCCGGCATGACCAAACAGAGCATGGCCTACCTGGTCGAGCAGCTGGAGGGTTTCGGCTATCTCGATATCGTGCCCGATCCCGACGACGGGCGCGCTAAGCTGGTCACGTTGACGCGGCGCGGCAAGGCACTCCACGCCGCCGCCGTCGAACTGAGCGCGCAGGCCGAACGGCGCATGGGCGGATTGCTCGGCGAAGAGCGCATGTCTTTGCTGCGTGACGCGCTGGAGCAGGTCTACGATGACTGGGATCCGGCCGATACGCCTCAACGCTGATCCCGATGCATTTTCGGCAACATCCGCCGTGAGATGGAAATCGCCCGGTTTTATCCTTCATTTTCTCCATATGGCGCCCCCGGGCGCAGTGATATAACTATCGCCATCGCGCACCTATAACTACATCAGCGCGATGTCGAAAGGACAGGGACATATGGAGAAGCAAGGCAAACGCAGCATGGTGTTGCTGGCCATGGCGGCGCTGCTGGGGTGGCAGTTGCCCGGATTGCAGTCGCCGGCGATGGCTGCCGACAAGAACGTCTCCATCGGATTCGCCGGACCGCTCACCGGTCTGAGCAGCGCCAGCGGCACCAGCATGCTCAATGCAGTCAAGATGGCGGTCGACGAGATCAACGGCGCCGACCTGCGCGTCGGCGGCGACCGTCTGGTGCTCAAGCTGCAGGTGCAGGACGACAAATCCAATCCGCGTATCGCTGAAATCGCGGCGCGCTATTTTGCCAAGAGCGATACCGCCGGCGTGGTCGGTATTTTCAACAGCGCGGTCGCTGTCAGCTCGTCGGTGATCTATCAGAAAGCCGGTATCCCGCATTTCGCCATTTCAGGTACCCGGCGCTTTACCCAGCAGGGCCATGACAGCGCTTTCCGCATCGCCGCCTACGACGAGCAGCGCGCCGCCGTGCTGGCCGCTTACGTCGCGCAGGAACTGCACAAGAGCCGCGTCGCGATCGTGCATGACGACAGCGTGTTCGGGCGCGACTACAAGGAGAAATTCGAAGCTTCCTTCACCAAGCTCGGCGGCAAGATCGTCAGCGTCAATTCGGTCAGCGCCACGACCTACGACTTCAACGACATCCTCAAGGCGATCCGGGTCGGCAAGGCGGACGCGGTGTTCTTTGGCGGACTCGGATCGCAAAGCGCGATGCTGGCGCAAAACATGTACCGGCTGGGCATCGAGGCGCCGCTGGTGACGGCGGCCTCGCTGGTGGGGCCGATGTATTTGCAGACGGCCGGGCCGGGTGCGGAAGGCACGGTGTCAATCATGCCCGGCGCCCATCAACGCAAGTCGAAGCAGTTCGAAGCCTTCGAGAAGAATTACCAGCAACGTTACAACGCCGCGCCCGGCGCGTACTCGGCGGTGGCGTATGACCAGGTGCAGGTGCTGGCGGCCGCGATCGTGCGCGCCGGTTCGGCCAATCCGCGCAAGGTGACCGCGGCCTTGCATGCGATCAAGCACAACGGCCTGACCGGTACGATTTCTTTTGACGCCCACGGCGATCTGCGCGATGTGAATTTCTCTACCTACCAGGTCAGGAATTCGGTGTGGACCATGTACAAGCAGTACCACGTCGGCATGGGTAACTGAGGTTCGCCTGCAAGGTAATAGTCTCTATTGAAGCTTGCCGGCGAATTTCGCCACGGCGGCCATCGCGCAGGCGTCGTCCTTGTCCCCACCCGGAGCGCCTGACACGCCGATTGCGCCGATGATCTGGTTGCCGGCAAGGACCGGCACGCCGCCGCCGAGGATCAGCACATCGGAGACATCCTTGAGATTGGCGCTGACCATGTCGGCAGCAATCAGCCGGGCCGTCTCGGAGGTGCTGCGTTTGAAGGCCACCGCGGTATAGGCCTTGCGGCGGCTTGTGTTCACGGTGCTTGGTCCGGCGCCGTCGTCGCGCAGCACGGCGCGCTCCTGCCCGGCCTTGTCGACCACCGCGACCGTAACCTGGTAACCGTCCTTGCGGCATTGCTCAATAGCGGCAATCGCGATGTCGCGGGCCAGGTCCTGCGAGATCTGTTTTTCGGTCAGGACTTGTGCATGCGCCTGGAGCGATGCACCGGCGGCTTGTGCGGCCAATGCCAGCAGCAGGAAAATTCTCTTCATGTCGGCCTCTGTTCAGTGTGGGCGGAAATAGTAGCGTTCCGCTCCTTCCGGATGGGCGTGCTTCGGCAGAAGCCGGGTTATTTTCGTGGGCCAACGAGAAAAATCAAATAGATGATCAAGAGATGTATAGAACGCATTTCGCCAGCGGTCAATTCGCGCATGTGGCCGACGATGCCGCCGGAAATCTACAGCGCTGACTCCTGATCGCCGTGGACAGAATGATGATGCGCCCGCGCCAGCAGCTCGAATGAGCGCAGGCGATCTTCCAGTGCGTAAGTCCAGGCGGTGATGCCGATCTCGTCGGCGCCGGCGTTGTTGGCCAGCCGATGCAGCTTGCCCATGACCTCGTCGGCGGTCCCGACAAAATTACGTTCGAGTTGCAGCTCGATGCGTTCGCGCTGCTGCGCCGTGTAGGGATAGGCCAGCGCGGTGTCCACCGACTCCAGCGGCTCGCGCACACCGTCGTCGAGACGCGTGCGCCACAAGCCGCGCGAGGCGAACAGGCGGCGCGCTGCTTCATGCGTATCAGCCGCCAGCGCCCAGGCCATCATGGCCGTATAGGGCGCTTCGCATAACGCACCGGGGCGGAACGCGGCGCGGTAGGCGTCGAACGCGGCCTCGGAAATTCCCACGCTTTGTTCTGCCGAATAGTTGAAACACATCGGCAGACCAAGCTGGCCGGCAGAACGCGCACCGTCGATGGAGGTCACCAGCAGCCAAGCTTGCGCGACGCCGGGATTGTGCGGCAGCGTCTTCAATCCGGCCAATTTGTCATCGTCGCCCGGCGTCTGCTTGGACAGCCACGTACACAGCTCACGTATCTTTTGTTCAAACTTCAGGCGGTCGCCGTCGCCTCCGGGATTGAGCGCGCGGAAGGCATTGCCGTCACCGCCCGGCGAACGTCCAAGCCCGAGATCGATGCGTCCGGGCGCGAGCGCCTCCAGCACATTGAACTGTTCCGCCACCTTGAACGGCGCATAGAACGGCAACAGGACGCCGGCGGCGCCGATCCGGATGCGCGAGGTCAGCGCGGTGAGCGCACCGAGCAGAACCTCCGGCGCGCTGCCGACGATGGCGGGATTGCTGTGATGCTCCGACACCCAGAAGCGGTGATAGCCGATCCGTTCGCAGTGCTGCGCCAGCTGCAAGGTATCGCGCAGCGCGTCGGCGTGCGTCGTGCCGGCGGAATAAGCCGACTGGTCGAAGGCGATCAGGAGTTTGCGCGCAGCGGTCATGGCGTGCGCAGGGGAATCACATAAGGAATATCGCCGTCGCTGCCGATGCGCGCGCTGACGCCGTAGACCGCCTCGATGTGCTGCGGCGTGAGCACCTCGCGCCAATGTCCCTGCGCCACCACACGGCCTTCCCTCAGCATCACCAGGCGATCGGCGAAACGCGCCGCCAGCGCCAGGTCGTGGATGGCGATCAGCACGCCGCTGCCTTGCGCGTCGGCGATTTCGCGCGCGGCGGTCATGGCTTCCAGCTGATGATGCAAGTCGAGATCGCTGGTCGGCTCATCCAGCAACAGCAAACGCCCCTGCTGCACCAGCGCACGCGCCAGCAGCACGCGTTGCCGTTCGCCGCCGCTGAGTTCGTCGCAGGGGCGCAGCGCCAGCGTCTGCAGTTTGAGGCGCTCGATGGCGTCGAGCACGATGCGGCGATCACGATCGCCGCTGTTCCAGGTGCGGTGCGGCGCGCGGCCCAGCGCAATCATGTCGGCCACGCGCAGCGACATGGCCGGACCGGTATGCTGCGGCACATACGCAATGGCGCGCGCCAGGTTGCGGCGCGACATGTCCTGCAGATTGTCGCCGGCCAGCGTCATGCCGGCGTGCTGCGACGGCATGATGCGGTTGATGCATTTGAGCAGCGTGCTTTTGCCGGCGCCGTTGGGGCCGACCAGGCAGACGATTTCTCCCGCGCCGACTTGCAGGTCGATGTTGTCGAGGATCAGGCGCTTGCCATGACGGTAATGCAATCCGGAGATGTCGAGCATCACAGGCCCGCCTTGTGCCGGCTCGACAGCAACAGATGCAGGAACAGCGGCACGCCGACGTAGGCGACGACGATGCCGACCGGGATGATCACCGGCGCGAACAACAGGCGTCCGGCCATGTCCGACAACAGCACCAGCAACGCGCCGACGATGGCCGAGAAGGGTAACAACCAGCGATGGTCGCCGCCGATCAGCAGGCGCGCGATATGCGGCGCCACCAGCCCGACGAAACCGATCACGCCGGTGAAGCTGACCACCGCAGCGGTGATCATTACCGCCACCACGGTCACCACGGTGCGCACGCGGCCGACCGCAAAGCCCAGCGAGGCGGCAATGTCGTCGCCGCCGGCGGCGAACGCATTGAGCGCCCAGGCATGCCATTGCAGCAGTGGCGCACCAAGCAGCAAGACGCCGCCGGCCACCGCGACTTCATTCCAGGTGCTGCCGTTGAGCGAGCCGAAGGTCCATTGCACGATGGCCGCGAGTTGCTGTTCGGTGGCGACGAACTGCACGCTGGCGGTCAACGCGCTGAACAAATAGGTCAGGCCGACGCCGCCCAGCACCAGCATGGTGGCGCTGACGCCGCGCAGCGCCGAGAAGGCCAACACCAACGTCGCGCACAATACCGCGCTGGCGAAGGCGGCCGCGACGGTCATATACAGGCCGCTCCAGGCGCCCGCGATGCCCGTCGCACCTGACAAGATCGCCAGCGATGCCCCGAACGCCGCCGCCGGCGAAATACCGACCGTGTAGGGACTCACCAGTGGATTGCGCGTGATGCCTTGCATGGCCACGCCTGCCAGCGCCAGGCCGGCGCCGGCCACCACCGCCATGACGACGCGCGGCAGCCGCAGCTGTTGCAGCAGCGAGATTTGCCACGCCGGAATGTCGCTCAGCCACGCCGCCGGCAGTAGCGGCGCGAACAGAGCGCGGAGGCTGGTCGCCATGCCGAATTTTTGCGCGCCCAGCGATCCGGCCAGCGCCATCGCGGCGATCAGCAGAGCGACGCCGGCGACCATCGCCAGCGCATTGCGACGCTGATGACGCTGCAACGCTTGCATGAGAAGAGTCTTGTTCATTTGCGCAGCTCCGCCAGCGATGCGGTGTAACCACCCGGCGCCGGCACCTGTTGAAAATCCTCCAGCCAGGTGCGCATGACCTGGTCGGGATCAATGTCTTTGAAGCGATCCGGATACAGCCATTTGGCGATCTGTAATGCACCGATGATCTTGGAACAACCGCCTGCCAGGTAATAGCTGATGTGATACACCTGCACAGGGAGATTGCGCACCGCCGGAATGCGATCGAAGCCGGGGCGCGCGGCGACCGCTTCCAGTACTTGCAGCGAGAACGCACGGCTATGCGGTTCGTACTGGCCTGGTTCAAGTTTGACGATGACGTCGGGCATGCGCGCGACGACTTCTTCCGGATCGACGCTGAAGCCCTGCACACTGCCGCGCGCCGACGGCTGGCTGAGGACGCTGACGTCGCGGAACACATTGACGCCGCCGCCGACCTCGACCATGTCGTGCCAGCCGGAGCCCTTCAACAGGGTCTTGTAGGCGCCGACTTCTTCAATGTAGACGCGCTTGCGCTGCGCCATCGGCAGGTTCTGCAAGCGCTGCGCCAGCAGGTCGCGGTAGCGGCGATAGAAAGCGTTGAGTTTGGTGGCGCGTTGCGGTTGCTCGAACAGTCGGCCGAACAGCGTGACGTTTTCTTCATGCTTGAGCACGTCCCAGGCAGTGACCACTACCACCGGGATGCCGAAGCGGCCGAGCACGGTGACCGCCTTTTGCCAGTCGCTGTTGCGCGGGAAGAAAACCGCATCCGGCTGCATCGCGACGATGGCTTCGTAATTGGGACTCGACTGCCCCTGTCCTGCCAGCATGGCCGGCGTCACCGTCGGCCAGTAGCTATGGCTGCGCGCGGAGTCGATGTCGACGCCCACCACCGGCTGCATGCCGGCCACGGCGCGCACGAATTCGGTGGTGTAGCGGTTGAAGACGACCACGCGTTTCAGCGGCGTCTTCAGGGTGAGTTCACGACCGACGTCGTCCTTGAACGTCAGGCTGTGAAGGGTGTCTGCGGCATGGACCGAGGGCGCCCGCACCAGCAACGGCAGCCCCAGCGACAGCAGCAACAGCCGTCGTCGTTGGGGCTGCTGCTGTTGCTGCAGCGGAATGATCCGGTCAAAACGCATAGTTGCCGGTGACCGTGTAGGTGCGCGGTGCGCCCAGGATCCATTGCGTCGCCGTGCCGGCGTAGGTCGATGCGGCGTAGACCTTGTCGGTGAGGTTGTCGATGCGCAAATCGAACTTCAGCTTCGGAGTCGCCTTCCACGCCACGCCGGCGTCGAGCACGGTGTACGCCGGCAGGCGCGACTGGTCGGTGTTGTCCGAGTAGCGATCGCTGACGTAATGGGCGCCGGTGCGGGCTTCCACTTGCGGCGTGGCGTTCCACAGCACGAACAGGTTGCCGGTGCGTTTCGGCACGAACTGCGGACGGTAACCGGCCAGCGAGGTCGCCTTGCCGCCGACCGTGGCGACGAAGTTATCGAAGCGCGCCTGCAGCACCGAGGCATTGGCCTCGACGCGCCAGTCGTCGTTGAGCTTGAAGGTCAGCGAGCCTTCCAGGCCGCGCGACGATTGCTGGCCGACGGTGTCGGAGAGGGCGGTGTTGTTGATGTTCGGCGCCAGCAGGTTGTTCTTGATGATGCGATAAGCCGCCAGCGTCCATTCCACGCGGCCGTTCCACAAGGCTTGCTTGACGCCGACTTCGGCCTGCTTGCCCTTGGACACGCCGTACTGCATCTGCGATGCGCTGATGCTGGCCAGCGAGGTGACCGGATCGGATGCCACCGCGTATTGTGCGTACAGCGAGGTGTCGGTCACCGGTGTGAAGACCACGCCGGTATTCCATGACACCGCATTCTGGTTGCCGTTGGCGGTCAGGCGCGTGATGAAGTCATCGCGCTTGGTCTGGTAGTTGTCGCCGCGCAGCCCGCCGGTGATGGCCCATTGCTTGTTCAGCTGATAGCGGTCTTGCAGGAACAATCCGGCCTGGTCGACGGTAACGCGATACAAGGCGCGGATGGCCGGCGAGTTGCCCTGTGCGAACGTGCCCGGATTGAAGTTGAGCGCATTGACGGTGGTGCTGCCGGCGAAGTTGCCCGCGGCGTTGGTGTTGTCGTTGCGGTCGTAGAGTGAGCGGTTGAGGTCAAAGCCGACCACCAGCTGGTTCTTGTTGCCGAACAGCTCGCTGTCGATGGTGGCGTAGCCGTGATCGCCGTATTGGGTCTGTGCGCCGACGATGTCGCGGTAGTTGGAGCGCGCGACGTTGCCGGTGGCCGGGTTGTACGTGTAGGTATAGGTTTCCTTGTAGCGGCGGTCGTGCTTGATCAGGTAGACGTCGTTGTTGAGCACGACCTTGTCGTTGAGCTCGTAACGCGCGCGCAGATAGGTGCGGTTTTCGGTGAAGCGCACCTGGGCGTCATCGACGTTGTAATTCTTGAAGCGCGTGCCGGGTACGATGGCGCCGTTGACGATGGGCGTGCCTTCGTAGCTGCCCGGATGGATATCGGCGTAGTCGTTGGCCAGCGTCAGAGTCAGGTCGCGCGTGGCTTTCCACAGCAGCGAACCGGACACGGTCAGGCTGTCGCTGCGGCCGCGGTCCATCCAACCGTCCGAATTGACGTGGCTGACGTCGAGGCGATAGGCCAGCGTGTCGCTGAGCGGGCCGGTGCTGTCGAAGGCCTTGCGATAGGTGCCGAAGGAGCCGGCCGAAAACTGCACCTCATTGGACTGCTGTTTCAGATTCAGATCGGGCCGCTTGGGCACGACGTTGACCGCGCCGCCGACGAAGCCCGTGCCGTACAGCACCGAAGCGGGGCCGTTGAGGAACTCCACGCGTTCCACATTCCACGGATCGACCGGGAAGGTCACGACGCCGCCGGCGTTGTACAACTGCAAGCCGTCGTACAGTTGCGAAATCGAATTGGGGCCGTAGAAGCCGCGCGCCGACAGCGAGTTGTTGCCGTTGCCGGAAAACGGCACCGAGGTCACGCCGGGCGAGCGCGTTTCGGCGTCGAGCAGGGTCTGGTAGCCACGGTCGCGGATGGTGTCGCCCATGATGACGGCGACGCTGGCCGGGGTTTCCAGCGGCGTCAGGTTGAGACGGCCGCCGGCGGTCGAGGGCGCCTTCAGGCTGCCGCCGTCCTGGGTCGATACCGTGATCTCGGGTAGCGAGGCCTCGGTCGCTTGTGCGAAGGCGGCGCCGGCGTGGAGGGCGGCAAAGGTACCGAACGCGCCGGCCAGCGCATACGGCAAATGAGACAGGCGCGGTTTGCCCGTGCGCAGCGATGCAGAGTGTTTCATGTGAGCTTCCCTTTGATGACCGCCATATCCGTGGCGCGTGGTGTATGGTGGCGGTCTGTTTTTGTACGGCGCGCATCCCCGCGCGCTGTGATCAAAGGAAACGGGCAAAACGGTGAGTGAGTGAAGTGCGAAGACGGCGGACGCACGAATGCGGCAAGCGACGACAGCTCTCGCAAACGGAGGCGGTCGAGCGGATGACGGATTCGGTATGCAGTGCGCAGTGCTTCGCAGTTCACGACATACCCCGGCCGCTCGCTTCCATCCGTTCTGGCCGGTATCCGGGCTAACAGGGCCGATCGCCTCGCCTTCCCATGCCTGAAATCTGAAGCGGCACAGTGGACTATGGAGGAAACCTGTCGCGCTACATCAATGCGCGACGCCTGTTTTACCGTTGCGGGGACAGCACACGTTTGCCGCTGCAACAAACTAATACACAGCGCGTGTTTCCCGTTTAACTGCGGTCAAGGAATCTGACCGCGAGCACCAAAACTCCGCCATGATACGTGCGCAGATGGCTTCCTGCAATGCGGCCGTCCGGGTCCGCCGTTGCTGACATGCTGAATATTTTCCTTCCTGCAACAAGGACGCGTACAGGTGCAAATTCCCGACGCTCGCTATACTTGTCGTCTTTACCGGGAAGGACACCATGAATTCGCGACTCCGCTTTACGAACATACTGCAGTTCACCGCCGTTGCGGCGGTGCTGGCCACCGCAGGTTTTTCCGGCAACGCCGCCGCCCAGGCCACCATCAAGATCGGCGAGATCAACAGCTACAAGGCACAGCCGGCTT
Organism: Herbaspirillum sp. NPDC101397; assembly: GCF_044767325.1. NCBI lineage: Bacteria > Pseudomonadati > Pseudomonadota > Betaproteobacteria > Burkholderiales > Oxalobacteraceae > Herbaspirillum > Herbaspirillum sp. NPDC101397. Next base: position 53,363 of record NZ_JBIWNS010000011.1, read on the forward strand.
TCCTCGAGCCGTACCGCCAGGGCTGGGAAATGGCGCTGGAAGAAATCAACGCCGCAGGCGGCGTGCTCGGCAAGAAGCTGGAAGTGATTTCGCGCGACGACAACGGCAATCCGGGCGACTCGGTGCGTGTGGCCGAAGAGCTGGTCAAGCGCGAACAGGTGTCGCTTCTGTTCGGCGGCTTCCTGTCCAACACCGGTCTGGCGCTGACCGACTACGCCAAGCAGCGCAAGATATTCTTCCTCGCGGCCGAACCGCTGACCGACAAGATCGTCTGGCACAACGGCAACAAGTACACCTATCGTTTGCGTCCTTCGACCTACATGCTGGTGGCGTCGCTGGTCAAGGATGCCGCCAAGCTCAAGAAGAAGCGCTGGGCCATCGTCTATCCGAATTATGAATACGGCCAATCCGCCGTCGCCAGCTTCAAGACGCTGATGAAGGCGACGCAGCCGGACATCGAATTCGTCGCCGAGCAGGCGGCGCCGCTGGGCAAGATCGACGCCGGCGCGGTCACGCAAGCCCTGGCGGACGCCAAGCCGGATGCGATCTTCAACGTGCTGTTCGCGACCGACCTCGGCAAGTTCGTGCGCGAAGGCAATACACGCGGTCTGTTTGAAGGACGCGAAGTGGTGTCGCTGCTGTCGGGCGAGCCGGAATACCTCGACCCGCTGCGCGCGGAAGCGCCCAGCAACTGGCTCGTGACCGGCTACCCGTGGTACGCCATCAATACGCCCGAGCACAAGAAATTCGTCGACGCCTATCGCAAGAAATACAACGACTATCCACGCAACGGTTCGCTGGTCGGTTACAGCGCGCTGATGTCGATTGCGGCCGGGCTGAAGAAAGCCGGCAGCGCCGATTCGGACAAACTGGCGGCAGCGTTTTCAGGTCTGAAGGTGGAGACGCCGGTGGCGACCATCACCTACCGCGCGCAGGATCACCAGTCGACGCTGGGTGCTTTCGTCGGCCGCACCGGCGTCAAGGACGGCAAGGGCATCATGAGCAGCTTCGTGTACGTCGACGGCGCCAGCCTGCAACCATCGGACGCGGAAGTGAAGAAGCTGCGCGCCGCCGATTGATCAGGCAGCGTCAGGCCCGCACCACATTCCTGCCGGCGTTTGCCGGCAGTTTTGTTTCCGGCTGTGTTTCTTCCATCGCCACCCGGTTTCGGCCGCCATTCTTGGCGACGTACAGAGCGCGGTCGGCGCGCGCGTTGAGGCGGTCGGGACTGTCGTCGCGTCGCGCAAAGGCGACCCCGATGCTGATACTGTAGCGGCAGGCGCCGAACTGGCCCGACACGATCTGGGCTTCCGCCTGTGCGCGCAGCGACTCCGCCATGGCAGCGGCATCGGCTGCGCTTGTGGCCGGCAACAGCAAGCCGAACTCTTCTCCGCCCAGTCGCCCCAGCGCATCACCCGGCCGCATGACGCCGCGCGCCATCTGCACGAAGGCGCGCAATACGTCGTCGCCGCCGGCGTGGCCATGGGTGTCGTTGATGCGCTTGAAATGATCCAGATCGATCAGCAGCAGCACCGGCGGCGCTGTCGGCTGTATCGGCTGCCCTTCCGCCAGCAAATCGCGCGCGATGGTTTCGAAGCGTTTGCGCGTGAGCGCACCGGTCAGGTGGTCGTGGTTGAGCGCGTGTTCGACCTTGGCCAGCATGGCGTCATGCACGATCATCACCGCGATCATCGTCAGCGTCGGCATGACTACCGCGCCGACGGTCAGCAAGCTGATGTTCCAGACACTGTTGAGCATGGCCAGCGATTCGTCCGGCGCCAGCGTCAGGAAGTACAGGCCGCGCACCAATTGCGTCGCCGCGAACAGGAAGGCCATCAGCGCCGCGAACCAGAAATTATATGGACTGCGATCGCGCGGGCGATGGCGCAGCAGGATCACGCCGACGGCAGTACAGATGATGGCGTTGAAGCTGGTGGAGGCGGCAACGCGCAGCGGCAGGTTGGCGTCGACGTAGCGCCACACGACCATGGCGACGCCGACCAGCGCCACGCCGGCCAGCATCTGCTTCCACCGCGTCGGGCGGCCGAGAAAACGCGCGCAGCCGGCGTAATAGAAGGCGCCCGCCAGCGACACGATGACGTTGGCAACGACGATGGAAATGGCATCGGGAATTGTATTGCGCAAGGCCAGCAACGGAAGCGACACCACCATTGCCAGGTTGGCGAAAAACCATTCGCGCACACCCGCCACCGGTGAACGCAGCAGGGATCCCAGCACCAGCAGCATCGCCACGCTGAACAGGGCGGTCGTGGTGAGAATCGAGACAACGGTCAGCATGGCGCGCAATGAAATCAAACAGGAACGTATTGTAATGCGCAAGGCCCGGCCGGCGGCGGTCGATGATTTCTTTGCATAAAGTGTCGGCAGAGCAGCGCGCGCAGGCATTCATTGCTCTTTCTTGTATTTTTGTAAAAAGATTTCTGACCATTTCTGCCAGTTCAACCTCATTTCCACCTGGAAATCCGGCGCTAATCCAGCACTGGAAAGGGTTGTGTATAAAAACTATTGAATTGATGAAAACTATCAATTTTTACTATTCATTGATATTCCCTAAGATTGCGTCAGCTAGCGGTTGTTGTGCACCGCAAGATGCGAACAACCGCCAAAACAAGATAAAAAGCGCCGACTCCGGACGGCGTACAACCTCAGGGAGCATCACCATGAACCAATCGCCACGGCCTGCCATCAGCGTCGCAGCCCGCCTCGGAATCAGCTTCGCCATCGTGTTGGCCATGATGGTGGCGCTCACCGTGCTCAGCATCATGAAGGTCAATGCCATCGAAGGCAGCCTGAGCACCATCAGCGACGACAACAACGTCAAGCAGCGTTACGCGATCAACTTCCGCGGCAGCGTGCACGATCGCGCCATCGCATTGCGCGACCTGACCCTGGTGGGCGACGCCGAAGTCAAGGACGTCACCGGCCTGATCAGCAAACTGGACAACGACTACCAGCAATCGGCGCAACCGCTGGACGCTATCTTCTCCGGTGAAAAAGGCAAGAACATCCGCGCCGAAGAACGCGCCGACCTCGCCGCCATCAAGGCCATCGAAGCGCGCGCCATGCCGCTGGTGCAACGCATAATCGTCGCCCGCACCTCGGGTGATACCGAGGGCGCCCGCCAGATCATGCTGCAGCAAGGCAAGCCGGCTTTCGTCGAATGGCTGGCGTCGATCAACAAGTTCATCGACCTGCAAGAACAGATGACCCAGGCTGAATCGGCCCGTGCACGCAACCTGGCGCACGGCTTCCAGGCGCTGATGCTGGTCCTGCTGGCGATTGCCATGGCCACCGGCGTCGTGCTGGCGACATTGATCACCCGTCACATCCGCCGCGCACTTGGCGCCGAACCGGCGCAAGTCAAGGAACTGGCCTTCGCAGTCGACCGCGGTGAGCTCTACCACGCCATCGAGCAGGACAAGGATCTCGGCAAGGGACGCGACAGCATCATGGCCGCGTTGTCGGAAATGAGCAGCAACCTGCGCCGCACCGTCGCCGAAGTCCGCGACGCCGCCAGCGACGTCACCGAGATCAGCGCCCAGATCGCCGAAGGCAATCGCGACCTCGCAGCACGCACCGAAGACCAGGCCGCTTCGCTGGAAGAAACCGCCTCGGCGATGGAGCAACTGACCTCCACCGTCAAGCAGAACGACGACAACGCCAAGCAAGCCAACCAATTGGCGCGCAATGCTTCCGCAATCGCCATGCAGGGCGGCGCGATCGTGGGCCAGGTGGTGCACACCATGGATTCCATCAATACATCCTCGCGCAAGATCGTCGACATCATCGGCGTGATTGACGGCATCGCGTTCCAGACCAATATCCTGGCGCTGAACGCCGCAGTGGAAGCCGCACGTGCCGGTGAACAAGGCCGCGGCTTCGCCGTGGTCGCCACCGAAGTGCGCAGCCTGGCGCAACGCAGCTCGGCCGCCGCCAAGGAAATCAAGTCGCTCATCGATGACTCGGTTGAGAAGGTCGACACCGGCGCCAAGCTGGTCGGCCAGGCCGGCGAAACCATGGAGCAGATCGTCGCCAGCGTGAAGCACGTCACCGACGTGGTCGGCGAAATCTCCGCCGCCAGCCACGAGCAAAGCATCGGCATCGAAGAAGTGCACCGCGCCATCGCGCTGATGGACCAGGTCACGCAGCAGAACGCCGCCCTGGTGGAACAAGCCAGCGCCGCCGTCAGCACATTGCAGGACCAGGCCGGCAGGCTGAACCAGGCAGTCGGCGTGTTCAGCCTGGAAGATCCGGCGCTGTCCGGCTCCGCCCGCATCGTGCCGCTGCGTCCGCTGGGCGTCGACGCCAACGTGGTCAACCCGGCTTTGCAGATCAGGGATGAACGCCGCAGCGCCTGATGCTTCAGGCAGATCGCAAGGAAAAAAGCCCGCGCATGCGGGCTTTTTTTTGGGGGGCTGACGCTCGGCCCCCAGTCGCCTGGGGCAAGGTGAGCATGGTTGCGCGCCACCGGCTGCCGCGTTCTCATGGAGGCAACATCATTGCCCTTCGGAAATCAGGATTTGACTGATATGCCGACTACATTCTGATGAGTATGATTGATTCAAATGCAGCGTTTCCTACCGCAACATTCGACCGAAAGGATTCAATCATGGGCTCCAGCATCAGCTTGACCAGCATCGGAATCATTCTTCTCGACGTGCTCCTCGTGTGGGCCTGTTTTTCGGTCGACAAGCATCTGAAATTCCTCGACGCCGAAGATCAGCGGGCCGAGGAAGAAGACGACCATCGCCTGCGCCTGATTCCCATTTTCAAGGACGTGTCGCAGCATGGTCGCGACGCCCATATTTAGAGCGCGTCGCTCACTGACTCAGATACCGTATCTCCTCGCAGCCCGACACGGCTGCCTCGCCCGCAACCGGCCCATTCCGGTGGCGGGCTTTTTTATTCGCGCATCTCTGCGTGAGCGTCTTTATTTCTCCGCACCCCACAGGCGTCGTCCGGAATTGTCCAGCTCCGTGAGGTACAGGCGCATGTCGAATTCGTATTGATGGTAGTTGGGCTCCATGTACGAACAGAGTTTGTAGAACGCCTTGTCGTGTTCTTTCTCTTTTATATGCGCCAGCTCGTGGACGGCGATCATGCGCAGGAATTCAATCGGCGCGTCCTTGAACAAGGCGGCGACGCGAATTTCATGTTTGGCCTTCAGCTTTCCACCCTGGATACGTGAAATCGACGTGTGCATTCCCAGCGCGTGATTGATCACGTGAATCTTGCTGTCATACCCGACCTTGTTGATCGGTTCGGCATTGCGCAGGAACTCGGTTTTGAGATCCTGGACATACTGGTAAAGCGACTTGTCGGTGCGCAGATCATGCGCCTTCGGGTAACGCTTCATCAGCACCTCGCGCAGGCGATCCTGCGCCAGCAGTTGCGACACTTGCTCGCGTGTTTGTTCGGAATAAGCGTTCAGGTATTTCAGTGATGACATGAGGAGAAAAATTGAAGGAAAGCAATGCGGCCACTCTGGCGCCACCCGACAAGAAAACAAAAAATTGTTTTGCGCAATCTTATCGTCGATAATTATGGGCATGAACGATACTACACAACGCCCCCCACTCCCTGATCGGCTCTCGATCGATCCGCGTAGCCCTTACTTCAATGCCGCCATCTTCGAACACGAAGTCGGCATCAGGCTCAACGACAAAGAGCGTACCGACGTCGACGAATACTGCATCAGCGAAGGATGGATCAAGGTCCCCGCCGGCAAAGCGCTCGATCGCAAAGGCAATCCCTTGCTGACGAAGGTCAAAGGCAAGGTCGAAGCTTTCTACAAGTAAAGAGACTTTTTCAATTCATCGTTATTGACGTCCTCACCAGCGTGCAAGGGCACGTGCACTTCGGTTTTCCCGAAAGTGCATGTGCCCTTTTTGCTGTGGCTCCGCAAGAGCGCGGGTAACTCAGAACTTGGTGGCGATGCCCAGTCCCCACTTGCGCTCGGCGTCGCCCGTGTCCGGCAGCAGGCCGTTCGAATAATCGAGGCTCAGACCCACGTTCTGGTTGAAGTTGTAGGTCAGCGCGCCCTTCCAGTAATGGATGCTGCGCGAACCCTGCAAGGCCTTGAGGCCGGTATAGGTGGTGGTGAAGTCGAATGGCAGCTTCGGATTGGTCGAGGCCAGCGTGAAGCCCGCCTGTGCGCCCAGGCGGATGAAGTCCTGGTGCTGTTCGTAGACCGCCGCTTCGCCGCGGTCGAGATACGTACCGTTGCGGCTCTGGCCGATCAGGATGGGCTTGAAGGCGAGGCCGTTGTTCCAGCGGATGAAATCGTTGAGGATGCCGGGGCGCACCATCGTGTAGGTAAAGTTGATGGTCAGCAGGCGGCTGCCATCGGAACTGTTGACGAGGTAGTCCGGCCGCGCCGTCAGGTCTTCGGTATTGGCCGACCCCGGATGGGCGAAGTGGAATGACGAGAGCACGCCGGCCTGGCCGGTACGGGTGGTGTCCACCGTGATGGCGCCGCCGTTGTAGTTGGTGATGCGGTTCTGCTTGAAGCCGACGTAAGGCACCGCCTCGTAAGTGCTGCCGTTGCCGTCCATGGGACGCTTGTCGAAGGAATACCCGGTGAACACCACGATGTCGTTGGTGCGCGATTGCGCCACGTCGTCATTGGCCAGCGTCAGGTGGGCGCGGTCGACCGATGCATACGCAGCCTGGTTGCTGCGATCGATGGACAGCTGATCGGGGTTGCCGCGAACGCGCACCGGATCCATCCAGCTTGGTTCATGCGACGTCGGCGTTGCCGGCGCTGCGGTACCGGCGGATACGGATGCGGGAGCGGCTGCAGGAGCCGCTGCGGCCGCCCCGGCAGCCGGCGCGGCGGTCATGACGGCGGCCGACGCAGCATGCGGCAGCTTGAGCTGCGCGTCGCTCTGGACGCAGGTCAGGCTGCTTTGATTGTCGGCGTCGAAGAAGGTGTTGGCACCGGCGCCACCGGTCGGCTTGAATTGAGCGTCCTTGCCATCCAGCAGATTCTGCAGGTCGTCAGCAATGTGGTCGGCGTTGCAACTGTCGCCTTTGCATGCGCCGCCCGACGGTTTTTCGGCGGCGCGTTTCTTGAGCAGCCATGACGCCAGCGCCCGGTAGGACGACAGCGGCGCCGGATGTTCACCCACCGCCAGGTAGGCGGTGCTCACCGGATAAGCGGCCAGCAGGCGCGCCGCCAGCTTTTCCTTGTCCACCTTCAGATCGGCGGCGCAGAGCGCCGCGGCGTCGGCTGCCTGAGCCAGGGGCGCAGCGCCGGAAGCGGACAGCAGCAGGAGCGCCGCCAGCGATTGCATTCGTCTTCGCATTGATAACCTTGTCGTCTTTGAAATAGTGGCATTGACCGATCTTCCGGCCAAAAGCAGGTATGAACGCGTCACACCGAAGAATGTTCAATGCCAATTGAAAATTTATGGGAACGACCAGGTTTGCCTGGCCTGCACGGCGGGCGCGCGGCCGCTCACGTCGCAGCGGCATGAGCAGAAGCAGGGCAGGGGGCAGGGGTGGTGGGCAGGCGGACAAAGACAGTCTCTGACGAATCGTGACTGATCCAGCCCTGAGCCCATTGCGCTCACGTCAAATTCAGGCCGCCATCTGCAAGCAATATCTCGCCGGTAAGGTAATCGCTCTCCACCAGCATCATCACCAACTGGGCGATGTCTTCCGGAGCGGCAGCTCTGCGCATGGGCGAGCGGGTGCGCCACAGCTCTTGCGCGGCAACCCATTCGGCGGTGAGCGGCGTATCCACCAATCCGGGAGCAATCGCATTGACCCGGATGTCCGGCGCGAGGGAGAGGGCCAGCAATTTCGTGACGTGATTCAGCGCCGCTTTGGTCGCCGCATAGGGAATCGATGCACCTTTTGGTCGAACGCCGGCATGCGAACTGATATTGACAACGCAAGCGGGGCGGCCTGAAGTTGCGGCATTGCGGAGCGCCGTTTCCGCCAGCGCGGTCAGGTGGAACGGCGCGATCAGGTTCACTTCATTCAATTCGCGCCAGATGGCTGAGTTGGCTGCCATGAGATCATCGTGAGGGACGACGCGGCTGATGCCTGCGTTGTTGACCAGGACGTCGAGACGCCCCCAGCGGGCAACAGCTTCGGCGACGAGTCGTTCCCGGTCGGAGTCGACCGAGAGATCCGCCTGGACGTAGAAGGCGGCAGGCAATTCCCCCGCAATTTTCCTTCCCGCGTCAGATGATGCCCTCGAGTGAATCACGACGGCAAAGCCGTTCTGAGAAAACTTCCTGGCGATGGCGGCCCCAATGCCCGAGGTTGATCCGGTGACCAGCGCGACAGGCAAATTGGTTTTCATGGCGGTTGAGGAAAGGATTGATAACGGAACACAGGATAGCAAGTTCCGGTGTCTTCGCGGCGCAAGCAAGTGGCAGTGTGCCGGGAAAAAAAGGCACATCGCAAGCGACATGCCTGGTCAACGCCGCGGCGCTGTCGTGATTGATCGCAGCTGGCCACCGGGCGCGATGCGGAGGATGGCGCCGGCATCGAAGAGATCCGCAGTCAGGCCAGCTTTCCCGTGGTGGCTTCCAGCAGGGACCATGCTTCGTCGCCCATGCGGCGTTTCCATTCGCCGTAAAAACCGGCGTGACGCAATTTTTCCTGGAACGGCGCCCGGTCGACCTTCGCGAACTGGACCCCTTTGGTCGCCAGGTTGCCGGCGAGTTCGCCATTCAGCTTTTCGACATCGGTGCGCTGTTTCACCGCCGCCTCGTTGAATACCTTGACGACGATATCGCGCGACGATGCCGGTAGCGACTCGAATGACTTCCTGTTGGCGACGGTCCAGAAGCCGTCCCACATGTGGTTGGTGTAAGAGACGTATTTGGAGATCTCATACATTTTGGAGAAGTAGATGGTCGCCAGCGCATTCTCGATACCGTCCGCCATCCGGGTTTGCAGTGCAGAATAAGTCTCGGCCCAAGGAATCGACACCGGCGCGGAGCCAAGCGACTTGAACAACGATGTCCACAAAGGGCTGGGCGGGACGCGGATTTTGAAGGCTCTCAGGTCGTCCGGCGTGCGAATGGGTTTGGACGACGACAGGACCTGGCGGAAGCCGTTGTCCCACATCTTGTCGAACGCAATCAGGTTGGACTTCAGGAAGGCCGCCTGGATGTTTTTCCCCAAAGGACCGTCCATCGCCTGCCATACCTTTGCATAGTCGGAGAACGCGAAGCCGATGCCGTTGATGGCAGCCACCGGAACCAGCGATCCCAGGATCAGCCCCGACTGGACGAAAATGTCGATCGCGCCGGCCCGCACCTGCGACAACATGTCCGCATCCGTGCCGAGCTGGCTGGACGGAAAAATGCCGATCTCGACCTGGCCGTTGGTCAGCTCCCTGATCCTGGCGCTCGCCTCCGTCAGCCGTATATTGAGCGGGTGATCGGCCGGCATGATGTTGGCGCATTTCATCTTGAATTGCGCCTGCCCCCAGACCAGCGAAGGGAAGGCGATTGAAGCGCCGGCGGCGGCTGCGCCGGTAAGGATGAGCTTGCGTCGGTTGATGTCCATGTCTGTCTCCTCGTTTTCGTTTTGTGCTCAGTTTTCGGCAAAAAAATTCAGGAGCTCGTTGGCAATGAACTCCGGTTGTTCTTCCGTGACCCAATGGCCGGCGTCGGGAATCAATCCGCCCCGCACATCTTCCGCAACGCGTTGCAGGGATTCCAGCGTTTCCATCCCGCGACCGAATCCTCTGGCGCCGCCAAGCGCCAGCACCGGCATCTGCAACTTTCCGTCCTTCTGCAGCATCACCTGGTTGTCTTCGGCATCCTGAGGAAGCGCGCGATAGAAGGAATACATCGCCCGCATCGCGCCCGGTTTGACATAAGTGCGCAGGTATTCCCTGCGGTCCTCTTCGCTGATGCAGTTCGGCCGGTAGCCGTAGTTTTCGAAGAACCAGTTGATGATCAGATGTTCCCGGTCCTGGAACAGTGCTTCCGGAAGATCCGGGGTGCGAAAGAGAGAGTGATGCCAACGTCGGCCGTTCTGCGAAAAGTCGGCGCCGTCGCCGGGAATTGCCACGTCCAGAATCGCCAGCTTCTTCACTGCATCCCGATGCTGCGCCGCCAGCGAAAAAGCGGTCGGTCCACCCCAGTCATGTCCGACCAGATGGAAGGCGTCGATACCCAGTTTCTTCAGCAAGCGCCATACGTCATTCGACACGGTCTTCTTGTCGTAGCCGGCGGCTGGCCGGGACGAGTCGCCCAGGCCTCGCAAATCGGGCGCGATCACGCGATAGTGCTGCGCCAGGTGAGGCATCACATACCGCCATTCGTGGGAGGTCTGCGGAATGCCATGCAGCAAAACGACGGGGAAGCCGCTGCCGGCCATGAGGTAGTGCAGCGTGACCTCGTCGAGGTCGGCAAAATGCTGGGTGATGTTCGTCACATTGTCTCCGGGGCAAAACAAAATAAGGATCTTCAGAGATCGCTGAATAAACATTCGGCGTGCTGTCGATGACAGTTTTTGCGCGGCCTCTGTCTGTGGAAATTTTTCTTCTTGCCGCTTTTTCTTAAAAAGTGATAATCATCATAGTTTGCAAATTTTGCATTTGCTACAGACGAAAACGGAAGATGGTTATGCAAATATGGATAGCCATGGGAGACAAAAAATGAGCAATTTCGATTGGGATGATTTCAGGGTATTTCTTGCCGCAGCGCGCACCCAGTCGGGGCTCGAGGCGTCCCACCTGCTGAAGATGAGTCAGTCGACCGTTTCGCGGCGACTGGGAAAACTGGAAAAGGACGTCGGCGCGAAGCTCTTCGATCGCAGCGCCCAGGGGCTGCGTCTGACCACGGCCGGACATCATCTTTTGGAGCACGCCGAGAAGCTCGAAAGCACGCTGTCCGTGATCGAGTCGCAGGTCTCCCAGGGCGATCGCATGGAGCTGAGCGGAGAGATCAGGATCGGCGCCACGGAAGCCTTCGGCACCTTCTTCCTGATGCCGCACCTCGCCAATTTCTGCCAGCGCCATCAGGCCGTGAACATGGATGTCCTGCCGCTGCCGCGATCGCTGAATATTTCAAAAAGGGAAGTCGATACCTCGGTCGCACTGGATCGTCCCAGGACCAACAGTTTTGTCACCAGGAAGCTGGGCGAGTACCGCCTGCTGCCCTATGCAAGCCGCGAGTACCTGGAGCGCCATCCGCCGATCAGGCGCGTCGAGGATTTTCAGGATCACCGCTGGATCGATTTCGTGGATGACCTTCTGTTCTCGCCGCAACAATTCCATTTGCACAAATGGAGTTCATCGCTGCCGCGTTGCCTGCGCAGCACCAGCGTCGTCGCGCAGGCGCAAGCGGTAAAAGCGGGGCTGGGAATCGCCATCATTCCCTGCTTCCTCGGCAGCGTGACGGACAACCTGGTGCCGATCCTGCCGGACAAGGTCGACATCACCCGCTCGCTGTGGCTGGTCGCGCCGCCCGAGCGCCGTGAACTGGCGCGCATCCGGGCGCTCTGGGACTACGTGCGCGATATTGCCGAGCTCAATGCAGACTATCTCGATGGGAAAACAACGGAGATGACCTGGTTGAAATGACCGGGCCGCACGTGGCCGGTGCAAAAAGATGCTATCGGACAGAGAAATAGTTCGGCAATACGCGATTGAAATCGCAAGTGTCGACTGCAACGGAAATCACAAATCGCAGAAAGTCGTCCGCGTCGACTTTCTGGTTCACGATCACATAGGGAATGCGCGGAATTGCCGGCGTTGTATGGATGACGCTCAGTTGCCCGCTGGTGATGTTGGCTTCGAAAATTTTTCGCGGTAAATAGCTGATGCCCATGCCCGACATGGTTAGTGAAGCCAGCGCCGTAAGGTTGCTGCTTGACAGCGTGCTGTCGATGTTGACGCGATTGTCGGTCAGCCAGCGCTTCATGATCATCCCCAGGCCGGAGGCGTTGAGCTGACCGATGATGGTGTAATTCGTCAGTTCCCTGAGTGGAAGCGGTGCGCTTTCTTTCAAGTACGTCGGATTGCACATCCATGAGTATTCCACCGAATCAAGCGGAACAATGTCGAACTGCGGATCACGAAATGCGTCCGGCACCACGACCATATCAAGCCCTCCCGATTTGAGACTCTCGATCAGATGTGCACTGGTGTCCACCACCGGTTCCAGCGTCACGCCGGGATGGCTGCCCCGGATGCGTTGGATGAGCTGCGGTAGCCAGGTCAGGGCGGTCAGTTCGGTTACCCCCAGGCGCAAGGTTCGTGGTGCGACGGGATGCACCTTGCTCATATCCATGATGCGCGTGCGCAGATCAATCATCTCCTTGGCGTGCGACAGCAACTCTTCGCCGCGTGGGGTGAGCTGCGCGCGACGTCGGCTTCTGTCGAACAGCTCGAAGCCCAATACCGACTCCAATTCCTGCAGACGTTTTGAAATGGCCGATTGCGTCGTGTTCAGGCGCGCAGCAGCCGCTTCCAGTCCGGCCAGTTCTGCCGACCAGTAAAACGCTTCCAGTTGTTTGATGGTGATCATGAGTGTGCTTGCCGGAAATGAGCTTGTGCGCATTTTATATGAATTTAACTCCAGTTATTTTGGAAAATTATTCCCTTGTGGAATGTATTCGTGGTGCTTAAGATCATCGCAAGTATCTTGATTGCAGATCAGGCGCAACGCGCTGGTCTGCACGTCAGTCCCATTTTATTGACGCATCCCGACAACCGTTTTTGTTGACCCTTATCGAACCCCATGACTTTCATCGCCGACCGTTTGAATCTGATTAGCCCGTCCCCCAGCATCATGGCCATGAGCCGCGCCAAGGAATTGATCGCCGCCGGTATCGATGTCTGCAACATGGCCGCCGGAGAGCCGGATTTCGCCACGCCGCCGCACATCATCGAAGCGGCTTACGCAGCAATGCTGGCCGGGCAGACGCGCTATACCGCCGTCGACGGCACCGCTGCGCTGAAGCAGGCGATCTGCGAAAAATTCCAGCAAGAAAACGATCTGGCTTACACCCCCGATCAGATCTCCGTCGGTGCGGGGGCCAAACAGGTGCTGTACAACGCGCTCGCCTGTTCCGTCAACGACGGCGATGAAGTCATCATCCCCGCGCCGTATTGGGTGTCCTATCCCGACATCGTCCGGCTGAACGGCGGCGTGCCGGTGTTCCTGGAAACATCCGCAGAAAACGGTTTCAAGATCACGCCGCTGCAATTGCAGAACGCCATCACGTCGCGCACCAAATGGCTGGTGCTCAACTCGCCGAACAATCCCAGCGGCGCGATCTATTCGTCCGAAGAGTTGGCGGCGTTCGGCAAAGTGCTGGCAGTGCATCCGCAGGTCTACATTCTGACGGACGACATTTACGAACATCTGATCTATGACGGCGCGCGCTATGTTTCCTTTGCGCAGGCCAATCCTGCGCTGGCCGATCGTACGCTCACCGTCAACGGCGTCTCCAAGGCGTTTGCCATGACCGGCTGGCGCATCGGTTACGCCGGCGGCCCGAAGCCCTTGATCAAGGCGATGGAAAAACTGCAATCGCAGACCAGCGGCAATCCTTCTTCGGTCAGCCAGGCAGCCGCCGCAGCGGCACTAAAGGGACCGAAGGATTTCTTCAAGGTATGGTTGGCGGAATTCGAGGCGCGTCGCAATCTGATCGTCTCGCTGCTCGACGGCAAAGCGGGCCTGCAATGTTCGCCGCCGGAAGGCGCGTTCTATGCCTACGTGTCGTGCGCCGCCCATCTCGGCAAGACTACGCCGCAAGGCAAGCGCATCGACAACGATGGCGATTTCGTGATGTATCTGCTCGATGAGCATCGGGTCGCCACCGTGCAGGGCGCCGCGTACGGCGTGTCACCGGCCTTCCGCGTGTCGTTCGCCACCTCCATCGATACCGTGCGTGAAGCTTGCCGTCGCATCGTGGCGGCGTGCGAAGCGCTGCGCTGAGAAGAGAACAGGTACGCCGATGAATGCCGACTTTCGTCCGCGCCCATATGGCGGCGATGCTGCGTCGATGGCGCCGCGCCTGTGGCATGAAGCGGATGCACTGGCCCTGCGCGAACCCCTGCTCGCGCAGATGTGCCGCAGCGCCGTGGGCGACGACGCCGGCATGGCGACCCTAGCCGACATCCTGGCGCGCGTGCTGGCGCGACGGTTGTCGGGGCCGGACATCGCGACGTCGGCGCTCGAAGAATTATTCCGTCACGTCTACAGCGTGGCGCAAGCCTTGCCGGAATGGGCGGCGCTCGACATCGAGGCTGTGCTGCGGCGCGATCCGGCGACCGAATCGGCCTTGTCGGTCGTGCTGTATCAAAAAGGATTTCAGGCGATCCAGTTGCATCGCGTCACGCACGTCTTGTGGGAGGAAGGGCGCAAGGACCTGGCTTTGTACCTGCAGAGTCTCGGCAGCCGCGTGCTGGGCGTCGATATCCATCCTGCGTGCCACATCGGTCACGGCGTCATGTTCGACCACGCCACGGGAATCGTGATCGGCGAAACCACGGTGATCGGCAACGGCGTATCCGTCATGCAAGGCGTCACGCTCGGCGGCACCGGCAAGATGAAAGGCGATCGCCATCCAAAGATAGGCGAAGGAGTGCTGATCGGCGCCGGCGCAGTTTTGCTGGGCAATATCACTGTCGGCGCGCACGCCAAGGTAGGTGCCGGCAGTGTAGTTCTGATTGACGTGGCGCCGCAGACCACCGTCGCCGGCGTGCCGGCGCAAGAGGTCAGCGCAGCGACGTTGAAGCAGCCGGCCGAAGAAATGGATCAGTCCTTATCCGACGGCGCAACGAAGCGACAACCCGGCAGATGACGATCCGGGCAGCAGCAGATTCAGGCAGCAATACCGCAACAGGCAGCACGCAAGCTCAGCGCGTTCGCTGAGCACATCCGTCACCACCAATCAGGGGAGTTCTACAGTGAAAAAGCAACTACTTGTAATGACCGTCGCCGCAGCTGCATGCGCCTGTACGTCATCGGTATTCGCCCAGGCCGGCGATACGCTGTCGCGCATCAAGGCGAGCGGCACGATCACCATGGGCGTGCGCGAATCGACGGCGATGTCGTATTCGCTGGGCGACGGCAAGTACACCGGCTTTCATTACGACGTGTGCGCCAACATCATCAAGGATCTGCAAAAGCAACTGAACCTGCCCAAGCTGGAAACACGCTATCAGCCGGTGACCTCGCAAAACCGTATCCCGCTGGTGCAGAACGGCACCGTCGATCTCGAATGCGGCGCCACTACCAATAACGCCTCGCGTCAGCGCGAAGTCTCGTTCGCGGTCACTACCTACGTGGAAGAAGTGCGCATGGCGGTCAAGGCCAACTCGGGCATCAACTCGATCCGTGATCTCAAGGGCAAGACCGTCGTCACCACTACCGGCACCACCTCGGTTCAACTGTTGCGCAAGAACGAACGCGCCAACGGCATTGAATTCCGCGAGCTGCAGGGCAAGGACCATGCCGACAGTTTCCTGCTGCTGGAATCGGGTCGCGCCGACGCTTACGTGATCGATGCCTCCACGCTGGCCGCCTTCATCGCCAAGGCGAAAGCGCCGAAGGACTTCAAGATCGTCGGCGAGGTGCTCAGCGTGGAACCGATCGCCATCATGCTGCGCAAGGATGATCCGGCTTTCAAGAAAGCCGTGGATGACAGTCTCAGGGCGCAGTTCAAATCCGGCGAAGTGGCGCGCCTGTACGACAAGTGGTTCATGAAGCCGATCCCGCCAGCCAATGTCGTGGTCAATCTGCCCCCCTCCGATGCCACCAAGGACGCCTGGGCGCATCCCAACGACAAGCCAACCGAAGACTACATGAAGAAATAAGCGGGATGCACCGGTACGACTTTCGTGCCTGGTCGGGCGCAGCTACCCACCGGAAGCAGCGTCCGACGCTCCGGATTGACGACAGACTTCAATGAGAATCAGCAAGTGAACACATTCGACTGGCAAGTTTTTATGCAAGACCCCGGCGGCAAGCACGCCACCTATCTGGAATGGATGATCTATTCCTGGGGCTGGACGCTCGAGGTCGCCATGCTGGCGCTGGTAGTGGCGATTCTGATCGGCTTCATCGTCGGCACCGCACGCACCTTGCCGAACAATGCGTTGGCTGTCCGGCTGGGCAACGGCTGGGTTGAGTTGTTTCGCAACATTCCTTTGCTGGTGCAGATTTTCATCTGGTATCACGTCGTGCCGGCGCTGATACCTTGGATGAAAGATGTGCCGGGCTTCGTGCTGGTGGTGATCGCGCTTGGTCTGTTTACCTCGGCGCGCATCGCCGAGCAGGTACGGTCCGGCGTTCTGGCGTTGCCCCGTGGTCAGCGCTACGCCGGCATGGCGCTCGGCCTGACCACGGCGCAGTGCTATCGCTACGTGCTGTTGCCGATGGCGTTTCGCATCATCATCCCGCCGCTCACCAGCGAGACCATGAACATTATCAAGAATTCCTCCGTCGCCTTTGCGGTGTCGGTAACTGAATTGACGATGTTCGCCATGCAGGCGCAGGAAGAGACCTCGCGCGGCATCGAAATTTATTTCGGCGTGACCGTGCTGTACATCGTTTCCGCGTTCGGCATCAACCGCGTCATGGCCTTCGTCGAACGCCGCCTGCGCATTCCCGGCTTTAGCTTCAGCGGCGGAGGACAGTGACATGCATCTCGATTTTTCCTTTTACAGCTGGGACCTGATCCGCGGTTTCGTGCTGGGTGGCCTGTGGTTTAGCGTCAAACTCACCCTAGTGGCGACCGTCGGCGGGATCATGGTCGGCACGCTGCTGGCACTGATTCGCCTGTCGGGCATTAGGGCATTGGCTTCGCCCGCCACGGCCTACGTCAACGGCATGCGCAGCGTGCCGGCAGTGATGGTGATCCTGTGGTTCTTCCTGCTGGTGCCGTCGGGTTTTTATCAGTACTTTCCGGGCGGGGCCACGCATCGCGCCGAGTATTCGGCCTACATCACGTTCATCGCCTTCGAAGCCGCCTACTTCAGCGAAATCATGCGCGCCGGCATCCAGTCGATCCAACGCGGCCAGGTCTACGCCGGCATGGCGCTGGGCATGACCTACGGTCAGAACATGCGTCTCGTGATCCTGCCGCAAGCACTGCGCAACATGCTTCCGGTGCTGCTGACGCAAGTGATCATTCTGTTCCAGGACACCTCGCTGGTGTACGCGATCGGCGCCTACGACATGCTCAAGGGATTCGAAACCGCAGGCTCCAACTACAGCCGTCCGATCGAGGCATATCTGCTGGCTGCGGTCGTGTATTTCGTCATCTGCTTCGTGTTCTCGAAGTCGGTGAAAAAACTGAACAACAAGATCGCCATCATCCGCTGACCTCCGGATACCGGATCTGCGCAAGACAGGCGAACCAAAGAAGTTACAGGAGACATTTGCATCGTGATTGAGTTGAACAACGTATCAAAATGGTACGGCGCCACGCAGGTGCTGACCAATTGCAGCGCCCGCATTCAAAGCGGCGAAGTGGTTGTCGTGTGCGGTCCATCCGGCTCCGGCAAGTCGACGCTGATCAAGACGATTAACGCGTTGGAGCCGTTTCAGGAAGGTGAAATCCATGTCGACGGCGCAGCCCTGCACGATCCGCGCACCAATTTGCCGAAGCTGCGCAGCAAGGTCGGCATGGTGTTCCAGCATTTCGAGCTGTTTCCTCATTTGTCGGTGACCGAAAATCTTGTCATCGCGCAGATCAAGGTGCTGGGCCGCAATGCCGAGGATGCCCGTCAACGCGGACTGAAAATGCTCGAACGCGTCGGCTTGCTGGCGCACAAGGAAAAATTTCCCGGCCAACTGTCGGGCGGTCAGCAACAGCGCGTGGCGATTGCACGCGCCTTGTCGATGGATCCTATCGTCATGCTGTTCGATGAGCCAACCTCGGCGCTGGACCCAGAAATGGTCGGTGAAGTGCTCGACGTCATGGTCGGCCTGGCGCACGAGGGCATGACCATGATGTGCGTCACGCATGAAATGGGTTTTGCGCGCAAGGTCAGCAACCGCGTCATCTTCATGGATGTTGGCGGCAAGATTCTGGAGGACTGCAGCAAGGAAGAATTCTTCAACAACCCGACAGCGCGCCAGCCGCGTTCGCGGGATTTCCTGGACAAGATTCTGCAGCATTGAAGCACGGTTTTTTTAAGATAATTTAAGGAGCAACAGCATGAATTTCGGAGTCAAAGGGCGCATCGCGCTCGTCCTGGGCGCGGGTGGTGGACTGGGCAGCGCAATCGCCAAAACCCTGGCCGCAGAAGGCGCGAACATCGCACTGGCCGATCTCGATCCAAAGGCGCTGGAACCGATTGCGGCGGAACTTGCTGCCGCCGGCGTCAACTGCATCTCGTTGCAATGGGATCTGGCCGACGCCGCTGCAATTGAAAGCAACATTGCCGCCATTGAGGCGAAGCTCGGTCCCGTCGACATTCTCATCAACAATACCGGCGGCCCGCCGCCGACGCCTGCGGCCGGTCAGAGCGCGGCGCTGTGGCAAAAGAGTTTCGAGTCCATGGTGTTGTCGGTGATCCAGATTACCGATCGTGTCTTGCCGGGCATGCGCACGCGCGGCTGGGGGCGTATCGTGACCAGCACTTCCTCGGGCGTGGTGGCGCCGATCGCCAACCTCGGTATTTCCAATGCACTGCGCCTGTCGCTGGTGGGCTGGTCCAAGACGCTGGCGCGCGAAGTCGCCGCCGACGGTGTGACGGCCAATATCGTGTTGCCCGGACGCATCGCCACTGCGCGCATCAGTTTCCTCGATCAGGCCAAGGCCGCGCGCGAGAATCGCCCGGTTGCCGAGGTTACTGCTGAAAGCACCGGCACGATTCCCATGAAGCGCTACGGCACGCCGCAGGAATACGCCAACACGGTCGCCTTCCTCGCCAGCGATCTGGCTTCCTATATCACCGGATCGGTCATCCGCGTCGATGGCGGCCTGATCGCCAGCATCTGAAACCAAATGGACACGATCATGGAAAATGTTCCGATTCCGGCGACGCTGTCGCCCGCCATCGTGCAGACTCTCTGCCAGCTGACCACCGCCACTATCAGCACGGTGCTTTTCAAGAAAGGCCTGCGCAACGTCTGGCTGCGCGGCGCCATGCCATTGATGGCCGGCCAGCCGCGGGTTGCAGGTCGCGCTTTCACGATGCGCTTCATACCGATGCGTGAAGATCTTGCCAATCCGCAGGCTTGGTCGTCCCCGCGCTCGACGCGTGTAGCGATAGAACAGATGCCCGCCGGTTGCGTCGCCGTGGTCGATGCAATGGGTGTCACCGACGCCGGCATCCTGGGTGACATCCTGTGCGCGCGCATGCGCTATCGCGGCGTTCTGGGGCTGGTGACGGACGGCGTGGTGCGTGATATTTCCGGCGTACGGTCCAGCGGCTTGCCAGTTTGGGCGCGCGGCACAGCGGCGCCGGCGGCGGTTGCCAGCCTGACTTTCGTCAACTGGCAGGAGCCGGTCGCCTGTGGCGGCGTCGCAGTGTTTCCGGGCGACGTCGTGGTGGTTGATGAAGACGGCGCCATCGTCATCCCCGACGCCTATCTCGACGAAGTTCTCAGCGCCGGTCCTGAACAGGAGAAGCTCGAGGCCTGGGTGCTCTCCAAGGTGGAGGCGGGCGAAGCTTTGCCGGGCCTGTATCCGCCCAACGAAGCGAATCAGGCGCGCTACAAGAACGGCGAATAGCCGTCCGCGCAAATCTCCAATATGCGTTGACGCCGGCCGCATGCAGCATGGCCGGCGGAGCGACTGCGCAATCGTATTCTTGAGGGGGGGACATGTCGGACGTATTGGTGCATGAAATGCCGGCTATCGAAGCGACGGCAACTCCCGCGCGAGCCGGACGCAGGAGATCCTGGAATGACGTTACGGTTTCGTTCAAGCTGACGGTGTCGATGTTTGCACTATTGGCCGCCATGCTGGGCGTGGCGGCGCTACTGCAATTCCTGTTCATCCGGGTGGCCGAGAGCGGCATTGACGATGTCAAGCGCTACGACCGCAACATCGTGCTGGCGGTGCAATGGCTGGGCACAGCGCAATTGTGGACGGAAAGAATGGTGGTTGGCCTCAACACGGTCGATGCCGATCTGATGCTGCACTATGAAGAATCGGTCAAGGCCGGCATGACGGCTATTCGCAAGCTGCGCGGGGAATTCTCCAACGCAGCCTTGAGCGGCCCCGCTCTTGGGCATTTGCAGGCCATCGACGCGCAGCAGGCGCGCCTGATCCGGCTCCACGCCGACGCAACTGCTTTGGCCAACAAAGGTGATCTGATTGGCCTGCAAAAATTGATCGCCAACAGCTTTCAGCCGGGCATCGACGGTTACATCAGAGCGCTCAACACCTTCGCGCGCGATCAGGAGGAAGAGCGCGATCGCGCCGTGGACGCCGTGCAGGAGAAGCGCGATCGCATGATGCTGGCCGGGCTGGCCTGTGCGGGCGGGCTGTTCATCATCGCCGGCTTTATCGTGCTGGGCATCGTGCGTTCGATCACGCGACCGCTTGCGCATGCGATCAACGTGGCGGAATGCATCGGCGCCGGAAAGCTCTCGCAATCCATCGATACCCAGCGGGGCGACGAGTTCGGCCGGCTCTTGCAGGCGCTGGCGAACATGGCGACATCTCTGCACGATGTCGTCACGGAAGTGCAGCACGGCATTGATGCCATCTCTTCTGCATCCGCCGAGATCGCTTCCGGCAATCAGGAGCTGTCGTCGCGCACTGAGCAGACCGCCGCAAGCCTGGAGCAAACCGCGTCCAGCATGGAGGAACTGACGTCTACCGTCAGGCTGTCTTCGGAAAAGGCGGTCAGCGCCAATGCATTTGCGGCCACTTCGACGGTCTCGGCCAAAAACACCAGCGCGATCGTGCGCAAGGCGGTGGCGAGCATGGAGAAGATTTCGATTTCGTCGGGAGAGATCGCCAACATCATCGGCGTCATTGACGGACTGGCGTTCCAGACCAACATCCTCGCTCTCAATGCCGCCGTGGAAGCGGCGCGAGCAGGCGCGCAGGGGCGTGGATTCGCCGTGGTCGCCGGGGAGGTACGTACGCTCGCGCAACGCAGCGCGCAAGCCGCGCGCGAGATCGCGGCGCTGGTGAATACCTCGGTGGCTTCAGTCCACGATGGCGTGCGCCATGTCGATGAGGCTGGCAAAGCGATCACCACCATCGTCGACAGTATCCACAACATGAGCGTACTGATGAGCGAGATCACCAATGCCGCCGGCGAGCAGAATAAAGGTCTGGATCAGATCAATGAGGCGGTTTCGCATCTGGATCAGATGACGCAGATGAACATGGGACTGGTGCAGGAATCGGCAGTAGCATCCGAAGCGCTCCGGCATCAGGCCGACCGACTGTCGGATGTGATCCGGCTGTTCGACGTCGGCGCTGCCGACAACGGAAGAACGAAGTAAAAATTCTGAAAAATGGACGAAAGCGCTTGTGGCAATCACTGCGCTCACACAAAAGAGAGATAGACCCAATGAACGCTACGTCCCAAAAGAAAGCCTGGTATCGCCGCTTAGGCATGCAAGTGCTGTTGTCGCTGGCGCTCGGCATAACGACAGGTTTGCTGGCATCTGGTTTTGCCTCGCAACTGAAAATCCTCGGTGACATTTTTCTGTCCCTGATCAAGGCCGGCGTGGCGCCACTGGTGTTCCTGACCATTGTGCATGGCATTGCTTCGGCAGGCGACATCAACAGCGCCGGTCGCGTTGGTTGGCGCGCCATCGTCTACTTCGAGGTCGTGTCGACGCTGGCGCTGGTCATCGGCCTGGCGGCTGCCAATCTGCTCCAGCTTGGCAGCCACATGAGTCACCTCAACGTCGCTGCCGTGCCGCCCGCTTTCGCAAAGGCAGAAAGTCAGGGATTTTTCGCCTTTGTCATGCACGTCGTGCCGGATAACTTTGTCGCCGCGTTCGCCAAGGGAGACTTGCTGCAAGTCGTGTTGCTGGCGGTGATGGTGGGCATCGGAATTCTGGCAATCCCGATAGCGCGCCGCGAAAAAATCAACAGCGGCCTCGAAATGGTTTCCGAGGTATTGTTTTCGTTCATCAATCTGGTGATGAAATTGGCGCCCATAGGCACGTTTGGCGCGATGGCCTATGCCGTCGGCAGCAACGGAATCACCGTGCTGATCGCGCTGGCGCAACTGGTGCTGAGCTTCTACGGCGTGATCCTGCTGTTCCTCGCGCTGGTGTTGGGAACGCTTTGCAAGCTGGCTGGCTTCAGCCTGTGGCGGTTCCTGCGTTACATCAAGGATGAGATTTTCATCGTGCTCGGAACGGCGTCTTCCGAAAGCGTCCTGCCGCGCCTGCTGGTGAAGTTGGAACAACTCGGCTGCGCCAAGCAAACGGTCGGACTGGTGCTGCCGGCGGGATATGCGTTCAATCTCGACGGCACTTCGATCTTCATGTCGATGGGCTTGCTGTTCATCGCCAACGCCTTCGGCATCCCTCTTACTCTGCAACAGCAGGCCGGCATGCTGGCGCTCATGCTGCTGACTTCAAAAGGAGCCGCCACGGTGGCGGGTGGATCTTTCGTGGTGTTTGCCGCCACCGTCACGTCGACCGGCATTTTGCCGCTCGAAGGATTGGCGGTTATCTTCGGCGTCTATCGGTTCATGTCTTTTGGAATCGCTCCCTGCAACACGATTGGCAATAGCGTAGCGACGGTCGTGGTGGCGAAATGGTCGGGCACGTTCGACGCCGACAAGGCCTGGAGACATCTTTATCCCGAACGGTATTCCATTGAAAGTTAGCAGCTGTACGGCGCCCATGCTGCTGATGAATCACCGCTCCTCATCTGGTCGCGTGTTGCGGGAATGCCGGACTTACCTTCTCTCCTCTTGGTGGCGGCAGATATTGCCATGTATCGCCGCCACTTTTTTTGACTCAATCGGTCAGCCCGGGCTTCCGATGCGGAGCTCTTGGCTATCTGAATTTTCAGACCGACCTCGGCTCATCGCTGGAAATGGCCGTCATCCGTCGGCGTCCGGGAAAAGCGATCCCTTCTTGGGGGAATGGCGTGCATCATGGCCAAGTACAGCCTGGAGTGCAACGAACTCTGAATGTATGTTCCCGAACTAAAAAAGCTACAGCGTTTCGATCCCTCGTTCCAGACACTTCAATTCCGGAAATAGTTGTGAATGTTCAATCCTGGCCGGGCGCGGTCCTCCAGGTTCAATGCGTATGCTGATGATGCGAATCAGGAAAGTGCGCGTGCGTGTGCTCGATCCTGGAATGCCGGTGCACATGCCGATGCGGCTCACCCGGCAGGACCGCGGAGTCATGCGCATGCTGATGATGCTCATCGTGCAGGTGTTCATGCTCATGTTCCGTTTCATCATGGATATGCGCATGCTCGTGCGTCTCCGAGAGATGAAGCCAGATACCGAGCGCCATCAACAGCCCGGCAACGATCAGCGGCGTGGTCAGGGGTTCGCCCAATATCAGCGCCAGCAGCGCGCCAAAAAAAGGCGCGATGGAAAAATAGGCGCCCGTGCGCGCGGTTCCGAGATGGCGCAGCGCCACGACAAACAGAGCAAGGCTGACCCCGTAAGCCAGAAAGCCGAGCGTCATCGCTGCGACCACAACTGCTGGGGAAGGCAAGCTGGCTCCCATCAGCAGCGCAAGTACCAGATTCGTACAGCCGGAGAAGAGACCCTTCACCGACGCGACCCATGACGCATCGTTGAGAGATACTTTGCGAGTCAGGTTGTTGTCCACGGCCCATGCCAGGCAAGCGCCAAGAATCGCCAACGAAGGCCACAGCGCCGACAAGTCGGCGCTGTCGGGCCAGCTGAGAACGACTGCCCCAAAGATGATGGACAGCATGCCCAGGGCAATGCGCCGGTCAAAATTCTCCTTGAAGACAAACCAGGCGAGCAGCGCGGTAAACACGCCCTCCGCATTCAACAGCAAGGACGCTCCCGAGGCAGGCATGGAGGTCAAGCCGGTCATCAGCAACACGGGCGCGACAACGCCGCCGGAAATGATCGCGCCGGCAAACCAGAGTCGCTCCTCGCGCGGCAAGCTTACTTTTTCCGCGCCTGTGATTTTCCGATAGACGGCAAGGCCGATGCCGGAGCCAAGATAGAACAAACCGGCCAGCAACCAGGGAGATGCGTTGGCCAGGATCAATTTGGCGAGGGGAGTCGCTGCGCCAAAAAGGAGGGCGGCCAGCAGTGCCGCCTTGACCCCGCGTGACATCGAATGAGATTGCATGGCGATTCCTGTGCGGAATAGAACAGGAAGTCATTGTACCGGCTTGCCTTGGCCAATCAGCGAATGACGCCTCTGCAGGCGACGGTGATTGATTCACGATCCGGATGGGTCGACTCTGCCAGCTTCTCCGCTGCTTGCTTCACTTGCAATCACTTGCGCGCTTTGCGCCTGCGTCCATCCCTGGCGCGAAACACGTCTTCGGCGTGTTTCAAAAACAAGCCGGCAAGGTGCGAGTGCGGACGATGCGCACCCCAGATGAAGCCGATCCGGCGCACCGGCGCGTGGCTCGGCAGGGGCACCCGCGCGATCGACAGGCCGCCCGACCACAGCGCCGACCAGTCGGGCAGCAGCGATACGCCGAGCCCGTGGTCGACCATGACCGCAATTGACATCAGGCCGTTGATCTCGAGCCGCTGATGCGGACGAATGCCGTGGTCGCGCAGATAGCGATCGGCCAGCTGGCCGCCCCAGACCGTGCGGTCGTAGCGGATGAACGGTTCATTGCGCAGCAGCTCGTGCGGATCGCGACCGGCCATGCCGACCGGCGCCACCACCACCAGCGGTTCATCCATCAGGGGACGCCACTCGCAGGTTTTGGGAATCGCGAACTGCGGCTCGACCACCACCGCCGCATCCAGCTCTCCCGCCGCCACCATGCGGCACAGCTCGACCGAGCCGTTGGACACCACCGACACCGACAGATCGGGATGATCCGCATACAGCTTGCGCAGGACCGGCGGCAGCACGGTGGTCAGGGCCGAGACGAAGGTGCCCAGGCGCAACTCGCCGATCGGCATTTCCTTGATGGCCATCGCGCGCAGATCACGTTCTTCGCGCAACATGCTGCGCGCGCTGTCGAGGATGTTCAGGCCGGCTGCCGTCGGCTTCACGGAACGGCCGGAGCGTTTGAGCAGCGGCGTGCCCAGTTCTTCCTCGAGCGCCCTGACGCGCGCGGCCAACGCCGCCGAGGTCAGGTCCAGGCGGCGCGCCGCCTCGGCGATCGAACCGCACTCCACGGTGGCGACAAAGCTTTGTATGTAGCGGATGTCCATCGGACGATACTAAAAAATATCTTCTTTTAAAGCAAGAAATACCAAATTGTTTTTTGTAATGAAAACGCCCAGTATCCCGTGCATGGCCTGGCGGCAGGCCGGCTTCCACAACAACAGCGCGAGACAAAAAATGAAACCCAGGCAAAGCGGTTTGAAAAAAGGACTGACCAACTACGGCGACCAGGGATTTTCGCTGTTCCTGCGCAAGGCGTTCATCAAGGGCGCCGGCTATACGGACAAGGCGCTTGAACGCCCGGTGGTCGGCATCGTCAATACCGGCAGCAGCTACAACCCCTGCCACGGCAACGCGCCGCGGCTGATCGAAGCGGTCAAGCGCGGCGTCATGCTGGCGGGCGGATTGCCGATGGATTTTCCGACCATCTCGATCCATGAGAGCTTCTCGGCGCCGACCAGCATGTACCTGCGCAACCTGATGTCCATGGATACAGAAGAGATGGTGCGCGCGCAGCCGATGGACGCCGTGGTGTTGATCGGCGGTTGCGACAAGACGGTGCCGGCGCAACTGATGGGCGCGGCTTCGGCGGGCATTCCTTCGATCCAGCTCATCACCGGTTCCATGCTGACCGGCAGCCATCGCAGCGAACGGGTGGGGGCGTGCACCGATTGCCGGCGCTACTGGGGCAAATACCGCGCCGAAGAAATCGGCGCGGAAGAAATTGCCGAGGTCAACAACCAGCTGGTCGCCAGCGTGGGCACTTGCTCGGTCATGGGCACCGCCAGCACCATGGCCTGTATCGCCGAAGCCATGGGCATGACGGTGCCGGGCGGCGCTTCGCCGCCGGCCGTGACCGCGGACCGCATCCGCGTGGCCGAAGAAACCGGCGCGCAGGCGGTGCAGATGGCGCACGACGGCCTGACCATCGACAAGATACTGACGCCCGCCGCTTTCGAGAACGCCATGCGGGTGTTGCTGGCCATCGGCGGTTCCACCAACGGCATCGTCCACCTGACCGCGATTGCCGGGCGCATGGGACTGGAGATCGACCTGGAGGCGCTTGACCGCATGGGGCGCGAGACGCCGGTGCTGCTGGACTTGAAGCCTTCGGGCCAACATTACATGGAAGACTTCCACCACGCCGGCGGCATGGCGACCTTGCTGCGCGAACTAAAGCCGCTGCTGCGCCTGGAGGCCATGACGGTGACCGGCCGCACGCTGGGAGAAGAGATCGAACGCGCCGGCGACGGCTTTCCGCAAGACGTCGTGCGCCCGGCGACCAATCCCATTTATCCGCAAGGCAGCATCGCCGTCCTGCGCGGCAACCTGGCGCCCGGCGGCGCGATCATCAAGCAGTCGGCGGCGGACGCCCGGCTGATGGAACACGTTGGGCGCGCGGTGGTGTTCGAGAACGTCGAAGACATGGCCAGGCGTATCGACAGCGATGAATTGGACGTCACCGCGGACGACATCCTGGTGCTCAAGAACATCGGTCCCAAGGGCGCGCCCGGCATGCCCGAAGCCGGCTACATTCCGATTCCCCGCAAGCTGGCGCGGGCCGGCGTGAAAGACATCGTGCGGATTTCAGATGGCCGCATGAGCGGCACCGCATTCGGCACCATCGTCTTGCACGTCACGCCCGAGTCAGCCATCGGCGGACCGCTGGCCTGGGTGCGCAACGGCGACCGCATCCGTCTGAGCGTGTCGAGCCGGGAAATCGCCTTGCTGGTGACGGACGAAGAACTGGCCCGGCGTGCACAAGAGACGCCGCTGGTCATTCCCACCGCCGAGCGCGGTTATGCCAAGCTGTTCCTCGACACGGTGACGCAGGCGGACCAGGGCGTGGATTTTGATTTCCTGCGTGCGGCCAGGATGGTGGGCAAGACGCCGGAGTGAATTGCTGCAATCCGGCGCCACCAGCTCAGCGCGACAACATGACGTCGATACGATGTTCCTGACGATCATCGACCAGCGTCAGGACAGCCTCAGCTAAGGCTATGCCATCGACGCTGAAGCGACATGCTCCCGGTAACCCGTTTCCCTTCGTTTGCGTGATCATGATCCGATAGGCAGTGTCGCCGTAACGATAGTCGATGCCATAACTGTCCCAGTCATCCGGCACGCAGGCATTGATGGTCAGCTTGTCGCCTTCGACGTGCAAGCCCAGCAGCGATTCAACCAACAAGCGGTACATCCATCCGGCCGAGCCGGTGTACCAGGTCCAGCCGCCGCGGCCGGTGTGCGGCGTGACGGCGTAGACGTCCGCAGCGACCACGTAAGGCTCGACCTTGTAGACCGCGATCTCTTCGGCATTGCGCGCGTGATTGATGGGATTGATCATGCGCATCAGGCTCCATGCCGACTGTCGGTCGCCCATGCGTGCGAAGGCCATGATTGTCCAGATGGCCGCATGTGTGTATTGCCCGCCGTTTTCGCGCACGCCGGGTACATAGCCACGGATATAGCCGGGATTCTGATCGGAGCGGTCGAACGGCGGGTCGAGCAACTGGATCAGCTTGTCGTCGTCGCGCACCAGGCGTTGACGCACCGATTGCATCGCCTGTTGCGTGCGATCGGCATTGCCGGCGCCGGACAGCACTGACCAGCTTTGCGAGATCGAATCGATCTGGCACTCGACGTTGGCGTGAGAACCGAGCGGCGTGCCGTCGTCGAAATACGCACGCAGATACCAGTTACCGTCCCAGCCGTTCTTTTCGATGTGCTGCTGCAGCGTCTGCGCCTGCGCGCGGCACTCGGCCGCGAACGCCTGATCCTGATGGATCACCGCAACATCGGCGAAGCGCTGCATCACTTCGTAGAAGAAGAAGCTGAGCCAGACGCTTTCGCCCTTGCCATGTTCGCCGACCTTGTCCATGCCATCGTTCCAGTCGCAGGAGCCGATCAGCGACAAGCCGTGTACGCCGAATTGCAAACCGTGGCGGATCGCTCGGACGCAATGCTGATAGAGACTGGCGCTGTCGCCCGACCGTTGCGGCAGGTCGTAGTAGGAATCTTCCTCTGCCCCGACGGCGCGGCCTTCAAGGAAGTGTACGGTCTCATTCAGCACGGAGGTGTCCCCGGTGATCGTGACATAGCGATGCACCGCCAGCGGCAGCCACAGGTAATCGTCCGAACAATGCGTGCGTACACCGCGATCGGTTGGCGGATGCCACCAATGCTGCACGTCGCCTTCGACGAACTGATGCGCGGCGCACAGCAATAAGTGGCTGCGCACCAGGGTGGGTTCACTGTGCACCAGCGCCATGCCGTCCTGCAGCTGATCGCGGAAGCCGAACGCGCCACCCGATTGGTAGTAACCGCTGCGCGCCCACATGCGGCATGCCAGCGTCTGGTACAACAGCCAGCCGTTGGCCAGCACGTCCAGCGCCGGTTCCGGCGTGGCGACCTGGATCGCACCCAGCGTGCGTTGCCAGTAATCCTTGACCGACGCCAGCGTTGCCTGTGCCGCCGTCACACCGCGATGACGCAGGATCAACGTGGCGGTATCGGTCTGGCGCGTATCGCTGAGGCCGAGCACGAACACCAGCTCACGCTCCTGGCCGGGCGCCAGGTCGAACGTGGTCTGTATCGCGGCGCAGGGGTCCAGGCCGGCGCCGGTCTTGCCCGACAGGCGCTGCCGTTCGAGCGCGATGGGGTCCTGCAGTGAGCGGTTGCGTCCGATGAACTCCTTGCGGTCGCAGGTGACGGTCTTGGCCGCAGCATCGAGGTCGAAGAAGGCGACGCGTTGCGGAAACTCGGTGTTGTAGTGATTGCTGGCCAGTAGTGCGCCGGTGGCGGTATCGGTCTCGGTGTTGACGTGCATCGCCGTCTTGCCGCGCAAGTCGCCGAGCACCCATTCGACATAGCCGATGGCGGACAAACGACGCTGCGTCTGTGAATCGTTGCGTACGCGCAGCACCATGTATTTCACTGGCGAATCCAGGGCGACGAACATGCTCAGCGCCGAGAAGATAGCGGCCTCGCTATGCTCAAACACGCTGTAGCCGAAACCATGGCGCGTCAGGTATTCACCCGTGCCGCGTCGCGGCAGCGGCGTCGGCGACCAGCTGGCGCCGCTGTATTCATCACGCAGATAGAAGGCTTCACCACCGCCGTCGCTGACCGGATCGTTGGCCCACGGCGTGAGGCGGAATTCATGCGCGTTCTCGGCCCAGCTATAAGCTTGCCCGCTCTCCGACACGACGCTACCGAATTGCGCATTGGCGATGACGTTGCTCCACGGCGCCGGCGTATGACGGTCGTCACCGGTGACGATCAGATATTCACGACCGTCGGCGCTGAAACCGCCCATGCCGTTGTCCAGCAAGGGCGCCGGTGCACGTACTGCTTGCAATGTCGCGACCGCGGTGTCCGCAATGAGCTCGGTCTTCGGCGACAACAACGGCATCTTCACCTCAGGCGCATCGCGCCGTGCAACTTGCTCGGCCAGGGTGCCGCTGCTGTCGTTCAGGATCACGCGCGCCACCGATTGGAACAGGATACGGTCTTCGTCGGAAATCTGATCGAGCAGACGTACGAAGATGCCGCCCGGACGATCAATGGTATGGACGCCGGTGACGGAGGAGATCAGGTTCAGGATCTGCTCCTGCAGCACTTGCCGATAGCCGGCGTGATCTTCGTTCCAGATCACCAGATCGACCGCCAGCCCCTTCGAGCGCCAGTAGGCATGCGCCTGCACCAGCTGGCGCACCAGTTCGATGCTGGCTATGTCGCGTATCTGCACCAGCACGATCGGCAGGTCGCCCGAGATTGCATAACTCCATAGCGCCGACTGGCCGCGCCGGTTGCGCGCGAGGATGCTGGCGTCGGCGCGCAGCAGGGGATTGGCGTAGACCACCGAGTTCGCCAGGCGACCGTACAGTTGCGCATCTGCTTCGCTGGCGTTGAGCTGGCGCAGCACCACCTGGTTGTGGGTCCATGCCAGTTCCATGACGCGATCGGCCAGATGGCGATCCTGGTACTTGCCGATCAGTTCCGCGCAGACATCGCGGGTGGCGGCCACGCCCGTCACCACGTCGATGGTGACGGATTGCTCCGCCTCCAGCGTGATGCGGCGTCGGATCGCCATGATCGGATCAAGCACCGAACCGGCGCTGTTCGACAATGGTCCGGTCTGCCGCATTGCCTGCGGTGTCGCCGGCGTGTTGCCGCGACCGAGGAACTGCATGCGGTCGGTTTCATACGATGCTGCATCAGCATGAGTATCGCTGCCGCCATGTACCGCCATCAGGTGGAACATCCACGGCACGACTTCATTGGCTGATCGGGGCCGGCGCGTGCACAGGATGGCGCCGCGCTGCATGTCGATCTCGGTCTGCACGAACAGGTTGCTGAAGGCCGGATGCATTGCGTCCGCCGCCGATGGCGCCAGCACGACTTCGCCATAGGTGGTGATTTCCAGCGTGCGTGTAGTGCGCGAACGATTGGTGATTTTGGTGCGGCGCAGTTCGATGTCGTCTTCCGGCGAGACCACGATTTCGGTATGCATCTCGATGTCGCGATCATTGCGGCGAAACTCGGCGCGGCCTTCGGAGAAAATCACTTCGTAATGCGTCGGCATGGCCAGCGTCGGCTGATAGGCGGTCGACCAGAACTCCTTGTCGCGGATATCCTGAACGTAACAGAAACTGCCCCAGTGATCGCGTGTGGTGTCTTCGCGCCAGCGCGTGACGGCGACATCGTTCCAGCGGCTGTAACCGCCGCCGGCGCTGGTGACCATCACGTGATAACGTCCGTTGGACAGCAGTTGCACTTCGGGCGTGCGCGGATCGGGACGGCGCACGATGCGAATCTGCTGGTCCTGCGCCGTGGAAGCGACGCGTACATCGGCAAGCTCGGAGGCACTGGAATAATTCGCCCCGGCCTTGGGCACGCGCTCGTGCAGCAGCGACATGGTGGCCTGGAACAGCGGATACGATTCGAAGCGGCGCTGCATCGGCCGGTCCAGCAACAGATACGCCAGCGACAGGAATCCCATGCCCTGGTGATGCGCCATGAAAGAGCGGATCAGGGCATTGCCCTGGCCGCGCGGCAGGCGCGATGGGGTGTAGTCGATGGCCTCATACATGCCGAAGACGCCTTCGAATCCTGCCGTACTCATCGCCTGCAGATTCCCGCAAGCCTGTTCCGGCGCGACCATCAGCGCCATCATCGAGGCGTACGGCGCAATCACCAGGTCGTCGCCCAACCCGCGCTTGAAGCCGAGGCCCGGCACACCGAAGGTGCGGTACTGGTAATTCAGGCTGGCGTCGAAGCTGTGATAACCGGACTCCGACATGCCCCAGTAGACGCCGCGCTGTGCGCCGTAGCTGATCTGCCGTTCCACCACCGAGCGATAAGTCTGGTCCAGCAGGGTGCCGGCAAAGGTCGGCATCACCAGCAGCGGCATCAGATACTCGAACATCGAACCGCTCCACGACAGCAGGATGGGCTCGCCGCCGGCCAGCGTCAGTTGCCGGCCGAGCGCAAACCAGCTGTCTTGCGGCAACTGTCCCTGCGCGATGCCGACGAAGGTCGCAAGGCGCGCTTCCGATGCCAGCAAGTCGTAGAAGCCGGTATCGCGCCGGCGTTCAGTGACGTTGTAACCGATCGCCAGCAGATGCGTGGCGGGGTCGTACAGGAAGCGGTATTCCATGCGTGCGAACTCGCCGGCCTGCACTGCCAGCAGATCGATGGCGGCCAGGCGCGCGGCAGCCAGGTCGCGGGCTTCCTTGAACAGTGCTTGCAGAGCGTCTGGAATGCGCTTGCTTTCCATCGCATTGATTGCGGATTGCGTTTGCAAAATCAGCACCGGCAACTGCGCAATCTGACGCAGGCTGAGTGCGCCATTGAGCGTGGCTGCGAGCGACGGGAATTCCTCGCAGCAGCGTTGGAGCTGATCCGATCGCAGCCAGGGCGCCAGCGCATGCAGTTCGGCCAGCGCTTCGCGGCATTGGCTGGCAAGCGCGCGTTCCCACCGGCGCAGTTGGCTGAATCGTTGCGGTTGTTTGTCGGACGGCGAACCTGGTGTGCTGGTCGTGCTGGAGAACGATACCTGATTCAGCCCGCGGGAAAACTCATCCACGTGCCGATTCAGGCTCTCCAGTACGACGCAGGCCTGGCTCAGCGACGTCGGCGGCGTCGCGCAGGCGCTGTCCAGTTCGCTGGCGAACAACGGCGACAATTGCTGCTCTTCGGTCAGCGGCAAGGTCCGCGACAGTTCCTGCAGGATCAACTGCGCGGCGCGGATGCCGGGGAACAACTTGGCATGCAGTACCGGTGCATCGGCCAGCGCCTGCAAACCGGGCAGCAAGGTCAGCAGATGGCCGGCCAGGTTGCCGCTGTCCACGGTCGACACATAGGACGGCGGCAGCGGATGGAGGTATTGGGTGTCGTACCAGTTGTAGAAGTGTCCCTGGTAACGCTCCAGCGCCGCCATGGTCTGGAAGGTGTTGCGCGTGCGCTCCAGTAACTGGCCGCCGGGGATGTAGCCGAAATCATAGGCGGTCAGGTTGGCCAGCAGCGACAGGCCGATATTGGTCGGCGAGGTGCGCCGCGCCAAGACTTCCACCGGATGTTCCTGCATGTTGTCGGGCGGCAGCCAGTTGTCGGCCGGACCGACGTAGGTTTCGAAGAACAGCCAGGTCTTGCGCGCCAGCGCATGCAGGTAAGCTTGCTGCGCCTGGTCCAGATGCGGCGCGCGCCGCGTGATCGGCTGGCTGATGCGGAACACGATCACCGGCGCCAGCCACCACAGCAGCAGGATCGGCGTCGCGGCCGCCAGCGCCGCAGGATGATGCAGCACGAGATACACCGCCACGGCCAGCGCCAGCAAGGGCGATTGCCACATCGCCGCATAATAGGAGCGCAGTCCGTTGCCGGCGCGCATATTGGCTTCACCGGAACTGTTCCATTCCAGCAGGCTCTTGCCGGAGACATGCAGACGCCATTGCGTGCGGACGATGGCGTCCAGTTGATACCAGCTCTCGTAAGGCAGCAGGCTGATGGCAAGACCTGCATGCACCAGTTGTGCGCCCAGCGTCGTCAACGCTGCTGAAACGTGTTGTTGCAGACGGATGTCGTCGGGTTTTCTGATCAGATTGAGCAGTAACGAACACACGGCCGGCACCAGCGTCACGGCCAGCACGACACCGCTCCAGAACCACGCCTGCGGCAACAGCACCCAGCCGCACAGGGTCAACAGCGTCAGCGCCGGCGCGACCAGGCTGCGGCGCAGATTGTCAAACAGCTTCCAACGCGACAGTGCCGACAGCGGCGTCTTTTCGTAGTGCAGCTTGCCGGCCGCATCGCGCCGGACCGGCACGCGCGGCCACATCCACGCGGCGATCTGCCAGTCGCCGCGGATCCAGCGATGGCGGCGGCTGACGTCGGCGCTGTAGCGCGACGGGTATTGTTCATACAATTGCACGTCGCTGATCAGGCCGGCGCGGACGTAATTCCCCTCCAGCAAATCATGGCTGAGGATGCGGTTTTCGGGCATGCGTTCCTGCAAGACTTTTTCAAAGGCGTCGACGTCGTAGATGCCCTTGCCGATGAAGGAACCTTCGCCGAACAGATCCTGATACACGTCGGAGACGGTGCGCGTATAGGGGTCGATGCCGGTTTCTCCGCCGTACAGCAACTCGTAGCGCGAGGCCTGCGCGCTGGGCGAACTCACGGCAATGCGCGGCTGCAGAATGCCGTAGCCGTCGCTGATCTTTTTCTGAACGGCGTCGTAGACCGGACGATTCAACGGATGGGACATGGTGGCCACGAACTGGCGTGCGGCGTCGCGCGGCAGTTCGGTGTCGGTGTCCAGCGTGATGACGTAGCGGGTGTTGATGAGACCGCCGGTGTCGCCGATGGCGGCGCTGAAGGCTTCCTGTCCACCGCCGCGCAGGAAGGCATTGAGGTCGCCCAGTTTGCCGCGCTTGCGCTCGTAGCCCATCCAGGTCGCCTGTGCCGGATTCCAGCGGCGCGGACGATGCAGCAGCAGGAAGTTGTCGCCGCCGGCGCGCGGATACTTGAGATTGAGCGCGTTCAGCAAGCCGGTGGCGAACGCCAGCAGGGGCGCATCTCCGGGCGTGCTTTCGACGGCCGCGTCGGCAAAGTCGGTCAGCAGGCAAAAGCGCAGATTGACGTCCTGGTTGGCAAGGAAGCGCACTTCCAGCGCCTCGACCAGATTCTCGGCGCCGGCGTTGGTGGTGAGCAAAGTCGGCACCACCACCAGCGTGCGACATTCAGGTGGAATGCCGGCGGACAGATCCATGCGCGGCAACAATCGCGGCGGCGTCAATAGCGGCACCAGCCAGTTGACGAGCGATTGCGCCAGCTGGCTCGCTGGCAGGGCGGCCAGCAATCCCAGCAAGGCCAGCCACAGCGGATGCCACTGTTGTGCGCCGCGCTGGTGCGCCTCGGCCAATACCCACCACGTCGACAAGGCGGTGATCACGAAGATGGCGCCGAGGTACGTCGCCACAGGACGTGTCGACGCCAGTCGCGTCAGTTTTGTGCGCGACGAGACACGCACGGCTGCTGCAGCCCGCAACGATGCCAGGCCCTCGCCGATCAGGTAATAGCCGACATGCGCGCGTCGATCCACGACGTCGTTGCGCGGCGCTGTCGCGGCAGCGCGCGCCATGACGATCGCCTGTCGCGCGACTTCCGTTTCTGACTGCGGCCCTTCACGCGAGATTTTTTCGACCACGTGGCGATAGCGATCGCGCGTGGCGAAGTCCATGCGGGCATAGGTGTCGTCGGGATCCTCACGCAGGATGTGATCGACTGCGCTCATGGTTTCGACGAACTCGCGCCAGTCCATGCTGGTCAGGAAACGCAGGGAGCCGATGCTGTTGCTGATCGAGACCTGGTCGGCCGCCTGGCTCTGGCTTTCCTGCTGCACCAGCTGTTCGATGCTGTTGCCGGACGCGGTCAGGCGTTGCGCCAGCCAGGTCAGGGGCAGCGTAAGCGTCGGACTCTGGCCTTGCAGCCGGCGCACCAGTTCGGCGACGAACGCGCTTTCCATCGGCGGCGCCGAGCGCGCCATGTCGGCTACTTGCAGGATCAGGTTGCTCGGGTTCTTCTCAGCCACGTCGAGCATGGCGTCAGCCCAGGAATGCGCCAGGTTGCGGTTGATCAGCGTGGCCGACAGGCGTGCCGCAACGCGTCGCAGATTCTCGATCAGCGCCAGCCTCAGCATGATGGGAATGGCCCACAGCTCGCCCAGGTTGAGCGTGGTGGTCTGCTGATACGCGATGACGAAGCGGCTCAGGCTTTCCGGATCGACGCGGCCGTCGCCGTGCGAGATCGTCTCCAGCGCGATGTCATAGACGCGCGGACTGCCGGCGGAATGGCCGTTTAGCAGGCGCGGCAATTCCTTGCTGTAGTTCTTGGGAAGATGGCGCTTGGCGGTGCGGATTTGTTCTTCGATCAGGTAATAATTATCCAGCAGCCATTCCGCCGCAGGCGTCACCTGGCGTCCGGCCTTGATGGCCTCGGTCAGGCGCGTGCAGGCATCGATGATGGTGAGTTCGTTGTCGGCCAGTCGCACCAGCAGCTTGTCGGGACCGTAGTCCGGATTGAGCTTGTGGGCGTTGGCCAGCACGCGGCCATGCTGCTCCATTTGCAAGGCGCTGAACAATTCGGCGCGCAGCGGGAGTTCTTCTATGAGGATGTTCTGGTCTTCGTTCATGATTCACGTCTTTCATCCTGCCGGCACCAACGCCCATGCCTGACGCCGGAAGCCGCGATCATGCGATCTGCGGCGGCGGGGAGCAATCGTTTGGTGCAAGCGTATAAACGCCGCCGACAACGCAGTCATGCGCAGTGAGCGGTCAATGGGGTCTGGCGGAAAGAGCTGAATCCAGGTTTGTGTGCTCCGGGTCACACGCAGGATGGCTGGGTTCGATACGGGTTGAATCGCCGCGCACATGCAAGCTGTTGCGGGGCGTTTCAGAAAGAGGATGGATGTATTGCGTCAGGATAGCTGGTTGTCGGCAATCCTCTGGGAGTGTACGTCAATTCCGGCCTGATGATGTCATTCAGGCCGGTTGCGGATAGCTGATTCTGCTGTCAGATATGGCCCCGTCGCGCTTACCTGATCATGGAACGAAAATAAAAGCCCCCGTATTACAGGGCTTTTATTTGTCATATCGATCTGTCAAAGAAAACCGATTGATATCCAGGGGATGAAGGTAATGGCAATCAAGCCCAGCAGCAGCATTCCGAGATACAGCCAGATGCGTTTAAGCGCCACTTCCGGTTTGACTTCACCGATGATGCAGGCGGCGTAGTAGCACAGGCCGAAGGGTGGGGCGAAGACGCCCAGTCCCATCGCCAGGATCACGACCATGGCATAGTGGATTTCATGAATGCCGAGCTGGCGCGCCACCGGGAACAACAAGGGACCGAACAACACAATCGCCGGGATGCCTTCCAGCACGCTGCCGAGCACGATGAAGGCAACGATGGAGACCAGCAGGAAGCCGGTGGCGCCGCCAGGCACCGCCGTCATCATGGCCGCCAGGTCATGTGAAAACCCCGATTGCGTCAAGGCCCATCCCATCGCACTGGCTGCGCCGACGATGAAGAGAATGGCGCCCGACAACGCCGCCGTCTGCACCAGGATAGGCAAGGCCATGTGCCACTTCAGGCTGCCCCGATAAATGATCAGGCCGACGATGAGCGAATAGGCGATGCCGATGGTCGAGACTTCGGTCGCCGTCGCCACGCCTTCCACCACTGCGGTACGGATGACGAAAGGCAGCAGCAAGGCGGGCACTGCGATGGCGAAGGTTTTCAGCACGCGCTTGAGCGGCGCGCGGCTGGTCGCGACGTGGTCCGATCCGGCGCGCCACCATGCCACCACCGCCAGTACGATGGCAAGGACGAAAGCGGGCATGATGCCGGCGGTGAACAGCGCCGCGATCGATATCCCGGTCACGGAGGCAATCGCAATCAGGACCAGCGAGGGCGGGATGGTTTCGCTCATCGCGCCGGAAGCCGCCAGCAGGGAAATCAATTCGCTGTCCTGCATGCCGCGCTTGCGCATTTCAGGAAACAGCACCGGCGCCACTGCCGCCATATCCGCTGTCTTGGAGCCGGAGATGCCGGACACCAACAGCATGGCGCCAAGCAGCACATACGACATGCCGCCGCGCACGTGACCCACCAGTGCCGCCAGGAATTCCACCATCACGCGTGCCAGGCCGGTCGCATGCACCAGCTGGCCCAGCAGCACGAACATCGGCACCGCCAGCAGGATCAGGCTGCTCATGCCTTCATCCATGCGGCCGACGACGATGACCACCGGCGTCGTGGTGGTCGTCAACAGATACGCGCAGGTCGCAATTGCAAAGGCGAAGGCGATCGGCGCACCAGCCATGACGGCCGCGCCCAGCAAGCCGATGAAGAAGATCGGCAA
Source organism: Herbaspirillum sp. NPDC101397 (assembly GCF_044767325.1). Classification (NCBI taxonomy): domain Bacteria; kingdom Pseudomonadati; phylum Pseudomonadota; class Betaproteobacteria; order Burkholderiales; family Oxalobacteraceae; genus Herbaspirillum; species Herbaspirillum sp. NPDC101397. Next base: position 91,028 of record NZ_JBIWNS010000011.1, read on the forward strand.
CGCGCTTTGTCCCATCGCGGTGAGCATCGGCGCCGCCAGATAGCAGGCACCGGCGATCACGGCCAGCAACGCGGCGACCGTGAAGATGTCGCGCTTGTCGTGATGCATCAGGCGCAGCGCACAGCTCACCAGCGCGATCAGGAAGCCGGCCGGCACGGCCAGCGCGCGCACCATGCCGCTCCAACCCAACGCCGGCGTTTCGACAAAGCCCTGGTCTTCGACATAGTCGAAGCTCGGATGGATCATCATCAGGAGCAGCACGGCCGTAACGCCCACGGCAAGGGTCTCGGCCCAGGCCTGTGCGCGTGGCGACAGCTTGGAGACAAAGAAAGTGAGGCGCATATGGCAGGAGCGCTGCACCGCCAGCGCACTGCCCAGCATCGCCAGCCACAGGAACAGGATCGACGCCAGTTCATCGCTCCAGATCAGCGAACTGTGCAGCACCGAACGCGCGATGATGCCGATGAACAGCAGCACCACCTCGGCGACCAGCACGGTGGCGGTGAGGACTTCCACCGATTTTTCCAGCCAGTGCTGCGCGTTGCCGAGCATGTTGCCGGCCGGACCGTTCAGCGGCATGGGCGGTGCGGCGCTGTGCACGGCGCTCACGACATTTTCCCTACGACGGCCTCCAGCGCGGCCCATGGCGCGGCGCCGAACTTGTCGCGCCATTCCTTGTAGAAGCCGGCATCCGACAAGGCCTTGCGGAAGGAATCACGATTGGCGGTTTCGAAGACGATGCCTTTCTTGATCAGCTGATCCTTGAGCGTGGTGTTGAGCTGCTCGACGTCGCCGCGCTGCTCCATGTAGGCGCGATCGAATTCGCGTTGCACTATTTTCTTGAGGTCGTCGGGCAGGGCGGCGAACGCGCGGCGATTGCCCAGCATCCAGAACGGATCCCAGATGTGGTTGGTCTGGGTAATATATTTTTGCACCTCGTAGAGCTTGCCGGAATCGATGGCGACCAGGCCGTTTTCCTGGCCGTCGACCAGCTTGGTTTGCAGCGCGGTGTAGAGCTCGTTGAAGTTGATCGAGGTCGGATTGGCGCCCAGCGATTTGAACAGCGAGGTAAACATCGGCGACACCGGCACGCGGATGCGGTACCCCTGCAGGTCGGCCGGCGTCTTGATCGGCTTGGAGGCGGACGATATCTGGCGGAAGCTGTTGTCGCCGGCCTTGGCCACCGAGACGAAGCCGCTCTTGTCGATCTGCGCGCGGATCAGCTTGCCGAGATCGCCGTCGACGCTGCTCCATACCTGCTGATAATCGGAATAGGTGAAGCCAACGTTGGTGATGGCCGCCAGCGGCACGACGGTGGAGATGACCGAGCCGGCGATGTTGAGGAATTCCACGCCACCCGAGCGCACCTGGGTCAGCAGGTCGGTATCCGAGCCCAGTTGGCTGGCCGGGAAGAAGCGGATGTCCAAGCGCCCTGCGCTGGCTTCGCGGATACGGTCGGTGGCCTGCTTCAGGCGTGCATTGATCGGCTGGTCGAGCGACTGGCCGGTGGCCAGCTTGTAGTTGAATTCGGCGGCACGGGCCGGCCCGGACCAGACCGTGAACAACGGCAACGTCGCCGCTGCGGTCAGCAGGCTGCGGCGTTTGGCGGAAGGCAGGGTTGAGGATGCGTCCGACGACGAATCCGACAAAAAATCGCCGCGTGGCGGTGTGGTTTGCTTCATGCTGTTGTCTCCAGTTTTTTATAGGTCGGAATCCGGTTTGAAGGCCGCTTTCCTGGTGAAGGCGCCTGGTTGCCGGATACGGTGCAGCTTGTCTGGCTGCCGCAATCGACATCGTGGTCGACTGCTGTCGAGATTCCTTGGTCGCCTTCTGCGAGGTTGCCTGGGGGAGTCCGTGATTGAATGTAAAAGGTTTGTTGGTGAAGTACAATTAATTTATTTTTAAGCATCGTGTAGAAAATTTAAAGAGTTGACGCCATGTATCTTCCTCTTCGCTCGATCAGTGTTTTCCACGCGGTGGCCCGCTCCGGCAGCATTTCGAGCGCGGCGGAAGAGCTCAACGTCACGCCCTCGGCGGTGAGCCAGCAGATCCAGGCGCTGGAGACGCATCTCGGCACCTCATTGATGGTCAAGGTCGGCCGCGGCGTCGCCCTGACCGAAGCCGGCGAGCGCTATTTCTCCATGATCGCTGAAGAGATCGATCGCATTTCCGAGGCCACGCAAAGTATTCGCGGCCTGCGTCCTGTCACGCTGCTGACGGTGCGGGCGACGCCGACTTTATCGAGCAAATGGCTGCTGCCGCGCCTGCGCTCGTTCCTCGACGCCAATCCTGACCTCGAAGTACGGCTAAACGGCACCAATGAAGTCACCGACTTCACGCGCGAGACCGTGGACGTTGAAATCCGTCACGGGCGCGGCCAATGGCCGGGCCTGTTCACCGAAGGATTGACGGAGGAATGGTTTTTCCCGGTGTGCAGTCCCGGTTATGCCGCCGCCGGCAGCATGAGCGTGGCCGATGTGGCACAGCATCGCCTGATCCAGTCGGTCAAGTCGCAGGTGCAATGGCCGTACTGGTTTTCCATGAGCAAGATCACGCCGCCCAACCAGATGCGCCGGGTGCTGTTCGACCGCAGCCACATGGCGGTCGACGCCGCCGCCGACGGCATTGGCCTGGCGCTGGAAAGCAGCCTGATGATGTGGCGCGAACTGCGCGACGGCAACCTGGTTTGCCCGGTACGCCATCCGCCGAAGATTTCCCAGACCACGCAATGGATCGTCTGCCCGGTCGATCATCTGCGTAAAAACAAGGTCAGCGTCTTCATCGACTGGCTGCGCGTGGAAGTCGCGCAATGGCAGGCGGAGCAAGCGCAATATCTCCGTTTGCCGTTTTCAAAATAATCTCCTCCCTCCCTCGTTTCCTTCGCCTTGTTTTTTCTATCGATTAGAAAAACTAAGTATTTCTCTCGTAAATGTTAATTGTTTTAACAGGATGCGCTGAGTAAACTTTTTTGCACGAGTCGGGCGAAGTCCAAGCTGCACGAGAAGCAGTTCGTCCGATGCGTAAAAGTCTGTCGGTTGGCTTGTCCCGCGGCGTCGGTTTTCCGCGTGGTGGTACAAGGCATAGCGGCAATTTCACGCTTTCAGGTATCGCACCCCAAGCCGAGAACGCGGGAGACACGGGCGATGCCTTCTGTTATTGACGAGGATTAACAATGAATCTGTACAGCTTGCTGCGCGAACGCGCGGCGGCCGGCCGCCCGGTGCGCGTCGGCCTGGTCGGCGCCGGTAAATTCGGCTCCATGGTATTGGCGCAGGCCCGGCTGATCGAAGGCATGCACATCGTCGGCGTGGCCGATCTGAATGTGGAAAAAGCCCATGCCGCGCTGGAGCGGGTGGGCTGGGAGAAGGATCGATATCAGGCCAAAACGCTCGGCGACGCCGTCAAGAACGGCACCACCTGCGTGCTCGACAATGCCGCCGCACTGGCCGATTGCCAGGAAATCGAATGCATCATCGAAGCCACCGGTCATCCGATCGCCGGCGTGCGCCATGCCTTGTCTGCGATCAATGGCGGCAAGCACGTGGTGATGGTCAACGTCGAAGCCGACGCCATGTGCGGTCCCTTGCTGGCGGCGCGCGCCAAAGCCAAGGGCCTGGTCTACAGCATGGCCTACGGCGACCAGCCGGCCATCATCTGCGAGCTGGTCGACTGGGCGCGCTCCTGCGGCTTCGAGCTGGTCTCGGCCGGCAAGGGCATGAACTACGAGCCGCGCTACCGCTACTCGACACCGGACACCGTGTGGGGATTCTTTGGCTGGACCGACGAAGAAGTCGCCAAGGGCGATTTCAATCCCAAGATGTACAACTCCTTCACTGACGGCACCAAAGCCGCGATCGAAATGGCGGCAGTGGCCAACGGCACCGGCCTCGATTGTCCGGACGACGGCCTGGCGTTCCCGCCGACCGGCCTGCATGATCTGGCCAGCGTGTTCCGTCCCGCCGCCGACGGCGGCCGACTCGCGCGCGCGGGCTTGGTGGACATTGCGGCCAGCCAGGAGCCGGATGGCCGCGAAGTCTTCAACAATATCCGCTACGGCGTCTTCGTCACCTTCAAGGCGCCGACCGAATATGCACGCGCCTGCTTCAAGCAATACGGCCTGCTGGTCGACAAGTCGGGCTGGTACGGATCGATGTGGCGGCCGTTCCACATGATCGGACTGGAGACCAGCATCAGCGTGTTGTCGGCGGTGCTGCGCGGCGAGTCCACCGGCTGCTCGAAGGAATTCCGCGGCGATGCGGTCGCCACCGCCAAGCGCGACTTGCAGGCCGGCGAGATGCTGGACGGCGAAGGCGGCTACGCCGTGTGGGCCAATGCGATTCCGGCGGCGAAAAGCCTGGCGCTGGGTGCGCTGCCGATCGGCCTGGCGCATAACGTCAAGCTCAAGCGCCCGGTCAAGAAAGACACTGTGGTCCGCTTTGAAGACGTCGAGTTGTCCAGCGATCTGGACGTCGTGAAGCTGCGTCAGGAAATGGAGCGGCACGCCCGCGCCAATCCGGGCGGCAGCATCCTGCTGCGCTAGGAGTCGCGCATGGCAAATGCAACAGCATTTGTCGTCATTGCCGAGTTCGAGGTCAAGTCCGCCGCCATGGCGGACTTTCTCGCGCTGGCGCATGACGATGCACAGCATTCGGTGGCCGACGAAGCGGGGTGTCGCCAGTTCGACGTAGTGAGCTTTCCCGGTTCGACGCGTGTACTTTTTTATGAAGTGTATGACGACCGCGACGCATTTGATCTGCATCTGGAGACGCCGCACCTGGCACGTTTCAGAGCAGGATTTCCGGCCTGCATCGAGCGTGAATTGCCGGTGCGGTTTGGCAGCACCGGTAGCGGAGATGCGACATGACGGCACCCGCAAAAATCAAGACCATCGGTTTCATCGGCACCGGCATCATGGGCTTTCCGATGGCGCGTCATCTGGCGCAAGCGGGTTATCGGGTACAGGCATGGAATCGTACGCCGGACAAGGCGCAGCGGCTCTCCGCGTTCGGCGCCGAGGTGGTTGCCGAGGCCGCGGATGTCATCCGTGACGCGGACGCGTTGGTCTGCATGCTCAGTTCAGGCCCCAGTTGCGATGCATTGCTGCTGGGTGAACAAGGTCTGATCGCCGGCATGCGCGCGGGCTCCTTGCTGCTCGTCATGAGTTCGATTCCGGTCGAGACCGCCCGCCATCAGGCGCAACAGGCCGCCGCGCGCGGCGTGGCGTATGTCGACGCTCCCGTCTCGGGCGGTGAAAAAGGTGCGATCGAAGCCAGCCTGGCGATCATGGCCGGCGGTACGGCGCAAGCCTACCAGCAAGCATTGCCGCTACTGGAAAAAATGGGACGGCCGACGCACGTCGGTCCGGCCGGATCAGGCGAATTGGCCAAGCTGGTCAATCAGATGATGGTCGCCAACAATATTGCCAGCGTGGCGGAAGCGCTATTGCTGGCTGAGCGTGGCGGCGCGGATCCGGCAAAAGTGCGCGAGGCGTTGCTGGGCGGCTTTGCCGACTCGACCATATTGCGCCAGCACGCGCTGCGCATGATCAGCGGCGATTTTGCGCCGGGCGGTCCGGCGCGTTATCAGGTCAAGGACACCAACACGGCGATTCGTTTCGCCGCCAGCGTCGGACTGGATCTGCCGATGCTCAACAAGGCTGACCGGCTGTTCGCCGACATGCTCGACAACGGCGACGGCGATCTCGATCACAGCGGCGTGATACGGGAACTGCGCCGGCGCAACCAGCTTCCTGTCTGAGGATCATCCATGACGAGCCGGTTGCACCGGCTCGCCGAAGCGCAGCAGATGGCTGCGGGTCGGCAAGGAGGGGGTGGTCCTCATTCAGTGTGACTAAGACATGGTCCATGCAATCGCCTCGGAAGCATGCGGTCGACGCCCGGTAATGTCCGCGCGGATTGCCGTGGCGTCGCCCAGATCGGCAGCCGTGAAGGCCAGCGGTATTTTCACGCGTTGCACCCACAACGCTGCGGTGGCGGGGGCGGCGCGTTTCCAGCTCAGGTACATGAAGCGCGCCGCAGCCGTGCCGTGGACAAAGGGGCCGGCGAAGTCGATATTGCCGTTTCCCTTGTCCTTCATCAGAACCACGCACTCGAACGCCATCGCGCCGTCGCGTTTGCGGTTGCCGGCATACACGTTCTGATCTTTATCCTGCAGTCCGACGTCAGCCGGCTCGTCGAGAGACGGCAGCGTTTTGCAAGTCAGGGTCACCTTGATCTCGCGGGCCAATGCGCTCATGCGGGAATCCTTATGTTGATGTTGATGTTGCTGGGAGTGTTGCGTGGGTGATGCGCTTGTCCGCAGTGCAAGCGCGGGACGGACAAGCGTCAACATTAATGCACGAAGGTGATGTCGTCCTTGGCCTGCGGCGGGATCTTGATCGCAATCGCCTTGACCGGGCCGGCCGTCACCACGGCGCCGGCGTGCGGCGTGCCTTTGGGGATGATGATCAGGCTGCCGGGTTTGAACTCCTTGAGTTCTCCGCCCAGCCACATGGATCCGGTGCCTTCGACGATGTACTGGATCTCATCGGTCTTGGAATGGATGTGCTTGTCGACGTTGCCCGACTGCAGATTGATGGTGGCGTTGTCCGTGTTGACCAGAGTTTTCGAGCGCAACTCAGGATAAGGTGTGGCGGGCAGCGCGGCGTGGTTGATGGCATTCAGGTCGATCACGGTCGCCACCAGCGGCGCTTGCTGCGCGTGGGCAGCCGGAACCAGATGTTGCAGCAGTGGCGATGCTGCAATGCCGGCCGCAAATGCGCCGACGATGGCGAACGCGATGAGGGTGTTTTTTTGACGCATGGAGTCTCCGTTTTTTTAGTTGTCGCAGGTTGCGCGGATAGCCGATAGGGGCTGCGTCGATCATAGCATTGCCTACGCTTCAAGGTGGTTGGCGTCCGGCTCCTGGAACATGTCGATCATCCCCCTTGCAGGATCTTCTCCGGCAAGCAATTCATAGAATTTTTCACCTTCCGCCGCGACCTTGGCGCTGCGCTCGAACATGGCTTGCTCAAATTGATGAAGAGCGGTTTCCAGGTCATCGGCATGCAAGGCGATGGCCTTGGCAAGTTCGGCGCCGTCGTACAGCGCCAGGTTGGCTCCCTCGCCGTTGGGGATGCTGAGGTGGGCGGCGTCGCCGATCAGGCTTACTCCCGGCACCCGTTGCCAGCGGTGTTCGTTTGGCAGAGCGTGAAGCGGACGCCATAGCGGGACCGTGTCGCTGTCGGTGATCAGTGCAGTGAGTTCAGGCGCCCAGCCCGTGAACTCATCTGCAATACGCGCGCTTGCCTTCGCCTTGTCCGTGAAGTCGATATCGGCAAACCACTCCAGCGGCTTGGCCAGCATGGCATAAGTGTGCAGCGTGTCATGGCGCTCGCGATGCGCCATGATCGCCTTGCCTTGAACGGGGGCGCCCATTTGCCCGGTGCCGACCGCTACCGCGCTGGCCGGGTGGCGAACGCCCGCATCGAACAGAAACGTCTCCACGTACGACATCCCGGAATACCGGGGCGTGACGGTGGAGAGCAGCGGACGCACCTTTGACCAGGCGCCATCGGCGCCGACCAAAAAATGCGTGATGACGGTTCCGCCATTGGCAAAGCTGACTTCATGGCGGCCGTCTCCCAACGAGCGCACACCGGCGACTTTGTACCCCCACCGTACTGTCCCGGCCGGCAAGGAATCGAGCAGCATCTGCCTGAGCTCACCGCGTTGCACCTCGGGACGGCCGCCGTTGCCGTCATCCGGATTCTCGAACAGCAGGCTGCCGTCGGGACTTAAAACCCGCATCGCCTGCCGTCCCTCCAGGATCAGTTCCTGGAACTGCGTGAGCAGGCCGGCGTCTTGTAGCGCCAGCTGCCCATTGTAATCATGGATGTCGAGCATGCCGCCCTGAGCGCGCGATTCGGCCGAGGGTTCCGCTTCGTAGACGATCGACGTAATGCCGTGCAGGTGCAGGACACGAGCCAGTGTGAGGCCGCCGAGCCCGGCCCCGATGATGGTGATTGAGGTATTCATATGGATTTTCCGGGAAGCGGCTGTTAAGTTTGGAACGACGTTCCAATATATTGGAATGGCATTCCATTTATGTCAAGATGTCGCATGGTAAAAAAAATGCAGCGTCGTCCACGACGTGATGAATCCTTGTCGCGGGAGCAGATCATCGAAGCCGCAATCGAACTGCTCGATAGCGGCGGCGAGCCAGGTTTGACCTTCCGCAACCTGTCCGAGCGCCTAGCCACAGGTCCGGGAGCCATCTACGGACACGTCGCCAACAAGAATGATCTGCTCGAAGCCGCCTGCAGCGCGGTGATTGGACCTGGTGTGAATTCACAGGCGAAGGACATGCCGCCGAAAGCGGCGATTCGCGCCTTAGCGCTGATGATGTTCGATGCGATGGATGCGCATCCGTGGATCGGTTCCGCGCTGGCGTGGGCCGCTGGAAAGTCGACCATGGTGAGCGTGCTGGAGCGTATCGGGCAACAAGTGCACGCGCTTGGCGTGGCACCCGAGAAACACTGGGTCACCGTGTCAGTGCTGTTGAACTACGTCCTCGGAGTAGGCGGGCAGAATGCCGCCAATGCGCAAGCGGCGCGGGCGCGAGAAGCGGAGAGAGATGAATTCCTGAGTACGGTGGCAGACGCCTGGTTGCAGCTCGACCCCGATCGCTATCCGTTCACACGCAGTATCGCTACGCAAATGCGTGTCCACGACGATCGCGCTGACTTCCTGGTGGGAATTGATCTGATCCTGGCGGGCATTGAATCTGCCGGGACGGCAAGACCGCAATAGGGCGAACGCATTCGCTCCTGAAGTTGTTCGCTAACGGCCGACTATGGACATCTGCATGTTCTTCCTTGTTTGTCGCAATCATGTTCAGCATACTGATCCAGTCAGATAATCATCGATCACGTTGAAGGGAAGCGAATGCCGACATCCGGACTTGACGCCGTGCTTGCCGAACTTATCGCCCGCGAACCCATTTTTCATCGAAGGGAGTTCGGGACAGGGCGTGAAGCATTGCTCGACATGACTGCCGACGATTTTTGGGAAATCGGCGCAAGCGGCGATATCTACGACCGTAACTTCGTCATCGAAACATTGTTGGAGCGATACGAAACGCAGGAGGAAGGAGACTTTTCCTGCAGGGAGTTTCACATCCGGCAGTTGGCTGACGATCTCTACCAACTCACCTACTTACTGCAGCAGTCCGGCCGGCGTACACGAAGAACGACGCTGTGGAGAAATACTGATGGAAAATGGAAAATCGTCTTCCATCAAGGAACACTGATTTCCTGACACGCTTTGGCGATGTCTGCGTCTGGCCGGTTGCAGACAAAGTTCACTATGTCTAATGCTCCATCCATTGCCGAACGCCAGTATGCTCGTCAAATAACTGCCGTTGATTGTCGGGCAGGCGGCTTCGTTGAACACGCAGTGTGAAGCCACCATATAGCTTGCCTTGATCGTTCGCAAACCAATCATAGACGTCTGCACGTCGGCAATGCACGTATTTTCCGGGCGGATACCAGGTATGGAGTTCAGCCGGTGCTTCGAAGATGAGTCCCAAAAACGCATCCGCTTCGTCTGGATCAGTTTCGGCAATATTTACCCAAAGGAAGAGGAATCGCTCCTCTCCAAGTTTCTCAGATGCCACAGGATCTCTGAGACGAAGTTTCACGCAACATACGGAGGCTTTGCCATCACGCACGAATGAATCAAGTCGGTCAAATGTCGCTGCAGCCGATTGATAAGCGACTTGCATCTCGGTATCGCTACCGTGTGTTCGCGTAAATAATGGTTCTTTCGTTGAACGCCTAAAGACGTCTTTGATTTTTCCCCACATAGACCTTCCCCATTTTGATTCTTGTAATGCGCCATGTGCATTTGTTAGTGAAGAACGTTATTGCTGACTATAGTAGAGCTTGTTTTAATTTCCCCTTCTGGCCGATTGCGGACATCTCTATGGACCTTATCTTGATTGCATGAACGATGCTGTCGTTAAAAATAATCCTTGGAAGAAACCATTGAAGAAACCCGTAAAATCTTCATGGGCATGCATTCGCGCGTTTCTGAGAGTTGACAGATTCGATCACTGAGCCATACGGTTTGGCAGAAGGATTAAGCCGCATGTTTTCTCTATATGCCTCGACGGTATGATCCAGATCGCTGCATGCCGCTTTTCGATCGCCCAGAGCGACATGCACATCAGACATGAGGTAGTAGACATTCGTCAAGGAGTCAAATTTCTTTGCTTCTTGAAGAAGGACCTCTGCGCGAAGGAAATAGTTGAGCGATATCTCATAAAACTCCTTCGTTTTCTCCAGACGGTTGTCGTAAGTCACGGATTTATCGAGGAAGCCATCACGTCTATATATTTTTTCCCACTTGACTACCGCTACGGACTCCAACAGAAGGGCATATTCTCGATACGTATTCCCGAGTCCATGAACGTCATCTTTTTCCTTAAAGACAGACATCGCCTCCTGAATTAGACGTTCTGCCGGAATTGGTCGATTCTGCCTAACAAAAAGATCATGGGCGTCGTCCAGTTTTTTCCATGGGTTCGAAGTTGCCGCAACGTCAAAGGCTGCGCAGTTGCAGAGCAGAAGAGTTGCAATAAATGCTCCGGCTAACCGAAGTTTTCTCATATTCCGCCTTATTAAAACTATTTGGGATCTTCTCAACGATTGAATATTATCGGTGCTGCTGATTTTCTGCAGTGCTGAAAGATTCGCAATGACAAGTACGCTACGAGCTGGTTGCGGACGTCGGCCTCCCTGTTCAGGCTGCGCCGGCGGCAGTCGACCATTTATAACGGTTCAAGATCCGCAGGAAACTGGCTCGCTTTTTCCCATTCCACCTCACTTAAGTCTTCGCGAATGTCACGACGATGCCATGCTCTATTGAGATGGGAAAAGACGTGTCCAAGATCAATCCGTAGATTAGCTTCATCATATTCAGGATCCTGACGCATATCCTCGATCAACGTGGACAGATGTTCTTTTGCATCTTCCAATTCCGACATCAGGAAAATCCATCCTATAGGTGCGTTTTCTTTTGCAATCACGAATGGGCTTCCTTTTTCACCAATGCCGACTTCTGGCCGGTGGCGGACGCACGCTCAAAAAAATGAATTATTGAATACACAGCGGATTTTGGTGTTTCGCGTCCGTCATAACTCGCCTCAAAAACCTCAGCACCTCCAATGAATCATAACAACGTTCATGACGCCCTTTGATCGGTAAGTCAACTGTTTGGGAGCCCTTCATCTTCAGCAAGAGACTTTCACTATTCTTTCCATCGGTTAGTTCTACATCAATAACATCGATGAATCGCAATACTATTAAATTGCCGTTGTCATTCCAGGTCAGTCCTTGGTCGAATATGGCAACCACATCTTCTTCAATGTTGGAATTTCGATAGTAACCAAGCAATGCTCCTAAGTTCGATATCCTGGACGGACATGTCAACTCATCGACTTGGGGCTGTGCATGCTCGTAGTTCTTAAGTGCCTTCAAGATTCGATGTACTCGCATGGCTGTTGTGATTTTCATTATGAATAATGACAAGAGTTATGGCCGTTCCTGGCCGATTGCGGACTTCGGTGAATAAGATTCAAACGGGATGGGGAGAGGCTGTGAACGAACGATAGTCCTGATCCCATAGCCTGGCCACCCAAAATCTCTCAACATAGTAGGCGATCTGCTCGTGCGCCTCCTTCAAGGATAAAGCGCGAGCCCAACTGACATATTTAGCAAACGCAGTTCGTCTCTCACTCAATGCACTGACTACATCTGCCGTAGACAGCGTTGAGAAGTCTAGTCGCCCATAGGGAAGAGACATCAATCTTGATGGATCAAAAGTCCAATCATGCGGATTAGTGTTCAGCAACGCCTCGCAATCGAATACCCATGGATATTCCCCGGGTTCACTGGGAGCCACAGCGGGAACAGTTTCGGATTTGTCTCGCAGAAACGAGTGGCGAAAACAGGCAAGATGAGCCATCGCTCCACCGCTGGCAAGCCGTCCCCCACCGCGTACCCAAGCAATCTGGACCATCCCGTCATCGCTTAGCAGTCGCGCCCCTTTCTTTTGGAATCCGAGGGCTTTTAACGGATGGGTGACTATCTCGTCAAAAATCTCTTCAAATTCGTTTTTCTGCATAACTTCGCATTTGCCTAAAAGCGTTTTCGTACCGGATCATAGATTCTACACAGTCAGCTTCTGGCCGATTGTGGTGCCACGCTTGGGACTTTACGGTGTTGACGATGCCTATCCTGTCTTGCGGGGCTTGATCGTGCTCGACAGGATTGACGCCAGACACGTTTCCATGGATGCTGTAGGCCCATGAATAAAGCGCGACTGGAAGCATTCAGCGACGGCGTTATCGCCATCGCAATCACGATCATGGTGCTGGGCCTCAAGATGCCGGACGGCGCGAGTTTGGCCGAGTTGCTCAAACTGGTTCCACAGTTGCTCAGCTACGCGCTGAGCTTCACGTATGTCGGCATCTACTGGGTCAATCACCATCATCTTCTGCAACTGGTCAGCCGCGTCAACAGTCGCATTCTGTGGGCTAACCTGCATTTGTTGTTCTGGCTGTCACTGATTCCTTTCGTCACCAATTGGGTCGCCGAACATCATCGCGATCCTGTGCCCGTAGCCTCGTACGGCGCCGTGCTGCTGATGTGCTCGATAGCGTTCCTGGTGTTGCGGCGTACGTTGATTGCAGCGGAGGGGGGCGACTCCCGGCTGGCGAAAGCCATCGGCAAAGGCGTAAAGAACTCTGCTTCGATCTTGTTGTACGCGCTGGCCATTCCCTTGTCGGTCTGGGATCCTCTGACCGGTACCGTCATCTATGTCGTGCTTGCCGTGCTCTGGTTCGTTCCAGATCATCGCCTGGAAAGTTCCGGTACTCGCAGCTGAATTCGGCTGAGCATACTCGCAGTTCTTAAGTGCCTTCAAGATTCGCGGCACTCGCATGGCCATAGCTCTTTTCTTTAGGAATAATGAAAAGAGCTATGACTGCTTCTGGCCGGTTGCGGACTTCGCTATCGAAGCGTATCCAACCATTTTCTATCAACGGCAAAAAGCCCGCATCTTGCGGGCTTTTTGCTTCTTCAGATGTACGTTTTGTTTATATTCCCTCGCCCTTGCTGGTCAGTGACTGCTTTAACTGATTTACCGAATCAAGGAGTGACAAGATGGTCGACCAGAACACATAGATCAAGAAGAACATACCAACAATGGGAATAAGAGTGACTACGACATAAACAGGGACGTTCTTATTTGTTCGTGCCGCTATTTGCGCGACAAAGACTGCATAAATCAACTGTACGATAAACATCGGTAAGAAACTGATAAGTGTCGCGCCCACAATATTTCCTTTTCTGATTGGTTATAAACATTATGAATTGAAAGACGAGATTTATATTCGTCCATGGCTTTCCACCCTTAGCCAATTGAGGACATCGCGAACTGTATCAAAAAATCCCGCAAATGCAGGCTTCTTTCTTTTCATGAAAGTCTGCTTCTGGCCGACAACCGACATTGCGGAACTGTAGCAGCAACAAACTCGACATTTACATGTCAGGAGAGATTCTCCGGCGCTACTGCGCGCTCTGAGGTAGTTTTCGCAATTCAACCGGGCTCGGAATATCATTCCAATCCATCAACACCTGCTCGCTGCGCGGCCCGTTCTTGCGCAACCAGTCGGCCATTTCCGGCCCCACCTTCTGGCCATAGATGCGGTGCGAATGCACGATGATGAGACCCGTGCCATCCATCAGTACAACGCGTGCGAATACGGCCTCGAGAAACCCCTGGCTTCCTAGGACCGCGCCGATGAAATGCTCAGCGGGGCGGATCTGGGTACGGGGGACCGAATTGGTTCGCAGGACTTTTCCGGCGGCTTGATAGGTGCTTAGTATTCTGTTGGCCAGCTCCGCTAATTTGTCTCCATCGGAGACCTTATCGATGACATTGATGGTGATCATGTCGTTCCACCGGCTCAGGTCGCTCTCGGCTGGCGGCGTGAATTCGTTCTGACCGTTCTTTGACCAACGATGAAGGTAATTCACGCCATCGAGGTTGAGGTCGTTGGCGCTTACCGCCTGCGCCAGTGTCGGCATCAGTGCGAAAGCGAATGCCAGGGCCCGCAGATAACGTACTTTCGAAGCTAAACGTTTCATTTCGACGTCCTTTTTTTGTTGTCGATGGATCAGGCCTTGTCGTATCAAGTACGTCATGGCAGCTGCTGCCCGACTCCGGACTTCTGCTGACCGTATTGACGGTCGTTCGCGCGATCAGGAGTGAATGGCTCGCACGGCGCCCAACATGTCATGCACGCCAAGCGCCATCATGGCGAGAAATGCGATCAATGCCAGGTAGCAGACACTGTAGTTGAGCTTGGTTGCAGCCGAAACCCCGTAATAGCGCGCATTGTCAGAGTGACTCGGGTCGTAATTCCAAGCCAACCGGAGTTGAGGCAAAGCCAGTATTGCGACCAGGATCAGCATAGGGCTGGGATGATAGATGAACAGCCCTATCAATACTGGAACACCAGCGAACCAAATCCGTGGCGACAACACTGCAGTAATACGGCCGCCGTCGAAGGGAGACAATGGGATGAGATTGAACAGGTTGAGGAAGAAGCCACTGTATGAGACTGCAAGCAGCAGCGAGCTGTCCATCTGCCGTGCCGCGAAATAGCAGACCAGAGCCGCAATGCTGCCGGCAAGTGGGCCGGCCATGCCAACATAGGCTTCCGTTTCGGCATTAAAAGGCTTGTCCTTCATCTCTATCCAGGCACCGACGAATGGGACGAAAGTCGGCAATCCTACGTTCATCCCTCGATTACGGGCTGCCCAATAATGGCCGTATTCGTGGATCAACAGCATGCAGATGAAGCCCAGCGCATAGCGCCAGCCGAAGATCAACGTATAGGCTAATAGCGACAGCAGCATTGAACCGCCGGACGCAAGCAGTTTACCGAGCTTGAGCCCGGAGAGGGCAAACACCAGCAGTTTGATCATGATGTCTGGTCAGTGCGGATCGGTCTGCCTGGATTGCGACGCTGGAGTGGTCGGCGCTTCGGGTGTCGGCAAAACGGGTGCTGCCGGAGCAGGCGTGTCCTCAGCAAATACAACCGGGGGAACAGCCTTCGGCTTTCCGGTAAAAAACTTCTTGAAGGCTACGCCAAATCCGACTACTGCCAACAGGATCACCTTGAAGAACTTAGCGGCGAACGCGGCGATGACGGCTAGCAGGCCCAGTTTTTTGACCGCGACGCCCGCAACCAGCGCGGCAAGGCCGTATTCGGCAACATGGTCGGTGGACGAGTTGAAATCGGCGTATCGCTTGCCGTCATTGAAACTGATCGCCGCGAGCAGCTGTTGCGCCGTGGGCTTGTATTGCTGCAGCAGATCCAGTGGGCTCACCATGGTGAGCGAGAGATAGCCTTCACGACCCAAGGCCAACGTACGGTAATTTACGGAGAGGTCGGCAGGGGCATCGTGCTTGTCTTTGCTGCCGATGATGGCCGACCACACCAATTTGTGTGTAGCTGCATCATATTTGGGTACCTCTGCCCAACCGGTCACTTCGATCTCGGGAATCCCGTGTTGCTTGCGCTCAGCATTGGCCGTGTCGGTGCCCTCCTTAAGGTTGCTCAGGATGTCGTCCGCCTTCCAATCCTTGGCATCGTCGTCGCGCACGTAGCCGCCTTTTTCCACAGTCAGCACACTCATCCATGAACTTGCAGCGTCGGTAGGAAGAATGATGCCGACCAATGCTTTTTCATCGACACGATTTCCGAGAGAACGCAAATAGCGGGCTGCTGCCGCCGAAGGTATGAATGCGGTCTTGGCTGGCAGGGCAAGCTTTGCCTGATCCTGGATGTCGATGGAAGCAGGACCATGCTGGAGAACCTTTTCAGCCTCCTGTGCGGCAGCTTTTTGCTCGGATTCGGTCGCTTGATCCAGGGCGTTGGCGTTGCCAAAGATAAGGAATAAAAATGCAAAAAAAACAATGAAGAAACGCGATGGAGCTTTCATGGATAGAATTCCCCCTTTTTTATTTGTTGATGTGGGCGCATGGGTGCAGCCGCATTTTGACAGAAAGGAAGTTCCTGCGGTATGAGATTTCTTGGCGTAACAGCTTCTGGCCGGCTACAAACGTCAATGCGTTCGCGAACCCACAGCTATCTCTTAAATACCTACCAAGTAGTATTGAAATTTATTGTCCGGATATTGTGCTTCGTGCATAAATCGGCGAAGGCTGAATTTGCCCGGCGGATGGGAACTGAAAATCTTCGCGGGGCTCGACAGGCAATGGAGGCGCTGAGTAAAGCCGCAGTGCCGGCATTGCCATCTTCGGACTTGGTTGCGTAGCACAAGGCCGCGTCGGAAAGATGTCCTTATGCTCAGCCCCTGCGTTACGCTATCCTGGCGGCTCGCAACGTGAGACACGGAAAGGAATTCTGGCATGGATAAACAACGCATTGTCGATGTATTGGCGTCACTCGACGCAATCCACATCCGCAGCATCGACACGGCAGAATGCGATAGCGCGAAGTGGGCGGCGACCAGAATCCGCAATGCGGGCGAGGCCGATATGGCGGACGTGCTCAAGGATCTGAGTCGGCACCTGTTCTCGTTCAAAGGCCCCTTTTACGAGTCATTTGATGACAGCAAGGAATTGGACGAAATGCGGTCGATCTGTCGGCGGTCTATCGAGATTGCAATGGATGCCGCGGGCACACGTGACTAGCGTGAAGTTCGTGTTGAGGTCGGCTTCTGGCCATTAACGGACAATCTGATTTCAGCCAAAGAAATGTCCTCGTTGGGATCGGCGCTGCTAGAGCACTTCTTCGCTCCGCTGCTTGGCATCTTCTCTCGCATCTTCCATTTGCCGCCTGATATCAACCTTCGCTCGCCGATGTGCCGCATGTGCCTGGTGACTAATAGGGGCGGTCGTCATCAGTTCTCTTAGATTGGCCGTACTTTCGTCGTATTGCTGATGCATGGCTACTCCTGACTAAGGGTTTAGGCTTTTTACCACACATGAATGACTACGTGTCCACACTCTCCATTTAACAGTCTTAAAGATTTCGCTCCCAGAAATTTCATAAAAATCAAATCTCGGTTTTTATTTTCCAGCGGCCGCTTCTGGCCGGTTGCGGTCATTCAATGTAGGCTGGTTATAAATAAATTTAAATAGTATTCCTGCTCGTTTAAAGAATGAGATTCATCATTCA
>NZ_JBIWNS010000012.1:0-102786 GCF_044767325.1 Herbaspirillum sp. NPDC101397
CGCAAATCGGGAGGGGAAACAAACTCGCTGCGCTCAGACAAGTTTCCCCTCTTTATCCGATTTGCACCTGCCGCCACCGGCTACTCGCAAGCGGAATTCCAGACTGGCTCGCTGCGCATCGCCAGGGGACTGAGATGGTATTGAGATCGTTGGTTTCTTTTACTCCTGCTCCCTCGTTCCCTTCTTAAATTCCTTGTCCGCCGGACACTTCAATTCTTTGCGCCGTCACCCAACGATTGTCCTTCGACAGCAGACTCGCGATCATCGGGCCGATGTCGTCCGGTACGCCTACGCGGCCCAGTGCGGTCAGTCCTGCAAACAGTTTGTTGATGTCCGGGTTGTCGCGTACGGCGCCGCCACCGAAGTCGGTTTCGATGGCGCCGGGCGCAACCGTGTTGACCGCGATGCCGCGTGCGCCCAATTCTTTTGCCATGTAGCGCGTGAGCACTTCGACCGCGCCTTTGGCGGCCGCATAGACCGCATAGCCGGGGAACGAGGTGCGCGTCAGGCCTGACGACAGGTTGACGATGCGGCCGCCGTCGGCGATCAGTGGGAGCAGGGTTTGCGTCAGGAAATACACGCCTTTGAAATGTACGTTCACCAGGCCGTCGAACTGCGCTTCCGTGGTGTCGCCGATCAAGGCGTAGTCGCCGTGGCCGGCGTTGTTGACCAGATGATCGAAGGTGTCGCGCGACCAGGTGTCGCGCAGCGCGGCGCGCAGGCGGTCGGCGAAGGAGGCGAATGCGGCGACGTCGCCGGTGTCGAGTTGCAGCGCGACGGCTTTGCGGCCGAGGGAGTGGATCTCGGCGACCACGGCTTGCGCTTCATCGCTGCGGCTGTGGTAGGTGACCACGACGTCGCCGCCATGGCGGGCGATGCTGAGGGCGGTGTTGCGGCCGAGTCCGCGGCTGGCGCCGGTGACGAGGGTGATCTTGGTCATGGTCATGATGGGGCTCCTGTGCTGGTGCGTTGATGGAGACCGCAGTATCAGACGCAGGGGACAGGCCCGGTTACCGGAAACTCGACGTTCCTTGCCTGATCCTCCAAGTCGCGCGCAAGTCGCGTGCAAGACAGTCGCCGACAAGGTAGGCTTGCATCATGACGACCCTGCTCACTGCCGTACACCGCTATGCCGACGCCCATGCCGAACGGGACGGGCTGGCGCACACGCCCATCGCCGGGCTCACCATCGTGCGCGCGACCGAAGTCAGCGAGTTGCTCTACGCCATTTCACGGCCGCTGGTGTGCCTGGTCGTGCAGGGCGGCAAGCGCGTTGCCATGGGCGCGCAGGCCTTCTCCTTCTCGGCGGGAGATTCGTTGCTGATCACGGCCGATGTGCCGACCGTCAGCCAGATCACGCGGGCCAGTCTCGCCGCGCCTTATCTGTCGCTGGTGCTGGAACTCGATCCTGCCGTGATTGCCGACCTGGCGATGCAGATGGAAGCGGCGCCGGCTGTTGTGCAGGCGCCGGTACGCGTCGATCCGACCGATGCCGAAGTCGCCGACGCCGCGCTGCGGCTGATGCGCTTGCTCGATCGTCCGGCGGCGTTGCCGGTGCTGCAGGCGCAATTGACGCGCGAGCTGCATTACTGGCTGCTGGCGGGCAAACATGGCGCGGCGATTCGCAATCTGGGATGGCCGGACAGCCAGGCGCGGCGCGTGGCGCGAGCGGTGGAGGTGTTACGAAGCGATTTCGCGCAGGCCTTGCCGGTGGAACGCCTGGCGGAGGTGGCAGGTATGAGCCCGTCGTCGTTCCATCAGCATTTCCGCAGCGTGACATCGTTGTCGCCGCTGCAGTTCCAGAAGCAGTTGCGCCTGATCGAGGCCAGGAGACTGATGCTGGCCGACGGCGTCAGCGCCAGCAGTGCGGCGTTTGCGGTCGGCTATGAAAGCGTGCCGCAGTTCACGCGCGAATACGGCAGGATGTTCGGCCTGCCGCCGGTAAAGGATACCGAAGAGGCGAAGAGCAAGGTACGCGCTTCCGCCTAAAACTCGGTCACGATATCCTGAGCAATCCCGACAAGGATGTAGGATTGGAGAATTACAAACTGGCGTCGCGTTCAGTTTCTCGTAGGCCGCGCTCACCTGATTTCTCAAGCACCTCTTCAATACGCTTATGCCATCCGGGTCGGGCCCGCTCCACGCTGCAAAGTAGCAATGCGTCTTTCCATATTCGGTGGTCTTCGAGCAGCATCCTTGATGTGCAACGTGCAGAATACTTCGTATAAATCTACCGTGGCACGGCTTCGTATGCCTCCTTTTTATCTGCAGCGGGAGAACAATCTCTTCAAATCTCGTATTGCCCGGTTTCTCGGGACGAGCATGAACACGTTGCTAAATCCCGCCAACTGACAAATCAATTCAATAGCCGGCAGGAATCCTTTCTCCATATTTAACGGTTTTTCCTGATTCTTTTGGCCTGTAGTTCCGCGCATATTTACAAGCTTCGTATCTTCACGGACATTGGCAGACTGTATTTTTCTCAAGAAGTACTTGCCAAGGAAAACAACGATGACGATTAAAAGGCTACTGCTGCCACTGCTGCTATTTGCCAGCATCTCTACCTTGACGGCTTGCAATGCGACCGCGCCGGAAGCGCCTGCAAAGACATCCACGCTGTCGTATGTACCTATATCGAGAGAATATGTCTCGGTCTCTTGCGTGACACACGGGACAGGCTATATCCATTCTTTTTACATTGAAGAACCGGCTTCAAGCAGTCGGTTGGGTGGTCGGGAAGCGGGCGGCACTAACTGCGGGGGCATCATTGCGGCGGGCTACGCTCTGCCCAAGACCTGGTTTCCTGGGATGAAAGTCAAAGTTCGCTGGAAACCCAATGGGCGGGAATGGGTGGAAAAGACGACCAATATCATGCGGTATGAGAAAGCTGACAAGGTAGTTGTTCATTTCTTTCCGAATGATCAGGTTCGAGTTGTATCTTCCATTTTTTATCCAGAAAGCCCAAAACATCCTATATCGGAAAATGCCACCGTCCCGCCACCGGAGGAGCAATAATCGTGAGTACACCAATTCATTCAGCCCCGCCGACGATAGCGGACACTGCAAGTGCAGAACTCGAATTCACCATGTGCGAATATATCGCGATCAGCCGGCTTGACGACATGCCTGCGCAGTACGCACCGAGTGGTAATAAACTACCGCCCTGTCAAAAGCTGGTGCGCATTGGTCTGTTTTTCGATGGCACTAGTAACAACAAATATCGGGATGAACCTAATCAAGCGCATACCAATATCGTCAAGCTGTTTAATGCACACAAAGATATCAAGGGCGAAGGTCATCTTAAGGATTCCAGTTGCTTTAGTTTTTATATTCCCGGTGTCGGGACACGCTTCCCAGAAAATCAAGAATGGAAAGAGACCCAGGAAGGCAAAGCCATGGGTAAAGGCGGGCAAGCACGAATCTTGTACGGCATCTTGCGTGTTTATGATGCTGTCTATCGTGCGTTTAACTACGGAGCGCCTCTATATGAAGAAGCCCAACTCACAGCCAAACTAAAAAGCTACGTCCGCGACGTCGAGACGAATTACGACAAGGAATACCCCGAACACGAGCGCCGCAAACGCTGGTTCGCCCAATTGCGCGATGAGTTGAACGACACGCTGCAAGCCCGGCGCAACATCATCATCCAGCCGCGCATTCCTAAAATTCGCGTAGCCTTATTCGGTTTCTCACGCGGCGCGATAGAAGCGCGCAGTTTCTGCTACTGGCTTCACGCCGCGCTGGAAGAGAAATCCACGCTCGCAGGCATGCCCATCGAGATCAACTTTCTCGGCTTGTTCGACTCAGTCGCCTCGGTCGGCCTGCCGCATTCGGCTGCGCAAACCACGCCGTTCCGCTTCATTGACGGCCACTTCAGCTGGGCGGCGGAGACCTTGACGCCGCTCCCCTCGCTGGTCAAAAAGACGGTGCACTACATCGCCGCACACGAACAGCGCATGAACTTCCCCGTCACGCGCGTCCAAGGAAACAACGTGCAGGAAATGTTGTATCCCGGCATGCATGCTGATGTGGGCGGCGGCTACTGCCCCAAGGAGCAAGGCCGTGGCATGACGGTGGGACAGATGGTGTCGCAAGTGCCGCTGCTGCATATGCATAAAATCGCGCGCCTGGCGGGCGTACCGTTACTAGGTTACAGGGGCATGGCTTCAGACCTGCAGGCCGACTACGCCCTCAGCCCAGAACTGGCGGCCAACTGGAACGCGTATATGGCGGCAGGGGATTTCGCCGGCACCTATGAAGCACAGGTGCGCGAACACCTGCGCATGTACTACCGTTTTCGCAGCCATTGGCTGGGCCGCATGGCGCAACTGCCGGCATATCAGCGCGCCACGCCCCAAGAGCAGCAGGATATCGCCAGCTACGATGCACTGTTCAAGGGCGACATGGAACTGCTGCGCGAGCGCACCAAGGGCGGTCCTCCAAGGAGGTATAGAGACAATGGCGATGAAATCAAATTCTACGGGCCGGGCCACAGTCATCTTGCCAATCAACAGCAGCTGTTGCGTGCGGATACACGTCAGGCTCCCGACGCCACGGAAACCCTGGCCTTGAA
Organism: Herbaspirillum sp. NPDC101397; assembly: GCF_044767325.1. Classification (NCBI taxonomy): domain Bacteria; kingdom Pseudomonadati; phylum Pseudomonadota; class Betaproteobacteria; order Burkholderiales; family Oxalobacteraceae; genus Herbaspirillum; species Herbaspirillum sp. NPDC101397. The sequence goes on from NZ_JBIWNS010000012.1 coordinate 4,574, forward strand.
GGTATTTGAAGAACAACGAGGTCAGTCGAGAGCCGACGGTATCGCTCTGCTGGAAGAACAAGTGCATGATTCTCTGGCCGGGTTCTATCTGGGCGGCTACGTGAGCGCGGAAGAGAAGACTGAGAAGTTGCGCACCTGGCAAACCAAGCCGCCGTCGGAACACGATCGCTATAACCATCAGGCCTGGCAGAATTTTGAGAAGGCCAAGGTCAAGAATCCTGAACTGCAAAAGATTTTCGACGACAAGGCTGAGTTGGCCAGACAGGCGGAGAATGCGCGCTTCAATGGACGTATGGGCGACATGGAAGATTTACAACGTGAAAGCGCTTTCACCGATAAAGAAATTGCCCTGTTGACTCAAGACTCCAAGGGCCAGCCGATATTCCCTGTACAAAGCGACGAGGACGCGGGAGCGTTGTGTAGCAGCTACGTTTCCACACAAACCGGGACATTGCGTGAAGGCGGTGGATATCTGGTGCCGCGCGTTGTGTTCTTGTTGTAACAATCCATCGTGACATGGGCCAGTGCGATGCGTGAATAGCTTGTCATCGACTGCCTGTGGAAGATACCGTCCAAAGACTATCCGACCCGGACGGTATCTGTGTGCTGATATGGCATGGAAAAATCAGAAAGGCGCGCCCACAAGAAACGGGGGGGCGCTTTTCTTTAATCCGCTAATCAGGCATTCTTTGCATCGATTCTGCTCAGCGCCTGTAAAACTCCTTGTTCTTGGATACTGCGCAGGAATGTCTTCACCGCAGTAACAAACTCCACCCGTTTTGCCAAGTCATTGCCGAACACGGCTTCCAGCGCCAGCAAGGCGTCCACGCGCTGATTAATGTCGGCGATGCGTGCTGCTGCTTGCAACGCATCCGCCAGCGGATCAGAGACCGGATACGCCAGGCCGGCTTCATCGACTCCGCGCAGATAGCGCATCCAACCCGCCACCGCAAAACACAGCCGCGCGCAAGGCAGTCCCGCATCGAGACGCGCGCGGATGGTGCCGAGCAGACGCTGCGGCAATTTCTGCGAACCGTCCATGGCGATCTGCTGCAAGCGATGTTTCAACGCCGGATTGCGGAAGCGTGCCACCAGCTCGTCGCGATATTCCGTCAGGCCGGGGCGTTGCAAAGTCGGTGCGATTTCCTGCGTCATCATCTGTTCGATGAAATCGCGCAAGCCGTCGTCGCGGATGGCTTGATCAACGGTAACGTAGCCCGCCAGCGAACCCAGGTAGGCGAGGCTGGAATGGCTGCCGTTGAGCATGCGCAGCTTGGCGTGTTCGTAGGGTTCGGCTTCTTCCACCAGCGTCGCGCCGGCGGTCTCCCAGGCAGGTCGCGGGCCGGCGAAACGGTCTTCGATCACCCATTGCGAAAACGGCTCCGTCACCACCGGCCACGCGTCGTCGAGGCCCAGGCGCGCAGCGATGGCGGCGCGATCTTCATCGGTGGTCTTGGGCACGATGCGATCCACCATGGAGTTGGGGAAAGCGCCATGCTGGGAAATCCATTTCGACAATTCAGGATCGACGCGCTCGGCAAACGCCAGCACCAGCGCGCGCGAGGTGTTGCCGTTGGACGGCAGGTTGTCGCAGGACAGCACCGTGAACGGCGGCAAGCCCGCGTCGCGGCGCTTGTCGAGGGCGCGCACGATGAAGCCGATCGCCGAACTCGGGGCATCTGCGTGCGCCAGGTCGTGGACGATGTCGGGATGATCGAAGCGCAGGGTATTGGACGCCGGATCGTGGCAGTAACCTTTTTCCGTCACGGTCAGGCTGACGATGTGGCAATGCGGGTGGCTCATCGCCGCCAGCACGGCGGCGGGCGACTCCGGCGCGACCAGCGACTCGATCAGCGAGCCGATGATGCGCAGTTGCTCGCCTTCCGTGCCTCTGATGCCGAGCGTATAGAGGTTGTCCTGCGGCGCCAGCGCATCGCGCGTATCAGGGCTGCGCAGCGATACGCCGACGATGCCCCAGCGCAGATCGCCCTGCGCCAGCACCGTGTCCGTGTAGACCGCCTGGTGCGCACGATGGAAGGCGCCCAAGCCCAGATGCACGATGCCGGGCAGCAGGGCGGTTCTGTCGTAGGTCGGGAGCGTCGCCTGCTTGCCGGCATGCGTTAGCGTTTGCTTGTTCAGCTTCATCGTGTTCCCGCGTCAATGTTCATCAGTTTTGCGGATGTTCTTTGACGCGCGACACCAGTTGTGTCGGGCTGACGAAGCGCATCGCGATCAGCAGCCAGATCAGCGTGACGATCATGTACACCATCGCCATCGCATCGATCGATTGCGAAGCGCGCACACCCGCCGCGAACACCGAGTAGTACAGCGCCACCACCAGCGTCTGCGTATCCGCGCCGGCCGTCAGGAAGGTCAGCTCGAACATCGCGATCGTGCGCACCAGCACCAGCAGCGAAGCGGCCAGGATGCCCGGCGCCAGCAGCGGCACCAGCACATGGCGGAACATCGTGAAGGTGCGTGCGCCGAACACGCGTGCGGCTGACTCCAGGTTCGGATCGATCTGCTCGATGAATGGGGTCATCACCAGGATCACGAACGGCAGCGCCGGCAACAGGTTGGCGATGATCACGCCAGGCAGGGTGCCGGCCAGGTGCAGTTCATACATCAATGTCGCCAGCGGGATGCCGTAAGTAATCGGCGGGATCATCAGCGGCAGCAGGAACAGGCCGGTCAGCAGTTTCTTGCCGCGGAAGTTGCGCCGCGCCAGCGTGTACGCCGCCGGCACGCCGATCAGGATCGATAGCACTACCACCGACAGCACTACCTGCACAGTCACCAGCAAGACGTCGCCGAGCTGGAACTCCTGCCAGGCGGCGGAATACCATTCCAGCGTCCAGCCGCTCGGCAGCCAGGTGCCGAGCCAGCGCTTGGCCACCGAGTTGGTGGCGACCGAGGCGATCATCAGGCCGACGTTGATCAGGAAGAAGGTCATCAGGCCGACCACCAGCCCGCTCCAGGCGCGGCTGCCCCAATGCGTGCGGCGCTTCGGTGCTGGCTGCCTGGAGATGGATTGCGATGTCATCATGGGAGAAGTAGTTGTCGTTGCTTGATTCATGATTAGCCTTTGCCGCCGGTGACCGGACCGCGATAGAACAGGTTGCGTGCGCCGAGCACGATCACCACCACGCCCAGTTGTACTGCACCCATGATCATCGCCACTGCCGAGGCCATGGAATAGTCGTAGTTTTCGAACGCCGCTTCATACGCCGCAATCGAAATCACACGCGTCGCCCCGGCCGGTGAACCCAGCAGCACGGCTGACGGGAAGACCGAGAACGCCTGCACGAACGACAGGCAGAACGCCATCGCCAGGCCCGGCAGGATCAGCGGGAAGATCACGTAGCGGAACTGGTTGAACGGATTGGCGCCCAGTGTCGCCGCCGCGCGCGGCAGCACCGGATCGATGCCGGTGATGTACGACAGGATCAGCAGGAAGGCGAACGGGAAACCCGAGATCACCAGCGAGATCAGTACGCCCGCATAGTTGTGAGTGAGGCGGATCGCGCCTTCATAGATATGCAGCGTCTGCAGGATCTGTGCGAACCAGCCCTTCGGGCCGAAGTAAGTCAGCATGCCTTCGGCGATCAACACCGTACCCAGCGTGATCGGAATCACCAGGATCGTCGTGGCAATTTTTTGATACGGCGTCTTGTGACGCAGGCGATAAGCCACCGGCACCGCGATCAGGATATTGATCAGCGTCGCCGGCAAGGCCAGCTTGAGCGTCACGCCGATGGTCATCCACAGGTTCTCGGTGTTGAAGAACTTGATGTAGTTCGACAGCATGCCGCCGCCTTCGAGCGGCTGAAACGACAGGATCAGGCCGTGGATGAACGGATAGACGAACACGGCCAGCATGAAGATCACGGCAGGTGCCGCCATCCACATGGCAGGATCGCGCCAGCGCGCGCCGGCGGTTTGCGAGGACGTCAGCATCATGCCACCTGTTCGGAAGGGTAGGCCAGCACGCGATCGGCTGCGACCGCGACGCGAATGGTCTCGCCCGGAGAAGCTTTGCCTTCGGCGCGTACGTAGAGGCGCGTGTTGTCTTGCGTGCGCAGCATGAACAGCGATTCGCGACCGTAATATTCAACCGACTCGACACGCGCGCTGATGCTGTTGGATGGGTTGCTGCCATCGGCGCAGATGCTGAATTCTTCCGGACGGATCGATACAGCAGCGCGGGCGTTCAGGCGCATCTTCGGAATGCCGACCAGATTGACGCCGGGACCGGCCAGGGTCACGGTCTGAGCATCCTGGCCGACCACATCCAGGATCAACTCGTTGCGATAACCCATGAAGCGCGCCACGGCGAGATTGGACGGCTGGCCGTAGACTTCCGGCGGCGTGCCGATCTGCTGCACCTTGCCGTCCTTCATGACGACGATGCGATCGGCCAGCGACAGCGCTTCGTCCTGGTCATGCGTGACGTAGAGCGTGGTGCGGCCAAGTTCGCCATGGATGCGACGGATTTCGGAGCGCATTTCCAGACGCAGTTTGGCGTCGAGGTTGGACAGCGGCTCATCCATCAGGATCAGCGGCGGTTCGATGACGATGGCGCGCGCGATCGCCACGCGCTGCTGCTGGCCGCCGGACAACTGTCCGGGCAGCTTGTTCATGTGTTGCGCCAGTTGCACCAGATCAAGGGCGCGCTTGACGCGGGTCTGGATGTCGGCGGCGGGAACGCCGCGCATCAGCAGGCCGAAGCCGACGTTCTTGGCCACCGTCATGTGCGGGAACAGGGCGTAGTTCTGGAACACCATGCCGAAGCCGCGCTGTTCAGGCGGCAAGGTATCGATACGGTGATCGTCAAGATAGATGCCACCGTCCGACAAGGGCAGCAGGCCGGCGATGCAGTTCAATGCAGTCGACTTGCCGCAGCCGGAAGGGCCGAGCAGGGCGATGAATTCGCCGCGCGCGATGTCCATCTGCAAACCATCCAGCGCAGCAATCTGCGGTGCATCGTTGGTTTTAGCCGGGCCGCCAAAGCGACGTGTCACGCGATCCAGTCGCAATGTCTTGAAGTCAGGTTTCATGCTTGCCTCTAATTGATCGTAATGAGCCGGGCGACGTGGAATGTTTCGTTGCCGCCCGGCTGGTTCTGCTTTGTCTCTGCTACTTTGCTTATTTAAACTTTTGAGCGCCGACTTGTTCATCCCAGATGCGGAATGCTTTCACCATCACCTGCGCGTCCAGCGGTTGCACGTGCGGGAACTTGGCGATCCAGTCGGCGTACTCGGCGCGGCCGAATTCCTTCAGAGTGTCCTGGCTGGCTTGCGGCGCCATGGTCACCGGCACGTTCTTGATCGCAGGACCAGGGTAGAAGTACCCCTTGTCGTAGGTCTGCGCCTGTTGCTTCGGTTGCAGCAGGTAAGCCATCACGTCCAGCACCACGGCTTGCTTGGCGGGGGCCAGGCCCTTCGGCACGATCATGTAATGGGTGTCGTTGACCCAGGTCATGTTCTTGAAGGCGCCGACCTTGAATTCCTTCGGCACTACGCCCAGTGCACGCGGGTTGATATCCCAGCCGGTCACGGTGACCGTCATGTCGCGCGAGCCTTCGCCGAGTTCCTTCATCACGGCGCCGGTGCCGCCCGGGTAGTACTCGATGCAGGTGTTCAGTTCTTTCAGGTAGGCCCAGGTCTTGTCCCAGCCCTTGACCGGATCTTTAGGGTCCTTGTCGCCGAGCAGGTAAGGCAGGCCCATCAGGAAAGTACGGCCGGGGCCGGAGTTGGCCGGGCGCGCATAGATCAGCTTGTTCGGATTGGCCTTGCACCATGCCAGCAATTCCTGCGGCGAGGTCGGTACCTGCTTGACCTTGTCGGGGTTGTATTCGAGCAGCGGACCGGCCGGCATGAAGGCCACGGCCAGACCCTGGTTATGCGCCAGTTCCTGCATCTTCTTCACTTCCGGCAGATAGTTCTCGGTCAACGGTGCGAACTTGGCGTTGTTCTCGGGCAGCAGCGTCACCCACAGATTCTGCTCGATGCCGGCCGCCAGAATGTCAGTGCCGCCGAGGACCAGGTCGATGTCGCTGCGCTTGGCGTTCTGCATCGCCTTCAGCTTGCTCGGCAGTTCCGGCGCCGGCGCTTTGGTGAAGGTGAATTTGACGTTGGGGTGCGTGGTCTTGTATGACTCGATCGCTTCCTGCAACAGTGCCAGCGAACCGGCGACGTCGACCACGTTGATAGTGACGGCTGCTTGCGCATGCGCAGCGGGGCTGCCGACCATGGCAGCGAAGCCGACGCTGATGGCGGCAGCCATGATGGTGCGGCGAGTCGCCTTGTGCAAGGTGTTCAAAACCTGTTTCATTGATGTCTCCTCCTAGAGATGGAATTGTTGGGTACCGGGATAAAGCGGACGTCTTGTGACGCTCTGATGAATCTTCAAACCGTACTGCGATTGCGGTGGCTCTCTTTCAAAAACGGTTACAAACGATAAGCCTGCTTGGCCAATCGATAAGTCAGGTCATGCGCCAGGTCGAGCGCTTCGTCTTCATGCAGGCGATGCTCGGCCACCAGGCGCGCCAGATAGCCGCAATCGATGCGGCGGCTGACGTCGTGGCGGGCCGGGATCGACAGGAAGGCGCGGGTGTCGTCGTTGAAGCCGACGGTGTTGGCGAAACCGGCGGTCTCGGTGGTCAGCTCGCGGAAGCGGCGCATGCCTTCCGGCGCGTCGAAGAACCACCAGGCCGGACCGAGTTTCAGGGCCGGATACACGCCGGCCAGCGGCGCCAGTTCGCGCGAGTAACTGGTTTCGTCCAGCGTGAACAGAATGACGGAGAGACGCGGATCGAGGCCGAAGCGATCCAGCAGCGGCTTGAGCGCGCCGACGTATTCGGTCTGCATCGGGATATCAAAACCTTTATCGCGACCGAAACGCGCCAGCATCGCAGGGCTATGGCTGCGCCAGCAACCTGGATGGATCTGCAGGACCAGGCCGTCGTCGATGCTCATCGCCGCCATCTCGGTCAGCATCTGGGCGCGGAACAGTTCGGCTTCGTCGCGGCTGATCTTGCCCGACAGCGCCTTGTCGAACAGCGCCTTGCATTCGGCCAACGGCAAATCGGCGGTGCGCGCGCTCGGATGGCCGTGGTCGGTCGAGGTCGCGCCGTGTTCCTTGAAGAAGGCGCGGCGGATGCGGTGCGCCTGCAGGTAGCCTTCCCAGGTGCGGGTGTTTTCACCGGTCAGTGCGCCGAAGCGTTCAACGTTGGCGGTGAAACCTTCGAACTCCGGATCGACCACCGGATCGGGACGATAAGCCGTCACCACGCGGGCGCGGCCTTTGGCGGTTTGCCACGGATCGCTCTTCAGCTTGGCGTGATGCGCCAGCGGATCCAGCGGTGACTCGGTGGTGGCGATGACATCGATGTTGAAGCGTTCGAACAGTGCGCGCGGACGGAACTCGGGACGCTGCAGGCAGGCGTCGATGTGATCGTAGAGACGGTCGGCATTGACTTCGGTCAGGCCTTCTTCGAGGCCGAACACTTCTTCGAACACGTGATCGAGCCACATGCGCGACGGCGTGCCGCGAAACAGCGGCCAATGTTTCGCCAGGATGCGCCAGATGCGCCGTGGATCGGCTTCGACCGTAGTGCCGTCGCGGGTCGGGATTCCCAGCTCTTCCAGCTTGACGCCCTGGCTGAACAGCATGCGGAAGACATAGTGGTCGGGCTGGATCAGCAGCGCCGACGGATTGGGGAAGGCGGCGTTGTCGGCGAACCAGGCCGGGTCGGTGTGGCCGTGCGGGCTGACGATGGGCGCGTCCTTGATCTCTTTATAGAGGCGGCGCGCGATCGAGCGCGTGTCGTGGTCGGCGGGGAACAGTCGGTCTGGGTGCAGCAATGGCATGTCGTCTCCTGAATTCCAAAGTCTGTCTTTATCGCTTCCGGCATCCTCGGCTCTGTCGGGTGTTGGCTACCCGGGCCTCTGGCGGACGTCGTCGCGGCTATCGTGTTGAATCTGGCGCTGCTACTCCTGGTGATGCGGCATATAAGCCTTGCCGCCGCCCCAGCCGCGCGAAAACTCGGTGGTCACGCGTTCAAGGTGGGAGTGCATCGCTTTACGCGCGCCTTCGGGATCGCGGTCGACGATGGCCTCGAGGATGCGGCGATGGTCGACCAGCGTCTGCTGGCGCAATTCTTCGGTATGGAAGTGTTCTTCCATCTTGATCCACAGGCGGCCGCGCTGGTCCCACAGGTTTTCGATCACGCTGACCAGTGCGCTGTTGCCGGTGGCGCGGGCGATCGACAGGTGGAAGGTGCGGTCGGCTTCTTCATTGTTGGGGCGGTCGTGATAGAAGCGCTCCATGTCGTTGAGTGCGCGCAGGATGGCGTCCAGCGCACCGTCGGTGGCCATGCGCGCGGCGATCGCGGCAACTTCGCCCTCGATCAGGCAGCGCGCCGACAAGATCTCGAACGGACCCGGGCCGATTTCCTGGATGGCCGGCGCCGCGCCTTTCTTTTCAATCACGTAGATGCCGGAGCCGCCGCGCACTTCGATCACGCCGGTCAGTTCCAATGCGATCAGCGCTTCGCGCACCGAGGCGCGGCTGACCTTCAGTTGCGCCGCCAGGTCGCGTTCCGACGGCAGGCGTTCGCCGGCCGCAATGTGTTCATCGCGGATGTATGCCTGGACACGATCGGCGACCACGCGATACAGGCGCGTTTCGGGCGCGCTGAGTTCGGCAAGGGCTGTGACGACTTTGAGCATGACGGGCTGAAGGGGAGGTCCCTGAAAATTGGTCAGGCCATTCTAAGTTGGCCTGACCAATATTGCAATATGGTCTGGCCGGTTTATTTTTCGGTGGACCGAATCCTTGTTTTATAAGGCTTACAGGGCTGTAAGCATGGGCTTTCACATGATGTTAAGTGGTTGACCACTTGTTCATTCCGTGAGTGATCAGTCGTCGGATGACTAGCGCCGAAGCGACTTTGCGCAGATTTTGACGGCTGGTTTCGATCCCTCGGTAAATCACTTGGGAAGCCCTTCTTTATGCGTAAAACTTCTATGGACATGCAAAAAAATTCGTTCTCTTTATAACAATGCGATGCGATTATCCTCGCTCATTAGTCGTATTTGTAATAAGAGATTCCTCCGGTTGTTGTCGCGCTGATACGCGTTTGCAGGTGTCGAGCCAGCCCCGGAGAAGACAATAAAAAGGAAGTGCAAGCGTGACCGTCTCCATTGCCACGAACAAGAAAGCGCCGTTCCGGGTGTTGCCGGGCTTCCGCCTGTCGCTCGGCTTCACGCTGTTCTATCTCACCCTGATCGTGCTGATCCCGTTGTCGGCCGTCTTCCTCAAGACCTTCACGATGACCTGGGACGCTTTCGTCAGCGCCGTGACCTCGCCGCGCGTGATGGCCTCGTATCGGCTGACGTTCGGCGCCTCTTTATTAGCCGCTTTCCTGAATGTGATTTTCGGCGGCATCGTGGCCTGGGTGCTGGTGCGCTATAAATTCCCCGGCAAGCGCATCATCGATGCGCTGGTCGATTTGCCGTTTGCGCTGCCGACCGCGGTGGCCGGCATTGCATTGACCACACTCTATTCACAGAACGGCTGGATCGGCCGTTACCTGGTGCCGCTCGGCATCAAGGTTGCGTTCACGCCGCTGGGCGTGCTGGTAGCGCTGACCTTCATCGGCTTGCCCTTTGTCGTGCGCACCGTGCAACCAGTGCTGGAAGACGCCGAGCGCGAGCTTGAAGAAGCCGCCGCCAGTCTCGGCGCTTCACGCCTGCAGACCTTTGCGCGCGTGATTTTCCCCACCGTGTTCCCGGCATTGTTGACCGGCTTTGCGCTGGCCTTTGCACGCGCCACCGGCGAATACGGTTCGGTCGTCTTCATCGCCGGCAACATGCCGATGGTGTCGGAGATCACGCCGCTGTTCATCATCACCAAGCTGGAGCAATACGATTACACGGGCGCCACCGCCATCGCCGTGGTCATGCTGATCGTGTCGTTTGCTTTGCTGCTGACCATCAACCTGTTGCAAGCCTGGGTCCGCAAGCGCGGCCAGGCCGAGAAAGTCTGACATGAGCGCCGTCATTACCCCGGGACTTCCTGCTGCTTCCATCGCGCCGCGCGGCGAGCCTGTCCACGCGCCCGCCGCCACGCTGGAACCGTTGTGGGTGCGCATCCTGCTGATCGGGATCGCCTTCGCCTTCCTGACCCTGTTCCTGTTCGTGCCGCTGGTCGCCGTGTTTTATGAAGGCCTGAAAAAAGGCTGGGACGTCTACATCGACAACATCATCGAACCGGATGCCTGGTCCGCCATCAAGCTGACTCTGCTGACCGCCGCCATCGCCGTGCCGCTGAACCTGGTGTTCGGTGTGGCGGCGGCATGGTCGATCGCCAAGTTCGAATTCCGCGGCAAGAACATCCTGTTGACGCTGATCGACTTGCCGTTCTCGGTCTCGCCGGTGATCTCGGGCCTGATCTATGTGTTGCTGTTCGGCCTGCAGGGTTACTTCGGTCCATGGCTGCGCGAGCACGACATCAAGATCCTGTTCGCGGTGCCGGGCATCGTGCTGGCGACGGTGTTCGTGACCTTCCCGTTCGTGGCGCGTGAGCTGATCCCGCTGATGCAATCGCAGGGCAGTGAAGAAGAAGAGGCCGCACTGGTGCTGGGCGCCTCGGGCTGGAAGACCTTCTGGCACGTGACCCTGCCGAATATCAAATGGGGCCTGCTGTACGGCGTGATCCTGTGTAACGCCCGCGCCATGGGCGAGTTCGGGGCGGTGTCGGTGGTGTCCGGCCATATCCGCGGCGAGACCAACACGATTCCGCTGCAGGTCGAGATTCTCTACAACGAATTCAATATCGTCGGCGCATTTGCGGTGGCGTCGCTGCTGGCCTTCCTGGCTTTGGTGACGCTGGCGATCAAGAGCTTTATCGAGTGGCGTCTGCACAAGCAGTTGACCGCACACGTCGCCCATCCCGGCGCAGATCTGGAGCAATTATGAGCATCGAAGTCAAAGACATTAACAAGCGTTTCGGCAATTTCGTCGCGCTCAACAACGTTTCCCTGAATTTCCCTGCAGGCGAACTGACTGCCTTGCTGGGACCGTCGGGCTGCGGCAAGACCACGCTGCTGCGCATCATCGCCGGCCTGGAGTCGCCCGATTCCGGCCAGGTCCTGCTCGACGGCGACGACGCCTCGGCGCGCCATGTGCGCGAACGCCAGGTCGGCTTTGTCTTTCAACACTATGCCTTGTTCAAGCACATGACCGTGTTTGAAAACATCGCCTTCGGCCTGCGTGTCAAACCGCGCGCCCAGCGTCCGTCGGAAGCGCAGATTCGCGACAAGGTCACCAAGTTGCTGGAGCTGGTCCAGCTCGACTGGCTGGCCGATCGTTATCCGCCGCAATTGTCCGGCGGCCAGCGTCAGCGTATCGCCCTGGCGCGCGCACTGGCGGTGGAGCCGCGCGTGCTGCTGCTGGACGAACCGTTCGGCGCGCTCGACGCCAAGGTGCGCAAGGAACTGCGCCGCTGGTTGCGCCGCCTGCACGACGAACTGCACGTCACCAGTATTTTCGTCACCCACGATCAGGAAGAAGCCTTGGAAGTCGCTGACCAGATCGTGCTGATGAACAAGGGCAACGTCGAGCAGATCGGTTCGCCTGCCGAGGTCTACAACCATCCGGCGTCGCCGTTCGTGTACGGTTTCCTCGGCAACGTCAACCTGTTCCACGGCCGCGTGCACGAAGGCGTGCTGGAAGCCGGCGGCGTTACCTTCGACGCCCCCAACCACGCCCAGGCGCAGGACGAAAAAGGCATCGGCTACGTGCGTCCGCACGACCTCGAAGTCGACCGCTATTCGCCCGGCGCCGAAGGCATCGTGGCTCAGCTCAGGCGCTCGCATGCCATCGGTCCGCTGGCGCAACTGGAACTGGAGCGCAAAGACAATGCGCAACTGATCGAAGCCGTCATCTCCAATGAACGCTTTGCACAATTGAATCTGAAAGACGGCGAAACGCTGGTGGTGCGACCGCGCCGCCTGCACGTGTTCGTCGACAACGCGGCCTCTACCGAAGCCGCCCGGAATAAGGATGCACGATGAATTTCCAACAATTACGCTCGATCCGCGAAGCCGCCCGCTGCGGTTTCAACCTGACTGAAGTGGCCAATGTGCTGTTCACCTCGCAACCCGGTGTGAGCCGCCAGATTCGCGAGCTCGAAGAAGAGCTCGGCGTCGAGATTTTCGAACGCAACGGCAAACGCCTGATCGGCCTGACCGAGCCGGGCAAGGGCATCTTGCACATCGTCGAGCGACTGCTGCTGGAAGCGGAAAACCTGCGCCAGGCCAGCCAGGAGTACGCCGGCGAGCAAAGCGGCACGCTGACCATCGCCACCACCCACACGCAAGCGCGTTACGTGCTGCCGCGCGTGGTGCAGGCGTTCCGCGCGGCGTTTCCGCAGGTCCGTATTGCGCTTCAACAAAGTGCACCGGAACACATTGCCGAATGGGTCATGTCGGGCAAGGCCGACGTCGGCATCGCTACCGAAGGCCTGAGCCAGTTCAAGGACCTGGTGTCGTTCCCCTGCTATACCTGGCATCACGTCGTCGTGGTGCCGCAAGGACATCCGCTGCTGTCGCTCAAGCATCCGATCACGCTGGAGGAATTGGCGGCGCATTCGCTGATCACCTATGACGTCGGCTTCACGGGCCGCGGCCATATCGACGACGCCTTCCGCAAGGCCGGCATCGAGAAGGACATCGTGCTCACCGCAATGGACTCGGACGTGATCCAGCAATACGTCGCGCTTGGGCTGGGCGTCGGCATCGTCGCCTCGATGGCGATCGAGCAGGGCAAGCATCACGGCCTGCAGGCGATCGAAGCCTCGCATCTGTTCGCCTCCAACATCACGCGTCTGGCAGTGCGTCGCGGCGCCTACCTGCGCGCCTACACCTACGACTTCATCCTGCAATTCGCCCCGGAACTCAAGCGCGCCGACATCGTGGCGGCGCTCAATGAGCCGAGCTCGCACTGATTGCACACAAGCACCGCAGTTAAAAAAACGGCCATGGAATGCTCCATGGCCGTTTTCACATCCGACTGCCGATTACCCGTTCAGCCTGTTCGCCGTTGTCCGGCGAGCCTGCTGATGACCGTCGCAAGACGGTCGATTTCGTCGAAGGTATTATAAAAAGCCAGTGACGGCCGCACCGTCGTTTCGACGCCGAAACGGCGCAGAATCGGTTGGGCGCAGTGATGGCCGGTACGCACCGCGATGCCTTCTTCGTTGAGCGCGTGACCGACTTCTTCTGTGCTGTAGCCGGCCAGCACGAAGGACATCACGCTGGCCTTGTCGTCGGCCGTGCCGATCAGGCGCACGCCCTTGATTTCGCGCAGCTGCTGCATGCCGTAGACCAGCAGGTCATGCTCGTAGCGGGCGATGTTTTCGATGCCGATCTTGTTGACGTAGTCGATCGCAGCGCCCAGTCCGACCGCGTCGGCGATGTTGCCCGTGCCTGCTTCGAACTTGTTGGGAATCGGCTGGAACACCGTCTTCTCGAACGTCACGTCGGCGATCATGTTGCCGCCGCCTTGCCATGGCGGCATGTCTTCCAGCACTTCGCGCTTGCCCCAGACCACGCCGATGCCGGTCGGACCGAACACCTTGTGGCCCGAGAACACGAAGAAGTCCGCACCCAACTCCTGCACGTCGACGCGCATGTGCGACACCGACTGCGCGCCGTCGACCAGCGCCCTGGCGCCGGCGCGATGGGCCAGCTCGACGATTTCCTTGACCGGCGTGACCGTGCCTAGTGCATTCGACACCTGGGTGATCGCAACGATCTTGGTGCGGTCGTTGAGCAGCTTGCGATACTCGTCCAGCAGGATCTGACCCGAATCGTCCACCGGAATCACGCGCAGCCTGGCGCCCTTGGCGGCGGCCAACTGCTGCCAAGGAACGATGTTGGCGTGGTGCTCGAGGTTGGAGACGATGATCTCGTCGCCTTCGCCGACATGCTGCGCGCCCCAGCTCTTGGCCACCAGGTTGATGGCTTCTGTCGTGCCGCGCACGAAGATGACTTCGTTGACGTCCGGCGCATTGATGAATCGACGCACCCGTTCACGCGCGCCTTCGTAGGCGTCGGTGGCGCGTGCTGCCAGTTCATGTGCAGCGCGGTGGATATTCGAGTTTTCGTGCTCGTAGAAATAGCTGATGCGGTCGATCACCGACTGCGGCTTGTGCGTCGTTGCCGCGTTGTCGAACCAGACCAGCTGGCGACCGTTGATGCGTTCCTGAAGAATCGGGAAATCGCGTCGCACCGCATTCACGTCGAACGGCGGATGACGATCGCCGCCGACCAGCGGCGCCGTCGCATGCGGCTGCGCCTTGGCAGGGGTGACGTAACCGCTCGGCAGGACTACTGAATCGACAAAGTAGTACTGCGGTGTAGTCGATGGCGAGGGTGTCGATGATGACGATGATGCCGACGCCGCACCCGGAATGCCGGTTGCCGGCGGCGCAGTCAGACTGCGATGTTCCGGGATCGACGGCGAAGGCAGATGCGCATCCGGTGTCGCCGGTACGGATGTGCCTGCGCCCGGCTGGCCATAGCTGTCGCTGAGGAAGTAGTAAGGTGATGCACCGGCTTGCGGCCGGGCGCCACCCACTGATTCAGGTACGCCCAGCAAACCGCCGCCGCTGCGTGGATCGTAGGCCGGTCCGGCGCTCAGGAGCTTGTCCGGAACGCCGTTGCCCGCCGGCGCAACAGGCGCCAGCGCAGGAGCGCGATTACCCAGCGACAGCACCTGGGTCGGCGACGCCGGGATCAGGTTGGTGCCGGGAATCTGGCCCTGCGGAATCGGTGTGCCGGGTACGCCTGGTCCAAAACCTGCCGGACTGACCAGCGGCGAACCGGGTGGTGCAATGTTGGCGGGCGCCTGCACGCCATGCGGCGCAAACGGCGGCGCCGGCGGGGCCGAGAAGAACTCGGTCGCCAGGCGCGCCAGCACCGCCGGATCGAACGGCGCGCCTGACGCTTCAGGAACGCCGACGGGCTGGCCGGACGGCAATGAGGGTGGGGGCGAAAGTAGGCTCACGTCGCGGCTTATTTATAGGTGTCGGGATAGTCGTGGTACTTGCCGATTTCGACATCGTCGAGCACCGCCAGCGCGTCGGTGGTCAGCACCGCGAGCGAGCAATACAAGGAAATCAGGTACGACGAAATCGCATGGTTGTTGATGCCCATGAAGCGCACCGATAAACCTGGGCTTTGTTCGCCCGGCAGACCCGGCTGGAACAGACCGACCACGCCCTGGCGCTTGTCGCCCACGCGCAGCAGCAGGATCTTGCTCTTGCCGTCGGCGACCGGCACCTTGTCCGACGGGATCAGCGGGATGCCGCGCCAGGTGATGAATTGCGAACCGAACAGGCTGATGGTCGGCGGCGGCGTGCCGCGGCGGGTCGCTTCACGGCCGAAGGCGGCGATAGCGAGCGGATGCGTGAGGAAGAAGGCCGGTTCTTTCCAGACCTTGGTCAGCAGCTCGTCCAGATCGTCCGGCGTCGGCGCGCCGGTCAGCGGGAAGATGCGCTGTTCATCCGTGACTTGCGCCAGCAGGCCGTAGTCGGGATTGTTGATCAGTTCGCTTTCCTGGTTTTCCTTGATGGTCTCGATGGTCAGGCGCAGTTGCTCCTTGATCTGGTCATGCGGGCTGCTGTACAGATCGGAGACGCGGGTATGCACGTCCAGCACGGTCGAGACCGCGTTGAGGAAGTATTCGCGTGGATTTTCTTCGTAGTCGACGAAGGTGCGCGGCAGCTGGTTTTCTTCTTCGCGTGCGGTGCAGGTGACCTTGATCGATTCGGGATTCTTGACCTTGTTGAGGCGATAGATGCCGGCCTCGACGGGAACCCATTGCAACAGATGCGTCAGCCAGCGAGGGCTGATGGTTTCCAGTTGCGGTACGGTTTTGGTTGCGTTTGCTAGTTGCCGTGCGGCGTTATCGCCAAGCGCGGTGGTACCGCCAACTGTTGCCGACATCGTGACTCCAATTCAATAAGTGAGATAAAAAAGACGACTGAAAACTGACCGTCAGAGTGTGGCGTCAGCGCAGCGATGCCTCAACATGCTATAGCCATCAACTTGATGCCGCGCACCAGATTCATCTGGCTGATCGCTTCGCCGCGTGTCACGAGCGCGGAGGGCGTCAGCTTCAGCGCGAAGGCCAGTTTCTCGACGGTAACCAGCGAGGCAATGGCGCCGCCGCGTTCGATTTCGCCGATGTAGGAGCGGTTCAGGTTGGAGTTCTCGGCCAGGCGCTCCTGCGACCAGCCTTGCGCCTCGCGCAATTGCCGCACGCCGATGCCGAAGCTCTGCACCAACGGGCTGGGGATGTTGTCGTCGGTGAGGTCTGGTTTCGCATCCTTGTCGGTGCGCTTGCCGGCGTGTTGTCTTGTATTCATGTCAGCTCCCCCGGATGAGGCGGTTCACGATGGTGTTCACGTGGAAGCGATGCCGTTGGCAAACGCGCCTTCGCGCGACTCCGCCTGCGCGATGCGACCGCCCGGCGGCACATCATGCGTCAGCCAGACATTGCCGCCGATGACCGCGCCTTTGCCCAGCGTGATGCGGCCGAGGATGGTGGCGCCGGCGTAGATGACGACGTCGTCTTCCACCACCGGATGGCGGGGCAGGCCTTTTTGCAGGTTGCCTTCGGCATCGGTAGGGAAACGTTTCGCGCCTAGCGTGACCGCCTGGTAGACGCGTACGCGTTCACCGATGACCGCGGTCTCGCCGATCACCACACCGGTGCCGTGATCGATGAAGAAGCCGGCGCCGATGGTGGCGCCCGGATGGATGTCGATGCCGGTGGCGCCATGCGCGAGTTCAGCGACGATGCGCGCCAGCAGCGGCAGGCCCAGGACATACAGCTGGTGGCCGAGACGATAGTGGATCATCGCCAGCACGCCGGGATAGCACAGCAGGACTTCGTCCACGCTGCGCGCCGCCGGATCGCCCTGGTAGGCCGCCAGCACGTCGCTGTCGAGCAGGGTGCGGATGCCGGGAAGCGCTGCTGCGAAGGTCCGGGTTGCCGCCAGTGCGTCATGGTCAATGTCGCGGTCGGTGGCGCCGGTCACGCTGTGGAGCGCCGCGTTGTATTTCAATTCCAGGCGCACCTGTTTCAGCAGCGAATGCAGGGCCGCATCGAGTGCATGGGCGACGTGGAAGTCTTCGCTTTCCTGGCGCAGGTCGGGCGGGCCGAGACGCATCGGGAACAGCACGCCCTTGAGGCTCTCGATGACCTCCGACAGCGCATCGCGCGAAGGAAACTCGCGCCCCCCCGGTTCGCTGGCGCGCCGTTGCGCCTGGCGCCAGTTCAGGCGCGCTTCATGCAGCGACTGCACGATGTTGGGAATGTCGAAAGTGGCCACGCTGTTCCTTTACTTTTATTTTTTTGTTCAGTCCTGCATTTAGTCCTGAATCCAGGGCAATCCATGGAAGCGCCAGCCGTCGGCCTTGCCGCGCTGCTGCTCCGAATCTATCTCGCCTTCGAAGCCTTCCAGGACATTGAAAATACAGGTGAGACCCGCCTTGGCTGCGGCTTCAGCCGCCAGCGCCGAGCGCTTGCCGCTGCGGCACAGCAGCAGCGCGACGACATCCTTGCCGCCGATCTTGCTTTCCAGCTCGCGCACGAAGCGCGGATTGCGTGTCAGCGCGGTGCCGGTCGCCCACGGTACATGGATGCTGCCGGGAACATGGCCGACAAACTTGCGTTCTTCATTGGTACGGACGTCCACCAGCAATACCTGTTGGGTGGAGAACAGCTTCCAGGCCAGCACCGGCGGAACGCCGCCGGCATAGGGCAGGGAAGACGATGTGGCCTCGGCCTTGATGGAGACCAGCTCCTCAGGCAAGGCCGCAGTGGATACGGGGGATTGAACAGGTGCGGACGAATAAGCGACGGACATGAAGGAGACCTCGATGATTGTTCTGACGTTCTGACAACGAATCGACTCGGACCTGCTCGCAATTGCGGTCATTCTGGTGGCGATAGACGACAGCAGGCCGTTGACATAAATGTACGGGCCGCCAATTTGAAACAAAACGAATAAAAACGAGTTCGCTAGTTCGAAAAACAGATAAGCGATAGCGCAGAACGAGCGGCAGAGAGTGCTCGGATGAATACAGCACAGAGGATGCAGAGCGTCGGCTACCGCATATTGATATGGTTTTTTATTCGTTCCCTGAGGTCTGCTCTGCTCTTTAGAGTAAGCAAATCTACAACCATGGGAAGCACATGAAAAAAACAACTACTTTGAAATCAAACGCCGCCTCCGCCACCAATACCTTGCGTCGCAAAGTACTGAGAGGCGGGGCCGGATTCAGCGCCTTCGCCGCCTTGACGTCGTTGTTCCCGCTCTCTGCATCGGCCGCTGCGCGCGAGTTGCGCATCGGTTATCAGAAGGGCGTGCTCAGCCTGCTGAAGGGACGGGGCACGCTGGAAAAACGCCTGGCCCCTTTGGGCGTCTCGATCAAGTGGATAGAATTCTCGGCCGGTCCGGTGCAACTGGAAGCATTGAGCGTGGGGTCCATCGACTTCGGCGACGTCGGTGAAGCGCCGCCAATCTTTTCGCAGGCGGCAGGGTCGCCCCTGATCTATGCCGCAGCCACCGTACCGCGCCCCGGTCTGGAAGGCATCCTGCTCCCGGCCGGCTCCGCGATCAGGTCGGTGGCCGATTTGAAGGGCAAGAAGATCGCCTTGAACAAGGGTTCCAACGTCCATTACTTCCTGGTCAAGCTGCTGGAGAAATCCGGACTGCGTTACGCCGACGTCAATCCGGTGTGGTTGTCGCCGGCCGACGCGCGCGCCGCGTTCGAGAAAGGCGCCATCGATGCATGGGCGATCTGGGAGCCTTACCTGGCCGCTGCGCAAAGCACCTTGTCCGCGCAAATCCTGGCGGATGCCAATGGCGTGGTGAAGAATCGCGCCTACTATTTTTCGTCGAAGGATTATGCGCAGAAGAACAAGGACGTCATCAACATCATCATCGACGAGCTCAACCAGATCGACGTCTGGGCCAAGGCCAACCACGCTGCCTTGTCGGCGGAACTGTCGGCGGTGCTCGGCTTGCCGAAGACGGTGGTCGACATCATGGTCAGCCGTTACAGCTTCGGCACCGAACCGATCACCGGCGCCATCCTGGCCGAGCAGCAGCGCATCGCCGATACCTTCTTCGACCTGAAACTGATTCCGAAGAAGATCGACGTGAAGGAAGCTGCGCCGCCATGGCTGGCAGTGTGATTGGCGCTTGAACGTATTGCCTACGCCGCGCGAGTCTGTGTTCCGGCTTGCGCGGGCAGACAACCAAGCCCACGGAGGGTCGCGCGCACGGCCTCATCGAGCGGCGTGTGCGGCTCTTCACCCAGCACCTGCAGCAGGCGCGCATTGTCCATGCGCACCGGCTGTTGCCACAGGTAGCGCATCTCCTTCATCTCACGGAACAGCGGCACGACCGGCGCGGCCGGGCCCAGCAGCCACCATGGGAAGCTGCGCACCGGCAGCCGTGCCTTGCCGAGCACGCGGCGGATCGCGTCCGTCATTTGTGCGCCGTCGGCGTCCCAGTGGCCGTTCATGTGGAAGCGCGCGAAGGTTTCCAGCGACGCTTCTTGTTCGAGCAGACGAGCCATGGTTTCCGCCAGGTCGGGCAGGTAAGTCCATTGATGGCCGACGCCGCGCTTGCCCGGATAGATGATGGAGGCCGGCGTCTTGCCCGGCTTTACCAATCCCATTGAGAACCAGTTGTTGCCGGCATGCGGGCCGAAGAAATCACCGGCGCGCACGATCAGGCTGCGCACGCCGTCGGCGGCTGCGGTTTGCAGGCGTCGTTCCATTTGCACGCGAATGGCGCCCTTGCGCGTGACCGGATGCTGCGGCGAATCGACGTGCAGCTCGGGCAAGGCGTCCGGGCCGTAGTTGTAGACCGTGCCCGGCAGCACGATGCGGGCGCCGAAGGCCTGGGCGGCGGCGATGCTGTTGTCCATCATCGGCAGCACCAGCTCGGCCCAACGCCGGTAGCCGGGCGGATTGACCGCATGCACGATCACGTCGACACCGCGTGCGGCGGCTACCACGTCGGCGCGCTGCATGGCATCGCCACTGATCCAGTCGAACTTGTGCATGCCGGGGCGGGCGGCGACCTGTTCGGCCTGGCGATGCAGTGCGCGCACGTGCCAGCCTTGCGCGTGCAGGCGATGCGCCATTTCACCGCCGATGCCGCCGGTGGCGCCGAGGACCAATACGTTTTTTCCGTTTGCCATGATTCGCTCCTGTTTGTTCGTTGCAATGAAGTCAGTGTCGGACAAACGGGGGGTAAATGGAATTGGTTAAAAGTATGGTGGTGCTATACTTATTTGTATGGATAAAAAGATCGTCGCCGATCCCGGCTGGGAGTTGTATCGCTCTTTCCTGGCGGTGCTGCAGGAAGGCTCGCTGTCCGCCGCTGCACGCGCGCTGGGGCTGACGCAGCCGACCATCGGCCGTCACGTCGACGCGCTGGAGCAGGCGGTAGGCTTTGCCTTGTTTACCCGGTCGCAGCACGGCTTCATGCCGACCGAAGCGGCGCTCAGCCTGCAGCCGTACGCCGAGAGCCTGGCTGCCACCACGGCGGCGCTGATGCGCGCGGCCTCGGCCCATGGCGGCGCCGGAGAACAGGTGCGCGGGACCGTGCGCATCACCGCCAGCGAAGTGATCGGCGTCGAAGTACTGCCGCCCATCCTGCTGGCGCTCAAACGCAGCCATCCGGAACTGGTGATCGAACTGGCTCTGTCGAGCCGCATCGAGGACTTGCTCAAACGCGAAGCCGACATCGCCGTGCGCATGCTACAGCCGACCCAGGAAGTACTGGTCGCGCGCCGCATCGGCGCCATCGAACTGGGCCTGCATGCACATAAGGATTACCTGGCGCTGCACGGCACACCGAAGGATCTCCCGCAACTGAACGAGCACGCCATCATCGGCTTCGACAAGGAAACCGCCTTCATCCGCAGCGCCGCCAAGCACATGCCGACCTTGCGCCGCAGCCAGTTCGCACTGCGCACCAGCAGCGACATCGCGCAGTTGGCGATGATCCGCGCCGGCTACGGCATCGGCTTTTGCCAGACACCGCTGGCGCGACGCGACGCCAACCTGGTGCGCGTGCTGACGAAGCAGTTTTCGTTCAAGCTCGAAACCTGGGTGGTGATGCACGAAGACCTGCGCAACAGCGCGCGCGTGCGCGTGGCTTTTGATGCATTGGCGGCGGGCTTGCAGGAGTACATAAAACAATGAGCGTTGATGCGCCGTCCAAACGTGCGATGTGCGGGCGCTGCCTGCGCGCGCAGAGCAGTTGCATCTGCAGCTGGATCCGGCCGCTGGCGCCGGCGGCACAGGTATTGATCCTGCAGCATCCGCTGGAAGTCGCCCAGGCCAAGGGCAGCGGGCGCCTGCTGCACCTGAGCCTGGCGGGCAGCGTGCTGGCGCATGGCGAGCAATTCGATGAAGAGGTGTTGCGGGATTTGCTGTTCGGCGGAGACCTCCGTCCGGTGCTGCTGTATCCGGAGACGCCAGGCCAGCCGGCAAGCACCGTGCCAGATCTGTCCGCACCCGAGCGGCTGCGGCTGGTGATTCTCGACGCCACCTGGCGCAAGAGCCGCAAGATGCTGCATCTGAATCCCTTGCTGCAGGCCTTGCCGCGCCTGCCGCTGATCGATCCGCCTGCATCGCAATACCGCATCCGCAAGGCGCATCGCATGGATCAATTGTCAACGCTGGAAGCCGCCTGCCATGCGCTGGCGCAGCTCGAGAGTGAGCACGCCAAATACTTGCCGCTGCTGCAGGCCTTCGACGGCTTCGTGGCGCAGCAGAGTTCCTATATCCCGACCGTCACTGATTATCGAGCTTGATCGGCAGTCCCGACAGCGGTTTGACTTCTTCGAGGCAGATCATCGAGCGCAGGCCGGCCACGCCCGGCACCTGCATCAGGCGGTCGGTCAGGAAGTGCGACAGGCTCTTGAGATCGTGCGAGACCACCTTCAGCAGATAGTCGAAGTCGCCTGAAATCGTGTAGCACTCGGTGATTTCGGGGAAGGCCCGGATCACGCTTTCGACCTCGCGCACCTGCTTGAACTGGGCGCGATCCAGCGACAGCGCGACAAACGCCGTGACATCCAGCCCTACCGCAGACGGCGACACCAGCGCGGCGTAACGCCGGATCACGCCTTGTTCTTCCAGCACGCGTACGCGGCGCAGGCATTGCGGCGGCGACAGGTGGATGTTTTCCGAGATGTCGACATTGCTCATGCGGCCGTCCTGTTGCAGCAATTCAAGGATCTTGACGTCAAGTTTGTCCATGGAATCTCCCGTTAAGCGCCAGTTATGAAATAAAGCTGCATAAGCATGTCTTTATTTATAGGATAAAGAAAGCAAATTTCCAATGTTCATCTGTAAAATTTCTTTCATCGCAGCAAAAGCGGCATCAAGCCGCACCGTTCATCATGGTCAAGTACATCGGCACCCGGGAATTGCAGTCCTTCCTCGCGACGCGCCCACTGGAGCAGGTCATCGAAGGGCTTGCGGCGTATATCAAGGCAGACTACTTGCGCTGGCAACAGTTCGATAAAACTGCGCGGCTGGCCAGTCATTCGGCCGTGGGCGTGATCGAACTGATGCCGATTTCGGACGGGCGGCTGTATTCCTTCAAATATGTGAACGGACACCCGCGTAACACGTCACATGGTTTGTTGACGGTGACCGCCTTCGGCGTGCTGGCCGATGTCGGCAGCGGTTATCCACGTCTGCTGAGCGAACTGACGCTGACCACCGCCTTGCGCACGGCGGCGACTTCGGTGCTGGCGGCGCGGCACATGGCGCGGCCGGACAGCCGCGTGATGGCGCTGATCGGCAACGGCGCGCAGAGCGAGTTCCAGGTGATTGCCTTCCACCGTCTGCTCGGTATCGATGAATTACGCGTGTACGACGTTGACGTCGAGGCCACCGACAAGCTGTGCCGCAACCTGCGCGCCTATCCGGACTTGCGCGTCGTGCGCGCCGGCAGCGTCGCCGAAGCGGTGCGCGGCGCCGATATTGTCACCACCGTCACGGCGGACAAGCGCCGCGCAGTGATCGTCACTGCCGACATGGTGGAGGCGGGCATGCACCTCAACGCCGTCGGCGGAGATTGTCCGGGCAAGACGGAGTTGCAGCGTGAAGTCCTGAGCAGGTCGCGCGTGGTGGTCGAGTTCGAGCCGCAATCGCGCATCGAGGGCGAGCTGCAGCAGATGCCGGCCGACTTCGCCGTGACCGAGTTGTGGCAGGTGCTGGCGGGCGAGGCCTGCGGGCGCGCCGGTAACGAGGACGTGACGGTGTTCGACTCGGTGGGATTTGCGCTGGAAGATTTTTCGGCGCTGCGCTATCTGGACGAACAACTGGACGCACGATTCACGCAGCAGATCGACCTGGTGCCAGACCTGGCCGATCCCAAGGATTTGTACGGCGCCGCCGTGGAGCGGGCGCCGACGGAAACATTGACAGCAGCGCTCAACTTGCTGCACGCCTGAACAATGAACAATGAACAATGAACCATGAATACTAAAACCGCTGAAGGAAATAAATGACAGAAAACCGCAACAAGAAAATCCACCTGATCGGCGCTCCCACCGACATCGGCGCGGGTCGCCGCGGCGCCTCGATGGGACCGGAAGCGCTGCGCGTGGCCAACCTGCAGCAAGCCTTGCAGCAGCATGGACTCAGCGTGACCGACGGCGGCGACGTCAGCGGCCCACCGAATCCGCAGCAAGGGCCGGTGCAGGGTTTCCGTCATCTGGAGCAAGTGGTGGCGTGGAATCGTGCGGTGTATGAAGCGGTGCACGGCGCCTTGCACCATGGGCAGATTCCGGTGCTGCTGGGCGGCGACCATGCGCTGGCGATCGGCTCGATCGCGGCGGTGGCGCAGCATTGCCGCGAGCAGGGCAAGAAGCTGCTGGTGCTGTGGCTGGACGCCCACGCCGACGCCAACACCAGCGACTCGACACCGACCGGCAACATCCACGGCATGCCGGTGGCCTGCTTGCTGGGCACCGGGCCGGACGCGCTTACCCACATCGGCGGCCAGGTGCCGGCGCTGCAACCGGATGCGATCCGCCAGATCGGCATCCGCAGCGTCGACCGCGACGAAAAGCGCCACCTGCACGAACTCGGCCTGCGCGTCTACGACATGCGCCACATCGACGAGCATGGCATGCGCGTTGCCATGGAGCAGGCCTTGTCGGGCATCGATGCCGACACGCATCTGCATGTGAGCTTCGACATCGATTTCCTCGATCCGGCGGTGGCGCCGGGGGTGGGCACCGCAGTGCAGGGCGGTCCGACTTACCGCGAGACCCAGCTGTGCATGGAAATGATTGCCGACACCGGACGGCTGGCCTCGCTCGACGTCATGGAGCTCAATCCGGCCTGCGACGTGCGCAACCAGACGGCTGAGCTGGTGGTGGAGCTGGTGGAGAGCCTGTTCGGCAAATCAACATTGATTCGATAAAGAAGTAACAAAAAATCAATAAATTGGCTGTTGACTGATCGCCGCATACGCCGGATCATGTCGGGTTCCGCGCTCCGGGCGGCTTTGCAGCGCATTTGCGCAAATGCGAGTCCGTCTTGGAGCGCAAGCAATTCGTCAGTAAGCAATTCATCAACAAGCTCATTTACAAGCTTTACCTCAGGGAGAAAAACAATGTCGCTCAAGAAACTCGTCCTGCTCGCGGGCAGCGTGCTGGCTCTGTCGCTGACCGCGGTCTCGGCCCAGGCCGCAGACCAGACTTACGTCGTCGGTGCCGGCGGCACCTACCGTCCATTTGAATTCGAAACGCCGAAGAAGGAACTGGTCGGTTTTGACATCGACATCATCAAGGCCATCGCCAAGGCGTCCGGCTTCCAGATCAAGCTGGTCAGCACACCATGGGAAGGCATTTTCGCCACCCTGGGCCAGGGCGACCGCGACATCATCATTTCCGGCATCACCATCACCGAGAAGCGCGCCCAGATGGTCGACTTTTCGCTGCCGTATTTCCCCGCTGAACAAGTCATCATCACCGGCGCCGGCTCCAAGGTTGCCGGACTGGCCGACCTGAAGAAGCTGCAAGTCGGCGTGGTCAACTCGACCGCCGGCGATATCATCCTGTCGGAAGAAGTCGGCAAGTCCAGCACCGCGATCCACCGTTTCGACAACACCCCGCTGATGCTGGAAGAGCTGTATCGCGGCGGCGTTGATGCGGCCATCGGCGACGTCGGCGTGATCAAGTTCTACATCAAGAGCCATCCTGAAAAACAATTCAAGGTGGTCGGCGACGCCAAGTTCACCCGCCAATACTTCGGTATCGCGGTGAAAAAGGGCAACAAGGAATTGCAGGACAAGATCAACGCCGGGCTGAAGAAGATCGTCGCCGACGGCACCTACGCCAAGATCTACAAGGAATGGTTCGACGCCAACGTGCCAACGCTGCCGTTGCAATAATCAGCAATCCGCGCAGTTAAGTATTTCTTCTCAATGCCCACGTCTTGTTTGCGAGACGTGGGCAGATTTTTACCCGGATTGCATTCATGAATTCTTTCTTCCAATGGGAAATCATCGGCGAGTACCTGCCCTTGTTCATCGAGGGCACGTGGATGACCATCAAGGTCGCGTTTATCTGCGTGATCTCCGGCACCTGCTGGGGCCTGGCCTTGGGCGTCGGCCGGCTGGCTGAAGCACGCCACGGTTTCTGGAAATATTTCCTGCGTTACGCGGTGCAGCTGCCGGTGCGCTTTTACGTCAGCTTCCTGCGCGGCACGCCGCTGTTCGTGCAGATCCTGCTGATCCACTTCGCGCTGATGCCGATGCTGATCAATCCCAGCGGCGGCCTGATCCTGAGCGGCGACATCGCGCGCGAGATCCGCTCGCAGTACGGCGCGTTCGCGTCGGCGGTGCTGGCCATCACGCTCAACTCGGGCGCCTATGTGTCGGAAATCTTCCGCGCCGGCATCCAGTCGATCGACCGCGGCCAGAGCGAAGCATCGCGTTCGCTCGGCATGACCTACATGCAGACGCTGCGCAAGGTGGTGCTGCCGCAGGCGTTCCGCCGCATGCTGCCGCCGCTGGGCAACAACGCCATCGCCATCGTCAAGGATTCGTCGCTGGCCTCGGCCATCGGCCTGGCTGAACTGGCCTATGCCGCGCGCACGGTCTCCGGCGCGTATGCGCGCTACTGGGAGCCGTACCTGACCATTTCGCTGGTGTATTGGGGCATTACCTTGCTGCTGTCGGCGTTCGTGCGGCATCTTGAAACCCGCTACGGCAAAGGAGATGCACGATGATCATCGTCAAGCAATTGCAAAAGCAGTACGGCGACGCACACATCCTGCGCGGCATCGATTGCGAGATCAGGGAGAGCGAAGTGGTGTGCGTGATCGGGCCTTCGGGTTCGGGCAAGAGCACCTTCCTGCGCTGCCTCAACGGCCTGGAAGAAGCGACCGACGGCGAGATCTTCATCGACGGCGTCAAGGTCAACGATCCGCACGTCAACCTGAACACGCTGCGTGCCGGCCTCGGCATGGTGTTCCAGCGCTTCAACCTGTTCCCGCACATGTCGGTGCTGGAGAACCTGATCATGGCGCCAATGCAGGTCAAGAAGCTGTCGCGCCGCGAGGCGGTGCTGGTGGCCGAAAAGCTGCTGCAGAAGGTCGGTTTGCTGGAAAAGATCGACGCGTTTCCGAACCAGTTGTCCGGCGGTCAGCAGCAACGCGTGGCGATCGCCCGCGCGCTGGCGATGGAGCCCAAGGTCATGCTGTTCGACGAGCCGACCTCGGCGCTCGATCCGGAACTGGTGGGCGAAGTGCTGACCGTGATGAAGACGCTGGCCGAAGAAGGCATGACCATGGTGGTGGTCACCCACGAAATGGGCTTTGCGCGCGAAGTCTCGGATCGTGTGCTGTTCATCGACCAGGGCGTGATCATGGAAGAAGGTCCGCCGCAGCAGGTGCTGGGCGAGCCGAAGAATGAGCGCACCCGTGATTTCTTGCGCAAGGTGCTGTAAGCCTCACATTGAACGCCCAATAAAAAGCCGCCGCTGCACGCAAATGCAACGGCGGTTTTTTTATGCAAGACCGGTTCAGCGCAAGGCGTCGGCGCATTCCTTGACCAGCGCCGGGCCGCGATAGATCAGGCCCGAATACAGCTGCACCAGCGAGGCGCCGGCTTCCATCTTGGCCTTGGCGTTGCTGCCGCTGAGGATGCCGCCGACACCGATGATCGGCAGCGCGTCGCCCAGTTCGGCCTTGAGGCCGCGCACCACCTGGTTCGACAATTCGAACACCGGCGCACCCGACAGGCCGCCGGCTTCTTCGCCGTATTGCAGGCCCTTGACGGCGTCGCGCGTGATGGTGGTGTTGGTGGCGATGACGCCGTCGAGCTTGTGGCGCAGCAGCGCGTCGGCGATATTCTTGATCTGCTCGCTGTCGATATCGGGTGCGATCTTCAGCGCCACCGGCACGTAGCGCTTGTGCTGGTCGGCCAGGCGCAGTTGCGCATCCTTCAGTTGCGACAACAGGGCGTCGAGTTCGGACGCGCCTTGCAGTTGGCGCAGGTTCTTGGTGTTGGGCGACGAGATGTTGACGGTCACGTAGCTGGCGTAGGGATAGACCTTTTCCAGGCAGTGCAGGTAATCGTCGGCGGCGCGTTCGATCGGGGTGTCGGCGTTCTTGCCGATATTCAGGCCGAGCACGCCTTGCTTGCTTTGGTAGAAGCGCGAGGCCTGCACGTTGGCGACGAAGGCGTCGACGCCGCCATTATTGAAGCCCATGCGGTTGATGATGGCGTGGGCGGCCGGCAGGCGGAACATGCGCGGCTTCGGGTTGCCCGGTTGCGCGCGCGGCGTGACCGTGCCGATTTCAATCGAACCGAAGCCAAGCGCCGCCAGGCCGTCGATGTAGGAGCCGTCCTTGTCCAGGCCGGCGGCGAGGCCGACCGGATTGGGGAAGGTGACGCCCATGACCGTGCGCGGATCGGCCGCAGGCTTGCTGATGAATCCGGTCAGGCCGAGCGCGGCGGCGCGGCGCAAGGCGGGCAGGGTCAGGTGGTGGGCGGATTCTGCGTCGAGCGAAAACAGCAGCGGGCGGGCGAGGGCGTAGAGGAATTTATCGGACACGGTGATGGGCTGGAGGAAAAAGTGCCGCTATTTTAACGTGTCCGGGGTGCTTTTCCGCGCAAAACGGCGGAGTGCAGGCGAAGCTATTCGCGCAATTCGGCCCAGTTGCCGTCCTGCAATGCTTCCAGCGGCTGGAAGTTGGTCTTGTAGGCCATCTTGGCGCTTTCCTTGATCCAGTAGCCGAGATAGACATAGGGGATGCCGAGCTGGCGGGCTTGTTCGATCTGCCACAGGATGTTGTAGGTGCCGTAGGACGAGCCTTCGACATCGGGATCGTAGAAGGTATAGACCGATGACAAGCCGTCATCAAGCACATCAATGATGCTGACCATGCGCAGCGTGCCGTCGGCTTCGCGGAATTCGACCAGGCGTGTGTTGACCTTGCTCTGCAGCAGGAATTGCGCGTACTGGTCGCGGCTGTCCTGGTCCATGCCGCCGCCGGCGTGGCGCACCGACTGGTAGCGCAGGTACAGCTCGTAATGCTCGTAGGCGTAGGTCAGGTTGGTGACCAGCGTGACCAGGCCGCTGTTCTTGCTCCAGGCGCGGCGCTGGCTGCGGTTGGGGCTGAATTCGGCGGTCTTGATACGCACCGGCGTACAGGCTTGGCAGCCGTCGCAATAGGGACGATACGTAAAGATGCCGCTGCGGCGGAAACCGGTCTTGACCAGTTCGGAATAGACATCGGCGTTGATCAGGTGCGACGGCGTGGCTACTTGCGAGCGGGCTTGCTGGTTATCCAGGTAACTGCAGGGATAGGGAGCCGTTGCATAAAACTGCAACGTGGAAAACGGCAGGTCTTTAAGATGCGTCATGGGCGTCCTGAGGTGCAATCATTGGCAGTCGCTTCGCTATGCGCGGCGATGTAACGATTTCGTCACGATTCCCTGTAATTTACACTACTTTGGGGCCGCAGTAACTGCACCGTCGGCAGGGCTTCAACGCGGGGCGTCAGGCCGGCGGAAACAAGTCCAGTGGATGCCAGAAACCAATCTGCGGCGCCTCGATGGCCAGGCGCAGATGTTTGATGAAGTCGTTGCGCGGGATCGGGATCGCTCCCAGCGACGCCAGGTGCGGCGTCTCCTGCTGGCAATCGATCATCTGCACGCCGTGCCGGCGCAGGAAATGCACCAGGTAGGCCAGCGCCACCTTGGAGGCATCAGTCACGCGCGCAAACATCGATTCGCCGTAGAACATCTGGCCGATCGACACGCCATAGGCGCCGCCGACCAGTTTCCCTTCCAGCCAGACTTCCGCCGAATGCGCATAACCGGCGCGGTGCAGGCCGCAATAGCCGTCGACGATGTCCTTGGAAATCCAGGTGCCGGCGTCGTCGCGGCGCGGTCCGGCGCAGGCGCGCATGACGTCGCGGAAGGCCGAGTCGAAACGGATCTCCCAGCGGTGGTCGGTATGGCGGCTGCGCTCGACTTTGCGCAGGGTCTTCTTGAGACTTTCGGAAATGATGAAGCGGTCGGTGTACAGCACCATGCGCGGATCGGTGCTCCACCACAGGATGGGCTGGCCTTCGGAGAACCACGGGAAGATGCCGTGGCGGTAGGCTTCGAGCAGGCGTTGCGGTGACAGGTCGGCGCCGGCGGCAAGCAAACCGGCCGGCTCGGCCAGCGCCTTGGACACATCGGGGAAGGGCGAATCGACATCCAGCCAGGAAATCATGCGCAGTTCCGTTTACGTTCGTTTAGTCAGGCTGTTCCGGCTGCACCATGCGTTTGCGGATATCGTCGGTGTGCAGGCCGAACACGCCGTCGCCGGTCCTGACCTTGGCAAGATCGGCAAAGAAGGAGCGCAAAGTGTATTCCACCGTCGGGAAGGCGATGTCGGCCCAGGGGATTTCATCTTCCCTGAACATCGCGACTTCCAGGCTTTCGGTGCCGGCGGCGTAATCGAGATCGAGCAGCTCGGCCAGGTAAAAGAAGTGCACCTGGTGCACGTGCGGCACGTTGATCAGGGAGAACAGCGCGCCCAGCTTGATGTGTGCGCCGGCTTCTTCTTCGGTTTCGCGTTCGGCGGCTTCGCTGGTGGTTTCATTGTTTTCCATGAAGCCGGCCGGCAAGGTCCAGTAGCCATGACGTGGTTCGATGGCGCGCTTGCACAGCAGCACGCGCACTTCGCCGTCACGTTCCCAGACCGGGATGGAACCGACCACCATTTTTGGATTCTGGTAATGAATGGCGCCGCAATTGCCGCACACGAAGCGCGGGCGATTGTCATCGGGAGGAATCTGCAACGAAACCGGATGAGCGCATTCAGAACAAAATTTCATAAAAGGCGGTAGGCGTGTTTTTGTAGGAATGTCCGACGGCGAATAACGCGCCATCGTCTATATGGTGATTCACGGCAAATGCGAGGTAGAAGTGTATCACTGTCGCCATCAGGGTCACTCTTTTATGCATGCATGCGTCCCTGTGCAAATCGTGATGCATCCGCAAGGCGCGCGCAGCATGACGCACGCGCGCAAAGCAAGTATTCTCAGTGGAAATTTGCACGGAAGGTGGATATGTCGTATAATCTATTTCTTCAGACGCGGGGTGGAGCAGTCTGGCAGCTCGTCGGGCTCATAACCCGAAGGTCGTAGGTTCAAATCCTGCCCCCGCAACCAAGATTCAGGCGAAAGCCCCGACTTCCTAAACGGATCGGGGCTTTTTGCTTTGTGGCGCGCATATTGATTCGCTTGCGCCGTCATGAAGTCATTAAGGTCATTACGCCGCACAAACAAAAAGCCACGCGAACGTGGCTTTTTTTATTTCCGATCTATCCATCATCGCCGGCATCGCTGCCGGCACATAATCATGCCGTGACTTTGGCGCCGTCGCTTTGCACGATGGCGGTGGCGCCGTTGGGTTGCTTGGTTGCGGTGTTGGTGTCGGTCTTGATGTCACCGCCGGCGTTGGCGACCAGCTTGGCGAAGTCGACGGTGGATTTGCGTTTGGATGCAGCTTGCTGTTGCGCGTGGACGTTGGCGGCAGCAGTGCTCGAAGATACGGTGTTGGTCATGTGGTCACCCCTATAAAAACTAACGGACGAAAAGCGGACGGACGAATTCTGTGTTCAGTTCCAGCGAAGCCAGTATAGGGGAGGAAGTACGCACGCTTGATGACGCGCGGGGGAAACTTACACAGCTTTACGAGCGTGAAGATGCTGCGTCTTTTCTCTGCAACTGCACCGCAGACGAGATCGCATCGTCATTCTCTTCTTCCATGTCCAGCGCTTGTATCGTTTCGTACGCTTGCACCGCCGCGCGGCGATAGGCGGGCGAATTACAGCAACGTTCGGCGGCGGTGGTTTGCCGTACGGGCTTGAGCAAGACCGGAGAAGGCGCGGCTGCAGAGTTGGCGGCGGCGCGACGCTGCGTAGATGAACGTGATGGCGGCGCAACCGGTCGCGGGCGTGTAAGCCAGGTCACGAAGACCGGCAGCAGCAGGATTGGCCAGATCAGAAAAATGAATTGCATGACATGCTCGGAGCTTGAAAGAGATGTCTTGCATTGTCGCGAGTCGGCGTGTCGCGCAATATAGGAAAAATCTCAAACTGACATGCAGCGCTGCCGGGGTGCAACGCATTGCAACGCGGCAAGGACGCGATGAGTGTGTTTCAATGGCGGTTCCCATTTTTTCGAGAGAGACCGCGATGAATTCATTGCGCTACGCTGCGCGCCTGAATGTGCTGTTGCAGGCTTTTGTACTGACACTGCTGATGGCCGGCTGTCAATCGCTGTCGACGACGCCGGACCAGGCGGCGCGTCAGAAAATCGACGGCTTGCTGACGCTGATCGATCAGCGCCTCGATGTGGCGGTGAAGGTGGCGCAAACGAAGTGGAATTCCGGTGCGCCGATCAATGATCCTGCACGCGAACGCCAGATCCTGGATGACCTCACGGCGTCGCTGAAGACGGCAGATGCGCAAGACAAGTCGTTCATGCGCCGCTTCTTCCAGGCGCAATTCGATGCGGGGAAAATCATCCAGGTGACGCTGCATGCACAGTGGAAGCAGGAAGCACATGCGCGCTTCGCCAATCCGCCCGATCTGGCGCGCGATATCCGTCCGGAGCTTGACCGGCTGACGCCACTGCTGATTGACGCGCTGAGCCAGGTGCGACCATTGTTGCAGCAGGCATCTGCCAAAGATTATTTGAAGCAACGCGCCGGCGTGCTGGTGCGTGACGACGCTGATGGCGCCGTGCGCGCGGAGGCTGTACGCGTGTTGCTGGAATAGTCTTCAGCGCTTGCTCTGTCCCGCGCATGCCTTGTGGCGCGTCACCAGGTTCGGCATGGCGACGATGTCGCTGCGCTGCATGCACGCGCCATATCCTTGCGCATAGGCGGTGAATTCAGCGCGCGCCTGGTCCTTCGGCAGCGCCAGCAGGCGGGCGATGAAGTCGCGGCTGCCGATTTCAAAATGCTGATAGTCGATCGGTTGTTTCCAATACCCGCCCCAGATCAGGAATCCGTGCCGGAAGAAGACTTCCAGCACTTGCTCCGCCATGCCCGGTCGCACTTTGCGTGAGACATATGCGCTTGCCGCAGACGGCAGCATCATGGTCTGTCCCGAGGCGTCCTTGCCGATGTATGGGTTCTGCACAGGATTGATGTCGATGGCGACGCCGTAAGCATGCTTCGACCAGGCGCCGCCGCCGGTGATCGGACGGCCGTTGAAGGCCGAGCTGTTGTTGTGGTCCATCGAGGCTTCATCGTCGCCGTGATAGAGCTCCATCAGCTGTGCCCGCTGCAGCGGGAATTTACGTTCCAGCAGTTCATCGAAAATCGCCTGCACTTGCGGTGCCACGGCGTCGAGCACGACCAGGCTGCCGTCGTCATGCTGCTTGCCGTGGAAATCGCGATACGAGAAGCTCACCAGCGAGAGGCGTTCGCAGGGCACAGGATTGGTCGCGCTCAATACCTGGTTTTCTTGCATCGCTGCGCATTGTCGGCTTGTCAACGGTGTGACGCCGGCCAGCGCAATCCCGCTTGCCGACAAGCCGCAAACAGCGAAGAGAATGGGAAGAGACAAACGGCGCAACGACTGCGGGAAACAAGAGGGCATGAGCAGGAAAAGAAACTATCTGAAGGTTTTGTTGCGAATACTTACGCAAAGATGCGCAATTCTCCTACAAGATGACCGCGACAGGGCGGGAACGATTGAATTCAAGGGCATCTAAATTTGTGGAGGTAGCAGGGACTTGCTCAGACCCTGCCGTACCCATTCTTGTTCAAACAACTCTTGGAGGCATCTATGTTAGTTCGCCATGCAGTCTTAGCTTCAGTCATGTTCACAGCTCTTCTGGCCGGTTGCAACAAGCGCGATGAAGCGCCCGCCACGCCGCCGCCGGCAACCGATTCGAGCGCAACGCCGGCTCCGGCAACGCCAACCCCGCCGGCGATGACACCGCCACCAGCACCGGCTACTCCGGCTCCGGACGCGGGCAACAGCAGTGCGACCACGCCAGCTGCGCCGCCACCGGCTGATGCAGGCGGCACCGGCGACAAGAAGCCCTAAGGAATTGGGGAAGCAGGGAACGCGATGATGCCGGGATCATCCCCGGCACGCGCAGTCTTCAACGAAAGTTGAAGATATTGGACAAGGGTTTGGAAGAAATGCGAACTTTGTCCGCAAGAGGGAATCCTAAAAATGGTTGAACTGTTCCTTCAACCTCCCTCTTGAAAGGGATTTTGACCCGCGGCACAGAGTCTGCGGGTCTTTTTTATGAGCGGACGGTTTGTGATGTCTGCCGCATTACCTCAATTACATCTGCATCACATCAGCATCACATCAGCATCACATCAGCATCACATCAGAACGCCGGCACTAGCGAACCCTTGAATTCGGTTTCGATGAAGTTGCGCACTTCCGCCGATTGATAGGCCTTCACCAATTTCTTGGTCCATGGCTTGTCCTTGTCTTCGGTGCGCGTCACGATCAGGTTGGCGTAGCGGCCCTTGGCATCTTCCACCGCGATAGTGTCGCGCTGCAGGGACAGGCCGGCCTTGACTGCGTAATCGTTGTTGATCGATGCCGCCGCCAGGTCGTCCAGCGAACGGGGCAATTGCGCGGCGTCCAGTTCGATCAGTTTCAGTTTCTTCGGATTTTCGATCACGTCGAGCGGGGTGGCGTTGACGCCGTTTTCACCGACGCCCGGTTTCAGCTTGATCAGACCGTATTTTTGCAGCAGCAACAAGGCGCGGTTGCCATTGGACGGATCATTCTGGATGCCGATGCTGGCCCCTTGCGGCAGTTGATCGACGGATTTGTATTTCTTCGAATAGATGCCCAGCGGCGCCGTGATGGTCAGCCCGACCGGCGTCAGCTTGTAGCCGCGCGCCTTGATCTGGCTGTCGAGAAAGGGCTGGTGCTGGAAGGCGTTGGCGTCGAGGTCGCCGGCGTTGAGCGCTTCGTTGGGCTGCAGGTAGTCGCTGAAGGTGACGATCTGGATCTCGAGACCGTCGCGCGCGGCGACTTTCTTGACCACTTCGAAGGTCTGTTCGGCGTTGCCGACCGAAACGCCTACCTTGATCTTGTGCTTGTCCTGCGCCGAAACGGCATTGGCGCCCAGCGCCAGCAAAGCGAATAATACGGAAACCGACCAGCGACGCATTTTTTCTCCCGATGATTGTAGTGATGATATGCAGTGCCTGGCGCCTGGATGGGCGAGGCGAGCAAGGCGCGATGGTCACATATCGCCCGGCGCGGGAGAACGAAGGATTTTGCATGTCGATATGCGCAAGCCGCATCATCGTTGCAACGTCGGAACTCCATGTCGGCTTGGTCTATTTGTCTGCAGTCTTCACCACCGCAATGATGGCCCCGAACGCCGGGCCGATATCGGCTTCCAGCGAGGGATACATGCGCGAGATGTTGCCGTCGAGGTAGAGCGCGTCGACGCAGCGCAAGCGGTCGCGCAGGAACAGCGCGAAATCATGGAAGCTGATCGGGTTCCTGGCGATGGCCAGGATGACTTTCTGCGCCGGATCAATGCAAACGGCGTTGCGCACGAACAGGTTGATCGAGCCCGGATCGAAGGCGGCGTTGATCTCGCCGTTGCGCAGCATCAGCGGTCCCGATTGCGTCGCGTACACGGCCTGCGACAGCCAGCGGTCGCGGTCGCGGTCGACCGTGGCGGTGTCGACGATGCGTGCGCGTCCTTCTTCGACGATGAACACGCCGTTGGGCTGCAGGTAGAAATTGCCGTAGGCGTCGCGCCGCGTGTTGAGCTTGCGCAGCGCCACGCCGCCTTCGACGTACAGGCCGAGGGGGCGGCGCTCCTTGTCGTAGATGCCGGCGTTGGTGGCGCAGACCACCTCCTTGCCTTGTGGGCGCAACCAGTTGCGCAGCGCCGAGAAGGTGCCGAACACCTGGCCGGCGGGATCCTTCCAGTACATGCGCAAGGTGTCCTGCTGCAGGTCGATCGTGCAGGTGTTGATGTTGATCTGTTGATAACGGTATTGGCGCAGTTCGGCGGCGCCGGCGGCAACAACGACAAACATGATGAAAGCGAACAAGCCGGCGGCGAGCAGTTGCGGCAATCGGCGGGCAGGGGGGAATGGCTGGGGCATGCAGATAACGTTATGCAGGAAAACTGTAAAGAGTAACAAAGAGCGCTCAAGAAATCGCATGAGTTGTCGTAAAGAATCAAGTTCGCATCATGCATTCCAGTTTCACGGCGTCACTGTTCAGACAGTGACGCAATAAAAAAAATATTGCAATGAAAACCACATACGGAAGCCGGCAAGCAGTTCTTCCATACCGCCGGCAAGCCATCAACGCCACAGGGGCAAATATAGCCCCGACGCTGTCTTCTGCTTTCTTCCACGCTCCCATGGCATCGCGGGGCGAGGTAACCGCACTTCCTTGATCCCAAAGAGCACCCCATGAAATGGTTTTACCACTTGAAAATTGCCCACAAACTGTTGCTGTCGTTTGTAGCGGTACTGCTGTTGACGGCGCTTCTCGGCGCCTTCTCGATCGCCCAGATTGCACGCGTCAATCAAGCTTCCACCGATATCAGCACCAACTGGCTGCCGGCCATGCGCGCAGCGCTGCAAATGAAGACCGCACTGAGCCGCATCCGCGTGGCGGAACTGCAGCACATCCAGTCCGACAACGAGGCGGATTTCTCACGCTATGAGAAATCGATCGAAGGACAACTGGCGCAGCTCAAGAAATTCGACAGCATTTATGCCCCGCTGATTTCGGAACCGGATGAGAAGATTGTCTATCCCGAATTCAAGAAGAACCTCACCGCCTATCTGGCGGAAAACCAGAAGATCGTGATGTTGGCGCGCGGCGGCCTCAACGACGAGGCACGCCTGCTGATTCGCGGCGACTCGACCAAGATCTACCTGGCGATGACCGAGCAGCTCGATCGCCTCAGTGCCATCAACGAAGCCGGCAGCGCCATCGCCGACCAGACCGCCACCAGCACTTATGAAGCTGCGCGCATCTGGATTGTGGTGATCCTGGCTATCAGCGTGGCGCTCGGGTTGATGCTGGCGTTCTGGGTCGCGGCGATTGTGTCGCGTCCGCTGACGAACGCCGTCGAGATCGCCCAGCGCGTCGCCGCGGGCGACCTGACTGCGCGTATCGATGTCCAGTCGCGCGATGAAACGGGTCAGTTGATGGGCGCACTCAAGGCCATGAACGACAGCTTGCTGAACATCGTGTCGCAGGTGCGCACCGGCACCGACACCATCGCCACGGCATCGACGCAGATCGCCAGCGGCAACCTCGACCTGTCGTCGCG
Source organism: Herbaspirillum sp. NPDC101397 (assembly GCF_044767325.1). Classification (NCBI taxonomy): domain Bacteria; kingdom Pseudomonadati; phylum Pseudomonadota; class Betaproteobacteria; order Burkholderiales; family Oxalobacteraceae; genus Herbaspirillum; species Herbaspirillum sp. NPDC101397. Next base: position 41,509 of record NZ_JBIWNS010000012.1, read on the forward strand.
TACGGAAGAGCAGGCCAGCTCGCTGGAAGAAACCGCCTCGTCGATGGAAGAGCTGACCTCGACCGTCAAGCAGAACGCCGACAATGCGCGCCAGGCCAACCAACTGGCGGAATCGGCATCGGCCGTGGCGATCCAGGGCGGCAGCGTGGTCGGCCAGGTGGTAGACACCATGGGCGCGATCAATGACTCCTCGCGCAAGATCGTCGATATCATCAGCGTCATTGACGGCATTGCGTTCCAGACCAACATCCTGGCGCTGAATGCGGCTGTGGAAGCTGCACGCGCCGGTGAGCAGGGCCGCGGCTTCGCGGTGGTGGCGTCCGAAGTGCGTAGCCTGGCACAACGCTCCGCCGCCGCCGCCAAGGAAATCAAGACCCTGATCGACGATTCCGTCGGCAAGGTTGACTCCGGCAGCAAGCTGGTGGAGCAGGCCGGTGCAACGATGGCGGAAGTGGTCGCCAGCGTGAAGCGCGTTACCGATATCGTGGCTGAGATCAGCTCGGCCAGCCAGGAACAGAGCGCCGGCATCGAACAAGTCAACCAGGCCATCGCTCAGATGGATGAAGTCACGCAGCAAAACGCTGCACTGGTGGAGGAGGCCGCTGCAGCCGCGCAATCGCTGCAGGACCAGGCCGCGACCTTGTCGGAAGTGGTCAGCGTGTTCAACATCGGCCAGGCGCAAGTCCGCGCCGTGGAGGATGTAAAAAGGCCGGCGCCTGCCGCCAAACGTTCCATCGACGTCACGCCGCGCACGACAGCGCTGCAGCCTAGAAGCACACCAAGGCTGGTGGTGCCCAAGACCCCGGACAACGAATCGGATTGGGAGCAGTTCTAAGTCATTCGCGTCTCGCAGGGAAGAACGCCGCACTGAGCAATTCAGGCGGCGTTTTTTCGTGGCAGGTACGCTTTTCACGGTCCTTTTCGATCACTTTCGGCCATATTGGGTGCGCCGCAACAAGCGAGGATTTGGAAATATCGGAAAAGGTTTTTTCGTTTTTTGAACGAAAAGTGTGTGGAATATTATCGAGATGCGCAAAAAACGCGAACGGGGGGGTGTCGGTATAAAAAAATCTGTCGTATATGACGGAAATGTTACACTCCTGCCCCATGGTGCCAGCATCTATAAAGATGCCGCACCTTACCTATTGCCTGCTCACGTTATTTACCTGTAACGCACAAATAAATTGGAGGAAATTCAATGAAATCCGTATTCCCTTTGAACCGCCTGACAAAAATCGCCATGGCCGTTGGTGTTGCCGTGTCCGCTGTTTCCCTCGCCGGCATCGCTCAGGCTGAAACCGTGAAGATCGCCATTGCCGGTCCGATGACTGGCGCCGTTGCCCAATACGGCGACATGGTCAAGGCAGGTGCGCTGACCGCGATCGAGCAGATCAACGCAGCCGGCGGCGCCGGCGGCAACAAGTTCGAAGCAGTGCTGATGGATGACGCCTGTGAGCCGAAGCAAGCAGTTGCGGTCGCCAACAAGATCGTCAGCCAGGGCATCAAGTTCGTGATCGGTCACGTCTGCTCGGGTTCGACCATTCCGGCTTCCGACATCTATGAAAACGAAGGCGTCGTGATGATCACGCCGTCGGCGACTGCGCCTCAGCTGACTGAAGCCAAGCCGCACAAGTACATCTTCCGCACCATCGGCCGCGACGACCAGCAAGGTCCTGCCGCCGCCAAGTACGTGGTCGAGAAGCTGAAGCCGAAGAAGGCTGCCGTCCTGCACGACAAGCAGTCGTATGGTCAAGGCGTGGCGACTTCGGTCAAGGCCGGCCTGGAAGCAGCAAAGATTCCGGTGGTCGTGTTTGAAGGCGTGAACGCCGGCGACAGCGATTACTCGGCAGTCATCACCAAGCTCAAGTCGCAAGGCGTGGACTTCGTCTACTTCGGCGGTTACCATCCTGAAATGGGCCTGATCATGCGCCAGGCGCGCGAACAAGGCGTCAAGGCCGTGTTCATGGGCCCTGAAGGCGTCGGCAACAAGGACATCACGGCGATCGCCGGTCCTGCTTCCGAAGGCATGCTGGTCACACTGCCGGCCGACTTCGCTGCCGATCCTGCCAATGCCGCACTGGTCAAGGCTTTCGCTGCCCAAAAGCGTGATCCTAACGGTCCGTTCCAGATGCCTGCCTACTCGGGCGTGAAGGTGATCGCCGATGCGATCACCGCCACCAAGTCGACTGATCCGACCAAGGTTGCCGCGTACATCCACGCCAATTCCTTCAAGACACCGATCGGCACTGTGGAATACGACAAGAAGGGCGACCTGAAGTCGTTCAAGTTCGTGGTCTTCACCTGGCACAAAGACGCGACGAAGACTGAAGCCAAATAATTTCCAGTCCGGCTTGCAGTAGTCGTCCTCACTGACGTCAACCATGCAAATGCCCCATTGCGGTAAGAATGGGGCATTTGCACATCTACATTTGTCAGGTTTCCTATGAATGAACTGCTCCCTCAACTGACCCAGCAGCTTGTCAACGGGCTGAGTCTGGGCGCGATCTATGCGCTGATCGCCATCGGCTACACGATGGTCTACGGCATCATCGGCATGATCAATTTCGCGCACGGCGAAATCTACATGATGGGCTCCTATATCGGACTGGTCACGCTGACCGCCATCGGCGTGCAGGCGGGCTATCCGTTGCCGCTGCTGCTGGGCGCCGCGCTGATCGTCTCGGTGGTGGTCACCGGCCTGTACGGCTGGACCGTCGAGCGCGTGGCGTATCGTCCGCTGCGTGGCGGACCGCGCCTGGTGCCGCTGATTTCGGCGATCGGCATGTCGATCTTCCTGCAGAACTACGTGCAGATCGGCCAGGGCTCGCGCGACATGTCGGTGCCGGTGCTGATCTCGGGCGCCATCGAGTTCCAGATGGGCAGCGACTTCACCGTCACGATTCCGTATTCGCGCATGATCATCGTCGGCGTCACCCTGGCGCTGATGGTCGGCCTTACGCTCTTCATCGCGCGCTCGCGCATGGGCCGCGCCTGCCGCGCCTGCGCCGAAGACATGGGCATGGCCAATCTGCTGGGCATCGACACCAACCGCGTGATTTCCTTCACCTTCGTGCTGGGCGCGATGCTGGCGGCTGTGGGTGGCGTGCTGATCGCGCTGACCATCGGCAAGCTCAATCCGTATATCGGTTTCATCGCCGGCATCAAGGCATTTACCGCCGCCGTGCTGGGCGGCATCGGCAGTATCCCCGGCGCGATGCTGGGCGGCGTGCTGCTGGGCCTGGCTGAAACCTTCGCCGCCGGCTACCTGCCGGCCGAGTACAAGGATGTGGTGTCCTTTGCCTTGCTGGTGCTGATCCTGCTGTTCCGTCCTACGGGTTTGCTGGGCAAACCGGACGTGGAGAAAGTCTGATGCCGATTACACTCAAAAACGCCGTGGCGGCGGCGATCCTGACCGCCATCCTGACCACGCCGATGCTCGGCCTGCAACTGCAGCTCGAAGGCTATCGCGTGGTGCTCAACGCGCACTGGACGCCGGTGCTGATCGCCGTGCTGGTGGTGTTCGTGTTCCAGCTGATCAAGCCGGCGCTGACGCGCAGCACCAGGAAAATACGCCTGCCGGCATTGCCGCAACTGCAGCCGCGCCAGCAGCGCTACGCCTTGCTGTTCCTGTTTGCGATTGCGCTGGTGTGGCCGTTCTTCGGTTCGCGCGGCAACGTCGACGTGGTGACGCTCGCGCTGATCTACGTGATCCTCGGCCTTGGCCTGAACATCGTGGTCGGCTTCGCCGGCCTGCTTGATCTCGGCTACGTCGGTTTCTATGCGGTGGGCGGTTATACCTATGCCTTGCTGAATCAGTACTTTGGATTCACGTTCTGGGAATGCCTGCCGATCGCGGCCGGCATGTCGGCGCTGTTCGGCTTCATTCTCGGTTTCCCGGTGCTGCGCCTGCGCGGCGATTACCTGGCCATCGTGACCCTGGGCTTCGGCGAAATCATCCGCCTGCTGCTCAACAACATGACCTCGCTGACCGGCGGTCCCGACGGCGTGTCAGGCATTCCGAAGCCGACCGTGTTCGGCATCGAAATGGCGCGCAGCGCCAGCGTCGAAGGCGGCACGACTTTCCACGACATGCTGGGCCTGACCTACCAGGGCGGGCACATGGTGATCTTCCTGTACTTCGTCGCGCTGTTGCTGGTGCTGTTCACGTATTTCGTGACCAGCCGCCTGATCCGCATGCCGATGGGGCGCGCCTGGGAAGCCCTGCGCGACGACGAGATCGCCTGCCGTTCACTGGGCATCAATCCGACCAAGATCAAGCTGTCGGCGTTCACGCTGGGCGCAGCGTTCGCCGGCCTGGCCGGCAGCTTCTTCGCCGCGCGCCAGGGACTGGTGAATCCGGAATCCTTCACCTTCATCGAATCGGCGCTGATCCTGGCCATCGTGGTGCTGGGCGGCATGGGCTCGCAGCTGGGGGTGATCCTGGCGGCGATCCTGCTGACCATCCTGCCTGAGGTGGCGCGCAGTTTTGCGGAATACCGCATGCTGATTTTCGGCCTGGTAATGGTGTTGATGATGATGTGGCGTCCGCAAGGCTTGCTGCCGGCGACGCGTCCTCACGTGGAGCTGCCACGATGATGACGACAACGACAAACAATCAGACCTTGCTGGAAGTGTCCGGCCTGTCGATGCGCTTCGGCGGCCTGCTGGCGGTCGACGGCGTGTCGCTGTCGGTGATGGACAAGGAAGTGTTCGCCATCATCGGCCCCAACGGCGCCGGCAAGACCACCGTGTTCAACTGCATCAGCGGCTTCTACCAGCCGACTTCCGGCGATATCAGCCTGGACGGCGCTTCGATTGCGCGCAGGCCCAGCCACGTCGTGGCGCAGCAGGGCCTGGTCCGCACCTTCCAGAACATCCGCCTGTTCAAGACCTTGAGCGTGGTCGAGAACCTGCTGGTCGCGCAGCACAACCAGATCAACAACAATCTGGTGTCGGGGTTGCTGAAGTTGCCTGGTTATCGCCGCGCCGAAAAGGACGCGCTTGATCGCGCGGCCTACTGGCTCGACCAGCTCGGCCTGACAGCGTTGGCCAATCGTGAAGCGGGCACCTTGTCGTACGGCCTGCAGCGGCGCGTCGAAATCGCCCGCTGCATGATTACCAAGCCGCGCCTGCTGTTGCTGGACGAGCCGGCCGCCGGCCTCAATCCGCAAGAGAAGCAGGAGCTGCAGCAACTGATCGACCGCCTGCGCCGCGACCACGGCGTGGCCGTGCTGCTGATCGAACACGACATGAGCCTGATCATGGGCATCTCCGACCGCATCCTGGTGATGGAGCACGGCAAGCCCATCGTCACCGGCACGCCGGAGCTGGTGCGCAATGACGAGCGTGTGATCAAAGCCTACCTGGGAGAAGAATGATGTTGCAGTTTGAACAGGTACATACCCACTACGGCGCCATCGAAGCGCTGCATGGCGTATCGCTGAATGTGGAGAAGGGCGAGATCGTCACTCTGATCGGCGCCAACGGCGCCGGCAAGACCACCTTGCTGATGACCTTGTGCGGGAATCCGCGCGCCTCGAGCGGCAAGATCATCTTCGAAGGCCAGGACATCACGCAGCGTTCCACGCATGAAATCATGCGGCTGGGCATGGCGATTTCACCGGAAGGCCGCCGCGTCTTCCCAAGTCTGACCGTGCTGGAAAACCTCAAGATGGGTGCGTTCTTCGCCAAGAACGACGAGATCGAAGAGGGCGTGCAGCATGTGTTCGGCCTGTTCCCGCGCCTCAAGGAGCGGGCCAGCCAGCGCGCCGGCACCATGTCGGGCGGCGAGCAGCAGATGCTGGCCATCGGCCGCGCGCTGATGAGCAAGCCGCGCCTGCTGTTGCTGGACGAACCGACGCTGGGCCTGGCGCCGCTGGTGATTGCGCAGATCTTCGAGATCATCCGTACCATCCGCGACCAGGGCGTAACCGTGTTCCTGGTCGAGCAAAACGCCAACAAGGCGCTGGGCGTGGCCGATCGCGGCTACGTGCTGGAAAACGGCCATGTCGTGCTGGCCGACACCGGCGCCAATCTGCTGGCCAACGATGCCGTGCGTAAAGCCTACCTGGGCCATGCTTAAGCCGCATTGCCGGCTGCGCGTTGTCGAGTTTTTCGCAACGTGCGGCGGCATTGTCGCGTGTTTTGCCTCCTGTGAAAAACCGGCAGGGTCGGGTACAGTAGATCGCTTGAACAAAGTCGGCGTCGTGCCGCTTACAGCAAGGGAAAACACGTGTATCTACCCAGCCATTTCGCCGAGTCCGACCGCAGCGTCCTGCATCGCCTGATGCAGGACTATCCCTTGTCCACGCTGGTCACGCAGACATCGGCCGGCTTGGACGCCAATCACATCCCGCTGATCCTCAGCGCCGACGAAGGCGAGCATGGGGTCCTGCGCGGGCACGTGGCGCGCGCCAATCCGTTCTGGAAAGACTTCGTGGCGACGACGGATGCGCTGGCGGTCTTTCAGGGCGCGGACGCTTACATCTCGCCGTCCTGGTATCCCACCAAGAAGGAAAACGGCAAGGCCGTGCCGACCTGGAATTACGCCGTCGTGCATGCCAGCGGACCCTTGCGCATCATTGACGACGCTGAATGGCTGCGCAGCCTCGTGACCAGGCTGACCACGCATCATGAAGCCGCCATGGCGCAACCGTGGTCGGTCGGCGATGCGCCGCCGGACTATATTGACAAGATGATCGGCGCCATCGTCGGGATTGAAATCACGATCACGGCATTGGTCGGCAAGTGGAAGGTCAGCCAGAATCAGCCGGCGCAGAATCGCGCCGGTGTCGTCGATGGCTTGCTCAGTGGCGCGCAGCCCAAAGCTGCCGCGATGGCGGCGCTGGTGGCTGGCAAGAAAGACTGATTGGGGAGCGAGACGTGGCGCCTTCAGGCGCTGGCGGTCGCCACTGACAGCACTACGCTGAGATAGCTGCCGTTGCGATTGCGCGAGCGCGCCTTTTCCTTTTCGAGCCGGAAAATTTCCTGATAGTGCGATTGAATGCGCTGGCGCAATTGCGTCAGCTCCTGCTCAGGCAGCGACGACGGCAAGGTCTGCGATTGTCGCTGCAAATCCCGGATCTGGCGGGTCAGCTGGTCGATGCGCTCGGAGGTCTCTTCCACCACGGCAGAAGCGGCGTGGGGGGCGTATTTTCCGGATTGAGCGCTGACAGGCATGGATTTCCCTCGCAGAAGTAGTACTTTCTTTTACGGCGCGCGGCGCGATTTCTTGAGGCCGGGAAATGAAAAACGGCGTGTCTGCAAAAGCAGGCACGCCGTCATGATATTGCTGTTTTGATACTGCCTTAAATCACGCCGCGCCGGATCTGGTCCAGCTCGATCGATTCGAACAAGGCCTTGAAATTGCCTTCCCCAAAGCCGTCATTGCCCTTGCGCTGGATGATCTCGAAGAAGATCGGTCCGATCAGCGTCTGCGTGAAAATCTGCAGCAGCAGGCCTTGGCCTTCTGTCGGCGCGCCGTCGATCAGGATCTTCAGCTCGCGGAGCGCGGCCAGGTCTTCCTTGTGGCCGGGGATGCGGCGTTCGACCAGGTCGTAATAGGTGTTGATGGTGTCCTGCAGCGGCACCTTGCGCTGATATAGCGCACGCACGGTCTGGTAGATGTCGTCGGTGCCCAGCGCAATATGCTGGATGCCTTCGCCGTTGTATTGCTTGATGAATTCCTCGATCTGCGACTTGTCGTCGGCGCTCTCGTTGATCGGGATGCGGATCTTGCCGCACGGGCTGGTCATCGCGCGCGACTTCAAGCCGGTCAGCTTGCCTTCGATATCGAAATACTTGATCTCGCGGAAGTTGAACAGCCGCTCGTAGAACGACGACCACGTATCCATCGCGCCGCGCACCACGTTGTGGGTCAGGTGATCGATATAGGTCAGGCCGACGCCGACCGGGTTGCGCTCGACGTTGGGGAAGAATTCAAAGTCGATGTCGTAGATCGAGCCGCGCTCGCCGTAGCGATCCACCAGGTACAGCAGCGAACCGCCGATGCCCTTGATGGCGGGGATGTTCAGCTCCATCGGGCCGAGCTTGGCCGGCACGCCTTCGGCGCCCATTTCCAGCGCGCGCTTGTAGACGGCGGCGGCGTCCTTGACGCGGAAGGCCATGGCATTGACCGACAGACCGTGCACCTTGGCGAACTCGGTGGCGTTGCTGTCAGGCTCGGCGTTGATGATGAAGTTGATCTGGCCCTGGCGGTATAGTGTGACGTTCTTGGAACGATGGCGGGCCACCGCCGCGAAGCCCATCGATTCCAGCACGGCGGCGATCGGCAGAGGATCAAGCGCGGCGTATTCGACGAATTCGAAGCCGTCAGTGCCCATCGGGTTGTCGAACAGGTCGGTGCTGCTGCGGGTGGAAGAAGTTGGCGTGGCTTGGCCCATCATGGTCTCCTGGTGTGCGGAGCGGACCGGCGCGGTGTCGGAATGAACCCCTTGCACTCGCTCCGTGCTGGGTGGTATGTGAAGCCAGTTTATTGCAGGAAAGACGCAAAATGTGATTGTTATTCGCGCATTCTTCACGGTATCATGCACAAATTGTTCAAATTTATGCATAAAAAAGGGAGATATGAGCACAATCACCGTAGACCGGTTTGACCTGGCCTTGCTGGCTGAATTGCAGCGCGACGGCCACATCACCAACAGCGCCCTCGGACAGAAAGTCCACCTGTCCACCTCGCAGATCAGCCGTCGCGTGCAGCGGCTGGAAGAAGCCCACGTCATCGAGCGCTACACCGCCGTGCTGGACCCGGCCGTGATCGGCCTGGGCGTCACCGCCTTTACCAACGTCACGCTGGATCGCCAGGGGGAAACTCGCGGCATCCAGTTTGAAGAGGCTGTGCAGGACATGCCGGAAATCATGGAATGCTTTTCGATCACCGGCGAAGCCGATTATATCCTGCGCATCGTCGCGCCCGACCTGGCGGCGTTTTCCGAATTCATGATGACGCGCTTGCTGCGTTTGCCGGGCGTGACCAACGTCAAGTCCAACATCACGATGAAACAGGTCAAGCATTCGCACGTGCTACCGTTGGACCATGTCACGCAACCGGCGCAAAGCCGCCAGCGCATCAAGTTTTCATCCTGATTTCCAGGCAGGAAAACAACAGCGGATTTGAAAGCAAGGGCGGGAGTGTGGGCAGGTGGAGCGCTTCCTATACTGCGATGACCGTATAACCAAAAGGTGTCATCATGTTCAGTATGAATACCCGCAAGAGCTCTGCTTCCGCAGCCGTTTCCAACATCGCCGCCGGCCTCGACGACCAGCGCTGGCAGGCCGTCATGCAACGCGACAAGACGGCTGACGGCACGTTCTACTACGCCGTGCGCACCACTGGCGTCTATTGCCGGCCGTCGTGTCCGTCACGCCAGGCGCGCCGCGAAAACGTCGCCTTCTACGATACCGACGTGCAGGCCGAACAGGCCGGGTTCCGCGCCTGCAAGCGCTGCAAGCCGAATGAAGCGGCGCTGGGTGAACGCCAGGCGCAAGCCATCGCCACCGTCTGTCGCGCCATCGAACAAGCCGAGGATCTGCCTTCATTGGATGAACTGGCGCAGATCGCCGGCATGAGCCGTTTCCATTTCCATCGCGTCTTCAAGGAAAAAACCGGCGTTACGCCCAAGGCCTATGCCGCTGCGCAACGGGCGCAGCGCCTGCGTGCGGGACTTGCCCAGAGCGACAGCGTCACCACCGCCATGTACGATGCGGGCTTCAATTCCAGCGGCCACTTCTACGCCGAATCCAGCGGTCGCCTCGGGATGACGCCGAGCGCTTATCGTCGCGGCGGCAGCGGCGCGCAGATTCGTTTCGCGGTGGCGCAATGCTGGCTCGGTGCGATCCTGGTGGCGACTACCGAAAAGGGCGTGTGCGCCATCACGCTGGGCGACGATCCCGATCAACTGGTGCGCGATCTGCAAGACCAGTTTCCGCAAGCCGAGCTGATCGGCGCCGACGCCGAATTCGAAAAACTGATCGCCAAGGTCATCGGCTTCATCGAGTCGCCGCAGGGCGATCTCAACCTGCCGCTCGACGTGCGCGGCACTGCCTTCCAGCAACGTGTGTGGCAAGCCTTGCGCGACATTCCGGCGGGGCAGCGCGTGACCTATTCGGATATCGCCGGACGCATCGGCAGTCCCACGGCGGTGCGTGCTGTCGCCAGCGCTTGCGCTTCGAACGCGATTGCGGTGCTGATTCCTTGCCATCGCGTGGTGCGCATGGATGGTTCGCTGTCCGGTTATCGTTGGGGTGTGGAGCGCAAGCAGGCTTTGCTCGACCGGGAAGGCGACGGCAAAACGTGACCGGTGATTTGTTTGCAGCCTTGCGTGCACCGGCGATCGAGCCCATCGCCGATGGCGCGACCTGGCTGCGCGCTTATGCCGATGACGATGCGGTTGCTCTGATCCAGGCGATAGAGCAGGTGACCACGCAATCGCCATTCCGCCAGATGCAGACGCCGGGCGGTTACACCATGTCGGTGGCGATGAGCAATTGCGGTGAGCTTGGCTGGGTGACCGATCGGCGCGGCTATCGCTACCAGCACGAAGATCCCTTGTCGCAGCAGCCGTGGCCGACGATGCCCGGCATTTTTCTGGAACTGGCGGTGCGGGCGGCGGCCGCAGCCGGATTCGACGATTTCCTTCCGGACGCCTGTCTGATCAATCGCTACGCGCCCGGTGCGCGTATGTCGCTGCACCAGGACAAGAACGAAAGCGACATGGCGCAACCCATCGTTTCAGTGTCGCTGGGTTTGCCTGCAACCTTCCTCTTCGGCGGCGCCGAGCGCGCCGACAGGCCGGTGCACATGCGTCTTGAAAGCGGCGATGTGGTGGTGTGGGGCGGGCCGGCGCGCTTGCGTTTCCATGGCGTCGATACGCTGGCGCAGGGCACCCATGCACTGACCGGCGAGTGTCGGTACAACCTTACCTTCCGCAAGGCTGGCTGAAGCAGGATGGGACGGATGACCCAAAATGGGGCGTCAAAAGACAAGAAAAGCCAACAGGTCTAAAATTCCGGGTTTCCCATCCAATTATTAGACAGGCCATCATGGAGACAGCGCTCAACCCGCCGGAAATGCCGCAGGCAAACGAACAGCAGGCCGCTGAGAAGACCGGTTTCCGGGTTCTCGGCGCAATCAGCTTTTCGCATTTCCTCAACGATATGATCCAGTCGCTGCTGCTGGCGATCTATCCGCTGCTGAAGGGTAATTTCCATCTGAGCTTCGCCCAGATCGGCCTGATCACGCTGACTTTCCAGGTCACGGCCTCATTGCTGCAGCCGTTGGTCGGCCTGTACACCGACAAGCATCCGAAACCCTATTCGCTGGCCATCGGCATGGGCTCGACCCTGTGCGGCCTGCTGCTGTTGTCGGTAGCGCCGAATTTTGGGGTGCTGCTGGTCGCGGCGGCATTGGTCGGCACCGGTTCCTCCGTATTCCATCCTGAAGCATCGCGCGTGGCGCGCATGGCATCGGGCGGTCGCCACGGCCTTGCGCAATCGCTGTTCCAGGTCGGCGGCAACGCCGGCAGTGCAATGGGTCCTTTGCTGGCGGCGTGGATCATCATCCCCGGTGGCCAACGCAGTATTGCGTGGTTCACCATCGCAGCGCTGATTGCCATCGTCGTGTTGCGTCAGATTGGTCACTGGTATCAACGCCAGCAACTGGCCGGCAAGACCAAGTCAAAGAAGAAGTCGCACGGCTTCGTCGAGCTGCCGCGCAACAAGGTCATCATGGCGGTCAGCATCCTGTTGCTGCTGATCTTCTCCAAGTACTTCTACATGGCCAGCCTGTCGAGCTACTTCACGTTCTACCTGATCAGCAAGTTCCAGTTGTCGGTGCAGGACGCGCAGATCCATTTGTTTGTGTTCCTGTTCGCGGTCGCCATCGGCACCGTGGCCGGCGGCCCGATCGGCGATCGCGTCGGCCGCAAGGCGGTGATCTGGACGTCGATCCTGGGTGTGGCGCCGTTCACGCTGATGCTGCCTTACGCCAATCTGTTCTGGACAGGCGTGCTGACGGTCATCATCGGCATGATTCTGGCGTCGGCGTTCTCGGCAATCCTGGTGTTCGCACAGGAGCTGATGCCGGGCAAGGTCGGCACCGTCTCGGGATTGTTCTTCGGTTTCGCGTTCGGCATGGGCGGTATCGGCGCTGCGCTGTTGGGCAAGCTGGCCGACGTGACCGATATTTTCTTCGTTTATCAGGTCTGCGCGTTCCTGCCGCTGATCGGTTTGCTGGCGGCGTTCCTTCCCAAGCTGGAGAGGGTGCCGGCCACGGCGTAGTACTTTCGTGGCGTGTCCGGCTTTGCTGTGAAAGCCGGACGCGTTCCTGTTTTATCCTGCCTTCTTTTTATCCCGCCTTTTTTTTTCCTGCCTTCGCATCCTTTTGTTCCTGCTGCAAGCGCTGCTGCAGCAGCGCCAGCACGGCCGCTTCTTCCGGACTCAGTGCGTGCATTTCCTGTACCAGGTTGTCGCGCACCTGCTCCTTGAGCCGACCCGCCGTCATGCCGTCCAGATACGATGAAATCACATCCGGATGGACGTAGCATTTGCGGCAGATGGTGGGCGTGTTGCCGAGTTTCTTGGCGACATGCTCAATCGCCTGCACGATGTTTTTCTTGGCCTGGGCGTGTGTATCGAATTGCTGGAATTCATCCAGCGCCAGCGCCGCCAGCACCGTGCCGGCCCAAGTGCGAAAGTCCTTGGCGGTGTAATCCTCGCCGGTAATCTCATGCAGGTAGTCGTTGACGTCGCCGGAACCGATGGTGTGCGTTTCGCCTTCTTCGTCGAGATACTGGAACAGATCCTGGCCGGGCAGGTCGAGCAGCTTCCTGACGATGCGCACCATGTAGGGATCGTGCAACTTGATTGAATGCTGCACGCCGCTCTTGCCGCGGAAATGGAACTTGATGTCGCCGCCGTCGACCTTGACGTGACGGTTGCGCAGCGTGGTGATCCCGAAGGATTGGTTATTGCGCGCGTATTCATCGTTGCCGACGCGCATCAGCGTGGCTTGCAGCAGGTACACCACCGTAGCCAGCACTTTCTGCTTGTTCAGGCCGCGCTTCTTCAGATCGTGTTCCAGGCATTTGCGGATCTGCGGCAGCGCTTGCGCGAACGTGATCATGCGTTGGTATTTCACCTCGTCGCGCACGATGCGCCAGCGCGCGTGATAGCGGTATTGCTTGCGCTGCCGGGCATCGCGACCGGTGGCCTGGATATGGCCGTTGGCCCAAGGGCAGATCCACACCTCTTCCCATGCCGGTGGAATCGCCATGGCCTTGATGCGCGCCAATGTGGTTTCGTCGTCGACGGTTTTGCCGTGCATGTCGGTGTAGGTGAATTCACCGTCGCCGCGCACGCGCAGGATGCCGGGGGTGTCGTCGTTGACGTAGCGCAGGCCGCCGTCGCGGGCGATCTGTTTGGCGGTCGGGACAGATTGGTTGGCGGCAGGGCCGCAGTCGACATGGCGATGAAGTTGGGCGTGCATACGAAGGTCTTTCTTCAAGAGGACTTGCGTTTGCGGACCGAGGAATTCCGGGGCTGGATCGATTATCGACTGATTGCCGGGACGGCAATGTCGGTGCGCGCAGATAGCGCTTGTGAGACTTTTCCTACACGTAAAAAAACGCACTGCAACAAAAAAGGCCGAAGCGAAAAGCTTCGGCCTGGTAGGTTGACGTTGAAGTCAGGCGTAATCGGAATGTACGAAAAGATTTGCAGCGATTTATGCAGTGACGGTCGAGGAAAATTGCCGCTGTCCAAGATAGCGCGCCACCGACAAATCATCGGAAGCGATCGCCGGGCGTTTACCGGAAATCAGGTCGGCCAGCAAACTGCCTGAGCCGCACGACATGGTCCAGCCCAGCGTGCCGTGGCCGGTGTTGAGGAACAGGTTGTTCAATGGCGTGGCGCCGACGATCGGCGTACCGTCCGGCGTCATTGGCCGCAGCCCGGTCCAGAAGCTGGCTTGCGCGGTATTGCCGGCGCCGGGGAAAAGATCGTTGACGACCAGTTCCAGCGTGGCGCGACGCTTCGGGTTTAGTTCCTTGTTGAAGCCGACCACTTCCGCCATGCCGCCCACGCGGATGCGATTGTCGAAGCGGGTGACAGCGATCTTGTAGGTTTCGTCGAGGATGGTCGAGACCGGCGCGGCAAGGGAGTCGACCACCGGCACGGTGATCGAATAGCCCTTCAGCGGATACACCGGAATATCGACGATGCGACGCAGGAAGTTGGCGGAATACGAACCAAGCGCCACCACGTAAGCGTCGCCGCGCACCAGCTCCTTGCCGCATACGACGCCGTCGATATCGTCGCCGGCCACTGCCAGCGCCTGAATGTCGACGCCGTAGCGGAACTGCACACCGAGTTCTTCAGCCATTTTCGCCAGCTTTGTGGTGAACAGTTGGCAGTCGCCGGTTTCGTCATTGGGCAGACGCAGGCCGCCGGTCAGCTTGTGGCTGACTTTCGCCAGCGCAGGTTCGGCGCCGGCCAGTTGCTCGCGGCTCAGCAGTTCGAACGGCACGCCGGTCTGGCGCAGTACGGCGATGTCCTTTGCCGCGCCGTCGAACTGCTCCTGCGTGCGGAACAACTGCAGCGTGCCTTGCTGGCGGCCTTCGTAATCGATGCCGGTGGCGGCGCGCAATTCACGGAAACAATCGCGGCTGTATTCTGCCAGGCGCACCATACGTTCCTTGTTGACGGCATAGCGGTCGGCGCTGCAATTGCGCAGCATCTGCCACATCCAGCGCAATTGCTGCAGTGTTCCGTCAGGGCGGATCGCCAGCGGCGCGTGTTCTTCAAACATCCATTTCAGGGCTTTGAGCGGAATGCCGGGCGCAGCCCAAGGCGAGGCGTAGCCGGGCGAGATCTGGCCGGCGTTGGCGAAGCTGGTTTCCAGCGCGGGGCCTGGCTGGCGGTCGAGCACGGTGACCTGATGGCCGGCCTTGGCCAGATAGTAGGCGCTGGTGACGCCGATGACTCCGCTACCTAGAATGACGACGCGCATGATGGATTCCCCGAAATGATGATGAGTATGTAGAATATAAAACCATGATATTGGCAATCGACCAGTATTTGTTCTGGTATTGAGTGAATAAAACGAGAATAAATCATGAGAACACAGCAGCTTTCAGTACGCACCCTGGACAAGCTCGACCGCCGCATCCTGGCGGTCCTGCAAAAGGACGGCCGCATTTCGATGAAAGACCTGGGAGAGCAGGTCGGGCTGTCGATCACGCCCTGCATCGAGCGCGTCAAACGGATGGAGCGCGACGGCGTCATCAGCGGCTATTACGCGCGTATCGATCCGGCCACGCTGGGCGCGACCTTGCTGGTGTTCGTAGAGATCACGCTCAACCACAAATCGGGCAACATGTTCGAGCAGTTCCGCCGCGAAGTGCTGCGCATTCCGGAGGTGCAGGAATGTCACCTGGTGTCGGGCGACTTCGACTACCTGATCAAGGCGCGCATCCGCGGCATGGCGGAATACCGCAAGCTGCTTGGCGACATCCTGCTGCAACTGCCGGGCGCTGCGCAATCCAAGAGCTACGTGGTGATGGAAGAAATCAAGGAGACGCTGGCGTTGCCGCTGGAAGAGTGAGGCGATTTGCCAACGCGATGTGCTTTTCCAAAGTTTTTTTCATCATGAAAATGGGCTGAAGACCTCGTCGCCTTTGTCATTTTTGTTGCTGTTTTTTTACGATTTTCAGTTGCACCATCTCGTCTCACGGCCGCGTCCTGCGACCGTTATCTCGTCCGTTTTCGATAATCCCCCGGGCCTGCTTTTGCGGCTTTCCGGGGTTGTCGCGCGCCAACCCGCAGTGCGCCTCAGTTTGGTGATGAGGGCAATATCTGCGCCCGATTTTGGAGCAGTGCAGCATTTGTGTTACTAAATAACAGTCCTTGCTTTTTCTTCTTATCGTGCATGGGTAAAGAGTTTTAGTTGTTTGGGCCGGTGTTTACTTATTGCTGCGACAAAGATCGTGATATAAACTACCAAAAAATTTCAGCAAGCAGTCCACAGCAAATAACAACGAATAAACAGCCGGACGCTGAGACCGCCGCAAGGCGCGTGTCGCGACAGTTGGTCAAGCCAGGATTTTTAACCCAGCAGCATCGAGGAGAAGATGATGACAGTGCGAACTTTTTTACCGTCGTTCAACAAGGGCAGGCGTCTGCTATTTCAATGTGCAGTGAGCGCCGCCGTGTTGGTTACGGCGGGCGTGTCGCCACTGGCGCAGGCTGCTCCCGGCGGTGTCGCCAACCTGGCGATGGTGGCCGAGCCGCAAACGCTGGATCCGATGGCATCGACCACCGATTTGGTCGCCACCATCATGCAGCACGTCTATGAGCCGCTGTACACCTTCGATGCCAAGTGGGTCATCCAACCGATGCTGGCCGAAAGCCTGCCCAAGGTGAGCGCCGACGGCAAGACCGTCACCATCGAATTGCGCAAGGGCGTCAAGTTCCACAACGGCAAGGAAATGAAGTCCGACGACGTGGTCGCTTCGCTCAAGCGCTGGATGGACATCGCGCCACGCGGCAAGGCCGTCTCGAAAGAGATCAAGAGCCTCGACGCCAAAGGTCCTTACACCATCGTGCTGAACATGCAGAACGCCTATGCGCCGCTGTTGGCGCATCTGGCATTGCCGTCCGGTTTCGCCGCGATCATGCCGAAAGAGTCTGTCGCCAATCCGCTCAAGGATTTCATCGGCACCGGTCCTTACCAGTTCAAGGAGCGCAAGCCCGACCAATACGTGCTGCTGACCCGCTTCGACGGCTACAGCGCGCGCAAGGAAGCGGCCAGCGGCTATGCGGGCAAGCGTGAAGCCTTGTTGTCGGAGCTGCGCTTCATTCCCGTGCCGAACCCGAACACCCGCGTCGAAGGTTCGCTGTCCGGCCAGTACCAGTTCGCCGACTTGCTGCCGGCCGAGGCCTCGCCGCGTCTGGCGGGAAAATCCAACGTCGTGCCGGTGATCACTGCGCCGTTCGGTTTCCCGTATGTGGTGCTGAACACGGTCCAAGGTCCGCTGCAAAAGCAGGGCGTGCGCCAGGCGATCCAGGCTGCATTGAACATGAAGGAAATCATGACAGCCGGTTTTGGCGATCCGAAGTTCTTCTCGGTGGAGGGCAATCATTTCCCGAAGGGTTCGCCGTTCTATTCGATGGACGGCGTCGCGTCATATAACCAGGCCAATCCTGCCAAGGCGCGCGACCTGGCCGCCAAGGCCGGGTACAAGGGCGAGCCGATCAAGATCCTGACCAGCAAGCAATATGAATTCCACTACCGTATGGCGCTGGTCATGGGTGAAGAACTCAAGCTGGCCGGCTTCAAGGTCGACATGCAAGTGGTCGATTGGGCCACGCTGATCCAGCGTCGCAATGACATGGCGCTGTGGGACATCTACATGACGCACTCGGCCTTCCTGCCTGAACCGACCTTGTCGCCGCCGCAGTTGAGCGACGGCGCGCCGGGCGGCTGGAAGAGCGCGGGCAAGGATGTCTCGGTCACTGTGTTCTCGCACGAAATGGATCCGACCCATCGCGGTGCCTTGTGGGGCAAGGTGCAAAGCACGGTCTACGATGAGGTGCCGTACATCCGCCTGGGCAGCTTCAACAGCCTGACCGCACGATCGGCCAAGCTGCAGGGATATGTGCCGATGCCATGGCCGTACTTCTGGAACACCAAGCTGGCTGACTGATTGCCGTAGCAGGCCCCGGGTTCCGCCCATCGGCAGAACCCGGACCGCGACGCGCTTTTGCACTGCCTTTGCAATACCTTTTTGCCGTGCCCTTGAAATTTTTTTGTACCGCAGACGCAACCGGTTTCATCGACGATGAAGCCGGTTGGCAAGCTGCATCCCTCATTCCTTAACGGATTTCACGTTTATGTTACGTTACCTGTCAGGACGTTTCACCGGCATGGTGATCGTCATGCTGATCGTCGCCGTGCTGGTGTTCTTCATCACACGCCTGGCGCCGGGCGATCCGGCTGCGATCATGCTGGGCGACCAGGCCACCGTTGCCGACATCGCCAAACTGCGCGCCCAATACGGGCTCGACAAGCCGATGCTGGTGCAGTTCGGCTTCTGGCTCAAGGAGCTGGCGCAGGGCAATCTCGGCCAATCCATTTTCCTGCAGATGCCCGTGACCGAAGCGTTGGCGTCTCGCACTGAACCGACTTTTTTCCTGACCATTTTTGCCGTGGCGCTGGCCTGCCTGATCGGCATCCCGTGCGGCATCGTTTCCGCGGTATGGCGCGGTCGCATGGTCGACCAGATTTTCACCGGCGTCGCGATGCTGGGCGCGAGTATTCCGAGCTTCTGGTTCGGCCTGATCCTGATGCAGATTTTTGCGGTCAAGATGGGCTGGTTCCCGGTGGCCGGCTATGGCGACCCGGGCGCGCCGTTGCTCGATCGCCTGCATCACTTGTTGTTGCCGGCGGTTGTCCTGGGCGTACTCAACTCGGCGCTGATCATTCGTTTTACCCGTGCTTCGATGCTCGACGTCCTGTCGGATGACTACGTCCGCACGGCACGCGCCAAGGGCCTCAACGAGCGCCGCGTGATCCTGCGTCACGCCTTGCGCAATGCGTTGATTCCGGTGGTGACCGTGATCGGCCTGACGGCGGCGCTGATGATCGGCGGCGCGGTGGTGACCGAGACCGTGTTCGGCCTGCCGGGCGTCGGCAACCTGGTGGTGTCGGCGGTGCAGCGGCGCGACTACCCGGTGATCCAGGGCGCCTTGCTGGCGATCGCCGTGATCTACGTGCTGATCAACCTGGCCATCGATTTGCTGTACACGCTGATCGATCCGCGCGTGCGTTATTAATCCCGGGGACTCGACATGTTCGCTTTTCTTTCCAAATTCATGCGGCGCAAGCTGGTCATGTTCGGCGTGTTCACCCTGGTGGCGCTGACCTTGCTGGCGATCATCGTGCCGCTGACTTCTCCTTACGATCCGTCCGCGCTGGACATCATGGCGCGCCTGCAGGCGCCGTCCGGCGCGCACTGGTTCGGCACCGACGAATTCGGCCGCGACATCTTTACGCGCGTGCTGACCGGCGGCCGCTATTCGTTGACCATCGGTGCGCTGGTGGTAGTGGTGGCGCTGGCTGCCGGTGTCTTGATGGGCCTGTGCGCCGGTTTCTTCAAGCGCATGGACGCACCGATCATGCGCGTGGTCGACGCCATGATGTCGTTCCCCGACATCCTGCTGGCGATTGCGCTGGTGGCGATCCTCGGTTCGTCGCTGATCAATGTGGTGCTGGCGCTGGCCATCGTCTACACGCCGCGGGTGGCGCGTATCGTGCGCGCCTCGACGCTGGTGGTGCGCGAACTGTTGTTCGTGGAGGCGGCGCGCGCACTTGGCGTGTCGACTGCGCGCATCGTGTTT
Source organism: Herbaspirillum sp. NPDC101397 (assembly GCF_044767325.1). Lineage (NCBI taxonomy): Bacteria > Pseudomonadati > Pseudomonadota > Betaproteobacteria > Burkholderiales > Oxalobacteraceae > Herbaspirillum > Herbaspirillum sp. NPDC101397. The sequence goes on from NZ_JBIWNS010000012.1 coordinate 60,922, forward strand.
TTCCATGTGTTGGGCAATATCCTGTCGCCGATCCTGGTGCAGGGAACGTTCATCTTCGCTTACGCGATCCTGGCGGAAGCCGGCTTGTCCTTCCTCGGCGTGGGCGTCCCGCCTGAGCTGCCGACCTGGGGCACGATGATTTCGTCCGGCCAGGCCTACGCCGAACAGGCGATCTGGCTCGTGGTATTTCCCGGCATTGCCATCGTGCTGTCGGCGTTGTCGCTGCAGATGGTGGGCGACGGCTTGCGCGACATGCTCGATCCGCGTCTGCGCAAGAGCCTCTAATTCCTCCAGCAAAGAGAGTACAGATCATGCAAGAACAGAGAGTCCAAAAAGGGACGCCGCTGCTGGAGGTCGATAACCTGCAGACGCATTTTTTCACCGAGCAGGGCACGGTGAAATCGGTCGACGGTGTCAGCTTCACCGTCAATGCTGGCGAGACGCTGGCGGTGGTCGGCGAGTCCGGCTCCGGCAAATCGGTGACCAGTTTGTCCATCATGGGATTGATTCCGGCCGATGCCGGTCGCGTGGTCGGCGGCAGCATTCGCTTCAAGCGCCGCGACGGCGAGATGGTCGACCTGACGCGTCTGCCGCAACGCAGCCTGCGCCAGTTGCGCGGCAATGAAATCGCGATGGTGTTCCAGGAGCCGATGACCAGCCTGAATCCGGTATTTACGCTGGGCGACCAGATTGCCGAGAGCGTGCGCCTGCATCTGGGCAAGAGTCACAAGGATGCGATGATCCATGCGCAGCGCATGCTGGAGCTGGTCGAGATTCCCGCTGCGGCGCGCCGGCTGTACGAGTATCCGCATCAGTTGTCCGGAGGCATGCGCCAGCGCGTGATGATCGCACTGGCCTTGTCGTGCAATCCCTCGCTGCTGATCGCCGATGAGCCCACTACGGCGCTCGACGTGACGATTCAGGCACAGATCCTGGCGCTGTTGCAAAAGCTCCAGCGCGAAACCGGCACCGGCATCCTGTTCATCACGCACAATCTCGGCGTGGTGGCGGAGATCGCCGATCGCGTCGCTGTCATGTACGCGGGACGCATGGTGGAGCAGGGCAGCGTGCCGCAGATTTTCGACGCGCCCCAACATCCCTATACGACCGGCTTGCTCAATTGCCTGCCCGGCCGCAGCAAGAATCATGCAGTCGCCGGCGAGCGTCCGCGACTGGCCGCCATTCCCGGCCAGGTCGCGAGTCCGTTGGCACCGCCGCCGGGCTGCGCTTTCGAGCCGCGGTGCGCCCACGCCTCAGACGCCTGCCGGGTTGCCATACCGTCGCTGACGCTGGGTGAAGACGGTCACAATGTACGTTGCATACTGAGGGAATCGGCATGAGCACCACCGCCACCAACAACACAAACAATCCGACCACGCCTCTGGTCGAGGTGCGCAACCTGAAGAAGTATTTCAGCGGCAAGCAAAAGGATGCGCCGATTCGTGCGGTCGATGACGTCAGTTTCAGCATCATGCCCGGCGAGGTGCTCGGCCTGGTGGGTGAATCCGGTTCGGGAAAAAGCACGGTCGGCCGCACCTTGCTGCGCCTGATGGAAAGCAGCGGCGGTGAAATCCGCTATCAGGGCGAAGACATCTCCAATCTGTCCGCCGCACGCATGCGCGCCCTGCGTCGCGAGATGCAGATCATTTTCCAGGATCCCTACGCCAGTCTGAATCCGCGCCAGCGCGTGCGCGACATCATCGGCGAAGCGCTCGATACCCACGGCCTGCATCGTGGTGACGCACGTGCGACCCGCATTGCCGAATTGCTGCAATTGGTCGGCCTGCGCGCTGAGCATGGCGCCCGCTATCCGCATGAGTTTTCCGGCGGCCAGCGCCAGCGTATCGGCATCGCCCGCGCGCTGGCGGTGGAGCCGCGTTTCATCGTCGCCGACGAGCCGGTGTCGGCGCTGGACGTGTCGATCCAGGCGCAGGTGATCAACCTGCTGCAGGATCTGCGTCAGCGTTTCAATCTGGCGATGCTGTTCATTTCACATGACCTGGACGTGGTGGAATACATTTGCGACCGCGTGGTCGTGCTGTATCTCGGCAAGGTGATGGAAATCGCCCCGGCCGCGGCCTTGTTCGAGCGGCCCCTGCATCCGTATTCGCAAGCCTTGCTGGCGGCGTCGCCCAAACCGGAGTCGAATGCGCGCGAGCAGGCCCTGCTGCGCAAGCCGCTGCAAGGCGACCTGCCGAGCCCGGCTAATCCGCCTTCGGGATGCGTATTCCGCACACGTTGTCCTTATGCACTGGAACTGTGCGCGGCAACGGTCCCGGAGTTGAAGGAAGTCGCACCGGGCCGCTGGCGCGCCTGCCTGCGCGAAGACGTCTTGCTCTGAGGCTGCTGTACTCTTTTTAATCGTGGCGTACTGTGTACATCGCCCCGATCCCTTTGCCGTAAACTGGGCACCATCTGAAATTGTATTGGTGGAGCACAAATGGCTAAGGCTGGCAAAGCAAAGATCGAAACCTACAACAATCCCGCAGGCGGGTGGGGCGCGCTGAAGTACGTCGCGCTCAACCTGGTCAAGGAGCATGTCGCCGACGGCAAAGGCCTGCGCACGTTGTTGTCGCAAAACCAACCTGATGGTTTCGATTGCCCCGGCTGCGCCTGGCCTGACCGCGAGCACACGTCCACCTTCGAATTCTGCGAAAACGGCGTCAAGGCGGTGGCGGCCGAAGCCACCAAGAAGCGCGTCACCAACGAGTTCTTTGCAAGCCATACGGTCGCTGAGCTGATGCAGCAGTCCGACTACGAGCTGGAGGATCATGGCCGCCTGACCGCGCCGATGGTCTACGACGCCGTCAGCGACAAGTACGTGCCGATCGCCTGGACCCAGGCTTACGAACTGATCGCCAGGCATCTCAATGCGCTGCCCGATCCGAACATGGCCGACTTTTACGTGTCCGGCCGCGCCAGCAACGAGGCGGCCTTCCTGTTCCAGTTGTTCGTGCGTCAATACGGCACCAACAATTTCCCCGACTGCTCCAACATGTGCCACGAGCCGACCAGCGTCGGCCTGCCGGGCACCGTCGGCGTCGGCAAGGGCACGGTGCTGCTGGATGACTTCGACCTGTGCGACACCTTGTTCCTGTTCGGCCAGAATCCCGCCACCAATCACCCGCGCATGATGGGTGAACTGCGCCATGCGTCCAAGCGCGGCGCCACCATCGTCGCCATCAATCCGCTCAAGGAGCGCGGCCTGGAGCGCTTCGCCGATCCGCAAAGCAAGATGGAAATGCTGACCATGGGCAGCACCCAGATCAGTTCGATGTTCATCCACCCGACGCTGGGCGGCGACCTGGCGCTGATCAAGGGCGTCATCAAGCGCACCATCGAGCTCGACGACGAGGCCGTGGCGGCAGGCGCCGAACGCGTGCTCGACGTCGACTTCATTGCCGAGCATACCTCGGGCTTTGAAGAATTCGCCGCCGACGCGCGCGCCCAGAACTGGGAAGACATCATCGGCGAGTCCGGCGTGTCGCGCGACGACATTGAGAAGCTGACCCAGGTCTATGTACGCGGCAAGGCCGTGATCGCCACCTGGGGCATGGGCCTGACCCAGCACAAGCATGCCGTTGGCACCATCCAGCTGTTGTCCAACATGATGATGCTGCGCGGGAACATCGGTCGCCCAGGCGCCGGCCTGTGCCCGGTGCGCGGCCATTCCAACGTGCAGGGCGACCGCACCGTCGGCATCGATGAAAAGCCGACCGATGCTTTCCTCGATCGCCTGGAGCAAGTGTTTGAATTCAAGGCGCCGCGCCATCATGGCAACGACACCGTCGGTTCGGTGATGGCGATGCTGGAAGGCCGCACCAAGGTCTTCATCGGCCTCGGTGGCAACTTCGCCATGGCTACGCCCGATACGCCGCGCACCTTCGACGCCATGCGTTCATGCAACCTGACCGTGCACATCACCACCAAGCTCAACCGCAGTCATCTGGTGCACGGCAAGGACGCCTTGATCCTGCCGACGCTGGGCCGCACCGAGATCGACAAGCAGGTCAGCGGCGCGCAAGGCGTGACGGTGGAGGATTCGATGAGCATGGTGCACGTCTCCTACGGCATCAACAAGCCGGCTTCGGAGCTGTGCATGTCGGAAACCGCGATCGTCGCGCATATCGCCGAAGCCACCATGAAGCATCGCAACAACGGCAAGAAGATTGATTGGCTGTGGTACGCCGAAGACTATGCGCGCATCCGTGACGCCATCGAAAAGGTCTACGATTCCTTCAAGGATTACAACCAGCGCATCACCAATCCGGGCGGCTTCCATCTCGGCGTTGCTTCACGCGAGCGCGTCTGGAAGACCAACACCGGCAAGGCCAATTTCGTGGTGCATGCGATCCCGCTGGACACGCCGATTCATCGCGCCCGCAAGATCCACGGCGACAAGCTGATGACGCTGATGACCACGCGCTCGCACGATCAGTACAACACCACGATCTATGGCATGGACGACCGCTATCGCGGCGTGTTCGGCCAGCGTCGCGTGATCTTCATCAACAAGCAGGATCTGGACGTGCTGGGTCTGAAGGACGGCGAGTGGGTCGATGTGGTCAGCGTCTGGGACGATAACATCGAGCGGCGCGCCGATGGTTTCCTGCTGGTTGAATACGACATCCCGCGCGGTTGCCTGGGCAGCTACTATCCGGAAACCAATCCGCTGGTGCCGCTGGAAAGCTTCGCCGACAAGGCGCGCACGCCGACGTCCAAGTCGATTCCGGTGCTGCTGCATCGCGCTGCCGTGCAGCACGCAAAGGCTGCGTAAATAACGTCATGAACGACGATCCGGAATCTTTGCCTCCCGAGTTGGTGCGCATCCTGGATGAGCTGTACCAGGAGCACCAGCGCAGCGGCGCGCCGTTGTCGCTGGCGCGTCTGTCCAAGCGCACCGAACTGCGCATGAGCACGTTAAGAAGATTTTTGACGGCGCTGGAAGAGGCGGGGATTGCGACCGTGGTGGTCAATGATGACGGCACCGGCAACGCCGTCCTGACGGCTGCCGGACTCAAGCTGCACGGTTAGATGTGCAGTATCGACTCAATTCAACTTAACTCTGCAACGATTTTCCCGATCGTCTTCAACGCCTTTTCGATTTCAGCCGACCACGTGTAACTGTAGTTGAGCCGGATGAAATTGCTATATCGATTGGTCGCGGCAAAGATGCGCCCCGGCGCGATCGTGATGCCCAGCACCAGGCAGCGCCGGTACAACTCCATCGCCTCCACGCGCGGCGGCAGCTCTATCCACAGGATGTAGCCGCCGGCCGGCTCCGATACGCGCGTCCCTTCCGGAAAGAAGCGCAATACGAAATGCCGCATCAGGTCGCGCTGCTGCAGCAGGCCGCGGCGCACGCGGCGCAGGTGGCGTTCGTAACCTCCCTGGGTCAGGTATTCTGCGATCGCGCGCTGCGGAATCGTCGGCGTGGCCAGCGTGTTGAGGAATTTGAGTTTTTCGACCTGATTGCGGTAGCGCCCCGGGATCGCCCAGCCGACCCGGTAAGCCGAGCTCAGGCTCTTGGAGAACGACGAGCAGTGCAGCACCAGGCCGTCGCGGTCGTAGGTCTTGAGCGACGTCGGATGAGCGGCGCCGTAGAACAGTTCGCTGTAGACCGCATCCTCGATCAGCGGCATGTTGTGCTGGTGGGCTAGTTCGACCAGGCGCTTCTTGTGCGCGTCCGGCATCATCGAGCCGAGCGGATTCTGGAAATTCGGCATCACCATGCAGGCCGAGATCTTTTGCGTCTTGAGCAATTCTTCGAGGGCGTCGAGGTCCATGCCGGTCAGCGGATCGGTGGGAATCTCGACGGCGCGCATGCCCATGCGTTCGATCGCGTGCAGCATGGCGTAGAAGGTCGGAGTTTCCACCGCGATGGTGTCGCCCGGTTGCGCCACCGCCTGCAGGCAAAGGTTGATGGCTTCGGTGGCGCCGACCGTGATGATGATGTCTTCCGGATCGACGGCCAGGCCGGTTTCCAGGTAGCGCCGCGCGATCTGGCGCAGCAGGTCGGGATGGCCGGGCGGCAGGTCGGTGAAGACGCTGAAGCTGTCGCTGTTGCGCGTGATGCGGCTGGCGTACTGGCCGATGCGCTGCGACGGGAACAGCGCCGGATTCGGATAGGGCGAGCCGAGCGGAATGGTGCCGTCCTGCTGGATGGTCCGAAGCGTGGCCAGCACCAGCCGGCTGACGTCGACCTCATGCGGCTGCTGGGTGGCGGGATGCGAAGGCGGCAGCAGGGTCATGGCGGCCGGCGTGCTTGCCGGCGTTGCGGTCTTGCGCACGAAGTAGCCGGATTGCGGATGGCTTTCGATGATGCCGCGGCTTTCCAGCAATTCGTAGGCGCGCACCACGGTGGTCACGCTGAGGCTGTGCTGTTGGCTGGCGGCCCGCACCGAGGTTACGCGCTCGCCGGGCTGCAAGACGCCGGCGCGGATCGATGCCGCCAGTTCGTCGGCGAATTTCTTGTAGAGCGGGACCTGGGGCGTTGTGGGTGTGCGCGGCATGCTTTTTTATATTGTGCTGTTATGCTTCTTGGGACGCATTCTACAGAAAGGCGCAGCACATGATCACTGTCCACCATTTGAACAATTCCCGCTCGCAGCGCGTACTCTGGCTCCTGGAAGAGCTGGCATTGGAGTACGACATCAAGTTTTACCAGCGCGATCCCAAGACCATGCTGGCGCCGAAGGAGCTGATGCAGGTGCATCCGCTGGGCAAGTCGCCGGTGATCACCGATGGCGACCTGACCATCGCCGAGTCCGGCGCGATCATTGAATACCTGGTCGAGCGCTACGGCAACGGCCAGTTCATCCCCGCGGCCGGCACCCCGGATCGCCTGCGCTATCGCTATTGGCTGCACTATGCCGAAGGCTCTGCGATGCCCTTGCTGCTGCTCAAGCTGATCTTCAGCCGCCTGCCGAAATCGGTGCCGGCGCTGATCCGGCCGGTCGCGCGCCTGATCTGCGGCGGCGTGCTGGGTCGCATGGTCGATCCGCAACTGAAGCGGCACCTGAATTATCTCGAGGGCGAGCTGGCGCGCGGCGGCTGGTTTGCCGGCGACAGCTTTTCGGCGGCGGACATCCAGATGAGTTTCCCGGTGGAAGGCGCGCGTTCGCGCGGCGGCCTGGACGCGCAATACCCGAACCTGCTCAAATACCTGGAGGTGATTCATGCGCGGCCGGCTTACCAGCGAGCCTTGCAGCGTGGCGGGCCGTATGAGTTGCTGCGCTGAACCTGCGCCGGATAGTGTTACCTGAAAAACGCCGCAGCGGTCCTGCGGCGTTTTTTATTGGGCGGCTGTCTTGTATCGGCATGCAGCCGCATGTATCGCAAAGTAAATCCTTGATCCGACGCTGTATTTTTTCTTGCAGTCGCAGTTATAATTGAGAATTATTACCATTTAGGCGATTGCAGCCGCCCGCGACAGATCATGAAGCAAGCCACCATTGCCGGGAAATTGCCTGACCAGAAGCGCCGCTCGTTCTGGCTCAGGCACCTGCATCAATGGCACTGGATCAGTTCGGCGATTTGCCTGATTGCCATGTTGCTGTTTGCGGCGACCGGCATCACGCTGAACCATTCGGCGCAGATTGAGGCGCATCCGCAGGTTTCCGCCAAGCAAGGGCAATTGCCGCGCGATTTGCTGGCGCAACTGACCGCGCAGGAACACAAGGACAAGGAGGCCGTGCCGAAACCGTTGGCGGCCTGGTTCGACAAGCAGTTCGGCGTTGACGTCGGTCCGCAACCCGGCGAATGGTCGCCGGAAGAACTGTACGTTTCTTTGCCGCGCCCGGGCGGCGACGCCTGGCTGCGCGTGGACCTCGGCAACGGCAAGGTCGAATACGAGAAGACTGATCGCGGCTGGGTGTCGTACTTCAACGATTTGCACAAAGGCCGCAACACCGGCGCGGCATGGAGCTGGTTCATCGACATCTTCGCCGTCGCCTGCCTGGTGTTTTGCATCACGGGCTTGTTCCTGCTGCAGCTGCATGCAGGCAATCGCCCTGTTACCTGGCCGCTGGTCGGCCTTGGATTGGTGGTGCCGCTGGTGCTGGCGATCATTTTCATCCACTGATTTTTCATTAATCCTTACTAACGAACGAGGTTGAGTCATATGCGCATGCTGGTTCCTGGTCTCTTGCCGACGGCATTGTCGGCTGCCCTGACGGGCGTGGTGTCGTTGCCGGCGGTTGCGGCGGACCTGAATGTCAAAGTTGAAATCCCGCGCCTGAACGTGGCCGAGTATCACCGCCCCTACGTCGCCGTCTGGCTGGAGCGTCCCGACCAGAGCGTCGCGGCCACGCTGGCCGTGTGGTACGACGTCAAGAAAAAGGACAAGGAAGGCGAAAAGTGGCTCAAGGATCTGCGCCAGTGGTGGCGTCGCACCGGCCGCGAAGTCCACATGCCGGTCGATGGCGTCAGCGGCGCCACGCGTCCCGTCGGCGACCAGCAACTGACCTTGAGCAGCGACAAGGGCCCGCTGGCGCAGTTGCCCGCCGGCGACTACATCCTGATGGTCGAAGCGGCGCGTGAAGTCGGCGGCCGCGAAGTGGTCAAGGTGCCGCTGCAATGGCCGCCAAAAACGGCGCAAACCGCCAGGGGCAAGGGTGAATCCGAACTCGGCGCGATCACGCTCGACTACAAACCATAAGACCAGGGGACGACATGAAACTCTCATTCAAACTTGCGGCAGTCGCGATGACACTGGCGATCGGCCTGCCGTTGTCGGCCAGCGCACACCGCACCTGGCTGCTGCCGTCGGCAACCGTCCTGTCCGGCAATGATCCCTGGGTCAGCGTCGACGCCGCAGTGTCCAACGACCTGTTCTTCTTTGAAAGCTTCGCGCTGAAACTCGATGGCTTGCAGGTGACGGCGCCGGACGGCACGTTCGCCAAACCGGAGAATGCCTACACCGGTAAACTGCGCACCAGCTTTGACGTCCACCTGACGCAAAGCGGAACCTACAAAGTCGCGTTGTTGAGCAACGGCTTGTTCGGCAGCTACAAGGATGCCGCCGGTCAGACCAAACGCTGGCGCGGCAACGCCGAGACGCTGGCCAAGGACGTCCCGGCTGACGCCAAAGAGTTGCAAGTGACGCAGATGCAGGGCCGCATCGAAACCTTCGTCACCGCCGGCAAGCCGTCCCAAAAAGTGTTGGAGCTCAGCGGCACCGGGCTGGAGCTGCAGGCCATCACGCATCCGACCGACCTGATCGCCGGTGAAGCCGCGAACTTCCGCATGGTGCTCGACGGCAAGCCGGCCGCCAACCTCAAGGTCACGGTAGTGCCGGGCGGCACGCGCTATCGCGACAAGTTGAACGAGCTGACGCTGACGACTGACGCCGACGGAAAATTCAGCGTGACCTGGCCGGCTGCCGGCATGTACTGGCTGGAAGCCACGGTCAAGGACAACAAGCCCAACCTCAAGCCGGCTACGGATCGCCGCGCCAATTACACGGCCACCCTGGAAGTCCTGGCGCCATAAGTTGTACGCAGGCGTTCGCCGTACCGGCGGCGAACGCTGTTTTACCGGCCGTCGCAGCGTGGTTGCATTGCTGAGGCGGCTTTCTCTTTTTGGAATCGAATGTTTCAATATTCATGAATCGCGTCTTTATCCCGTTAAGCCTGTCCCAGCCCGATCCGGTTCCCGCCGATGCGCCTACTGAGAGCCTCGCTGGACAGACCATGGGCACGTCCTGGTCGGTCAAGCTGATCCGTCCGCCGCAGCTCGATTTGCCGACCATCCGTGATGGCGTCCAGCGGCAGCTTGATCTGGTGATCGCGCAGATGAGCACGTGGAGCGCGAGCTCGGACCTGAGTCGTTACAACCAGGCCGAGGCCGGTAGCTGGCACGTGCTGCCGACGCATTTCCTGCGCGTGCTGGATTGCGCGCTGCAGATCGCCGAACGCAGCGGCGGCGCTTACGATCCCAGCGTCGGGCCGCTGGTCAATTTGTGGGGGTTCGGTCCTGATGCGGCAAGGTCAACGGCGCCTGACGCGGTTTCACTGGAGCAGGCGCGCGCACGTTGCGGCTGGCGTTGCGTGCGCATCGATCGCGCGCGCAACGCCTTGTTGCAGCCTGGCGGCTTGTACCTGGATTTCTCGTCGATCGCCAAAGGCTATGCCGTCGATCTGGTGGTCGACTATTTGCGCAGCATCGGTGTGCACAGTCATCTGGTGGAAATCGGTGGCGAGTTGCGCGGCCATGGCGTCAAGGCCGACGGCCAGCCTTGGTGGGTCGGCCTGGAGCAGCCGCCTGTGCCGGCAGCCAGCGAGCCCGCCATGCAGAGCATCGTTGCGCTGCACGGCCTGGCGCTGGCGACTTCGGGCGATTACCGGCGCTATTTTGAACATGAAGGGACGCGTTATTCCCACACCATCGACCCGCGCACGGCCCGGCCGATTGCACACACTCTGGCTTCGGTGGCGGTGCTGCACGCCGATTGCATGACGGCCGACGCCTGGGCGACTGCGCTCATGGTGCTCGGTGATGAAGACGGCATGGCGCTTGCCCTTGAGGCCCACCTGGCTGCGCTGTTCGTGCGTCGCGACGGCGCCGGGTTTCGTGAGAGCATGACGCCGGCCATGCAGGCGATGCTGTCATGAACAAGCGCGCGATTTCCGATTTGTTCCCGGGACCGGGTTGGCTTGGCCTGGCTTGCGCGATTGGCGCGACGGCTTCGATCGCACAAACGCAGTTGCTTGACGGGGCTGCCGGACGTTTGTTCGCTGCGGCGCTGGTGCTGCTGTTTTATTGCGTATTCTGTCTGGTCGTCTTCATTGGACATCGTCGCAAGCAGCAAGCTTTTGCGCGCTGGGAGTCCGGCGGCGCAGGTGTAGATAAAGATATAGATGCGGACAACGTCGTGGTGGCGTTCGCCAGCCAGACCGGATTCGCGGAGCAGCTGGCGCTGCAGACCGCGCAATCGTTGCAAGCGGCAGGCATGGCGGTGCGCCTGTGCGAACTGGGGCGCCTGGATCTGGCGCAATTGCAGTCGACGCCGCGCATCCTGTTCATTGTCAGCACCACGGGCGAGGGCGATGCACCCGACAGCGCCGCCGGTTTTGCGCGCAAGGTCATGGGACAGCCGGCGCGTTTCGATGGCTTGCGCTATGGCGTGCTGGCGCTGGGAGATCGCAGCTACGGACATTACTGCGCGTTCGGCCACGCACTCGATGTCTGGCTGCATGGTCATGGCGCACAAAGCTTGTTCGACACGGTCGAAGTCGACGCCGGCGATAACGGCGCCTTGCGCCACTGGCAGCATCATCTTGGCGTATTGAGCGGCCATACCGACATGGCCGACTGGAGCGCGCCGACGTATGAGCGCTGGTTGTTGACGCAACGTCGCCTGCTCAACCCGGGCAGCATCGGCGCACCGGCTTTCCATCTCGCGCTGACGCCCGCGGACGGCAAACAACGCATGACGTGGCAAGCGGGCGATATCGCCGAGATCGGCCCGCGCAATGCGCCCGCGAAAGTCACCGCGCTGCTCATTGCATTGCAGATGGACGGATTACAGGCCGTGCGCGACGAGACGCGCCAGACCTCCCTGAACGAGTTGCTGTCACGCCGTTTACTGCCTGATGATTTGCAGGCGTTGACGGCATTGCGCGCATTGACGCCGCAGACGCTGGTCGCGCAATTGCGCCCCTTGCCGCATCGCGAATATTCCATCTCCTCATTGCCGCAGGACGGCCGGCTGGAATTACTGGTGCGCCAGACCGTACTGGCCGACGGCAGCCTCGGCCTCGGCTCCGGCTGGTTGACCGCGCATCTGGCAGAAGGCGGCGAGCTCGATCTGCGCGTGCGAGAAAACCGCAGCTTCCACTCACCGGCATCCGATGTGCCATTGATCCTGATCGGCAACGGCACCGGCCTTGCCGGTTTGCGTGCGCACATGAGGGCACGCATCGTCGGTCGCCGGAAACGCAACTGGCTGCTCTTCGGCGAACGCTCACAACAGCATGATTTTTTTTACCGCGAAGAAATCGAGCGCTGGCAGGCGCAAGGCATGCTGCACCGATTGGACCTGGCGTTCTCACGAGACCAGAGCGAACGCATCTATGTGCAGGATAAACTGCGCGACGCCGGAGACGAGTTGCGGCGCTGGGTTGACGACGGCGCGGCGATCTATGTCTGCGGCAGCCTGGAAGGCATGGCGGCGGGCGTTGCGCAGGTCCTGCGCGACACGTTGGGCGAAGAAATATTGGAAAGCATGGCCGCAAACGGCCGCTATCGCCGCGACGTCTACTGAGATCGCGACACACGCATCCGGATGTTGCGCGGGTGTACTTTTCGCCCGTGGCAGGCGAGAATGGGTGCATAGCGACTTCAAGAGATAAGAAAAATGAGTTTTTTCGCCAGTTTTTTATTGATCCTCTTGCTCGTGGTCATCAGCGCCTTTTTGTCCTGCGCCGAAATTTCCCTGGCGGCGTCGCGCAAGATCCGTCTCGAAATGCTGGCCAAGGAAGGCGACGCCAATGCCTTGCGGGTACTGGCTTTGCAGGCCCAGCCGGGCAACTTTTTCACGGTCGTGCAAATTGGTTTGAACGCGGTCGCCATCCTCGGCGGCGTGGTCGGCGAGCCGGCGTTGACGCCGCACATGGCCGACCTGGTCGGCAACTTCTACCAGGGCCCGATGCTGGAAACCATCAGCTTCTCGATTTCCTTCCTGCTGGTCACGTCGTTCTTCATCCTGTTCGCCGATCTGATGCCCAAGCGCCTGGCGATGCTGGCGCCGGAGCGCGCCGCCATCGTGCTGGTCTCCCCGATGCTGATGCTCGAGCGTTTGTTCAAGCCGCTGATCTGGTTTTTCAACGGCTTGTCGAAGATGTTCTTCACCCTGTTCGGCCTGCCGCAGGTGCGCCATGACGTGATCACGCCCAACGAAATCCACGCCATCGTCGATGCCGGCGCGCAAGCCGGTGCGCTGCTGCGCCAGGAGCACCACCTGATTGAAAACGTGTTCGAGCTGGAGAGCCGCTACGTGCCGTCGGCCATGACGCAGCGCGAGAGCATCGTGTACTTCCTGATCACCGACACCGAGGAAATGCTGCGCCAGAAAATCATCGACCATCCGCATTCGCGTTTCCTGGTCTGCGAAAACAACATCGACGACGTGCTCGGCTACATCGACAGCAAGGACGTGCTCAAGCGCCTGCTCAAGGGCGAACAGTTTTCGCTGCAGGACAAGGGATTGATCCACGTGCCGCTGTCGATCCCCGACAGCCTCAACCTGTGGGAAGTACTGGAGCGCATGAAGGCGGTCGACGAAGACCTCGCGATCGTCGTCAACGAATACGCGCTGGTGGTCGGCATCATCAGCATCACCGACGTCACCAGCGTGCTGATGGGCAATCTGCTGAACCTGTCCTCGGAAGAGCAGCAGATCGTCAAGCGCGACGAGAACTCCTGGCTCATGGACGGCCTCACGCCGCTCGCGGAAGTCATGAACGCCCTCGACATCGACGACTATCCGAATCCGATGGGATACGAAACGCTGGCCGGCTTCATCATGTACATGCTGCGCAAGATCCCGAAGAAGACCGATTTCGCACTGTTCTCCGAATACAAGTTTGAGGTGGTCGATATCGAAGGCAACCGCATCAACCAGTTGCTGGTGACACGCTACAAGGCAGAAAAAAGCGACAAGCCCGAACAAGAAAAAGTCTGATCGGACCGGCCGGGTTTCATTCACAAGGGAGGGGTTTCGTCGTCAAGGAGCCCCATGCAGCACGTTACAGCTATCGTCACATCCATCATCGGCGCGCGCTCGCGTCATCTCTGTTTTTTCCTGCTATTCCTCTGCTCCCTGCAAGCCGGCGCTGAACGCGCGCCGGTCATGCTGGCCAACGTCTATCGTCCGGGCATCGCGCTCGACGACTATTGGGTCAGCGAAAAATACGACGGCGTGCGCGCCTTGTGGGATGGTCGTCGCCTGCTCACCCGTGGCGGCGAAACGATCCACGCACCAGCCTGGTTCGTCGCCGGCTGGCCGGCCATGGCGCTGGACGGCGAGTTGTGGGCAGGGCGCGGCGGCTTCCAGCAGGCAGTCTCGACCGTGCGTCAGCAAACGCCCGACGACAAGGCCTGGAGCAAAATGCGCTTCATGGTGTTCGACATGCCGGGCAAGGTCGGGGAGTTCAACCTGCGCCTGCGCGCGACGCGCAGCACCGTCCAGCAGATGAATCTGCCCTGGGTGCAGGTGGTTGAGCAGCGCAAGGTCGCGGACCATGCCGCCTTGCAGTTGCTGCTCGATCGCACCGTTGCGCAAGGCGGCGAAGGTCTGATGCTGCATCGCGGCTCGTCGCTGTACCGCGCCGAGCGCAACGACGACTTGCTCAAATTCAAACCGTATGAAGACACCGAGGCCCGGGTGATCGGGTATCTTCCCGGCAAGGGAAAATACGTCGGCATGCTGGGCGCCTTGCAAGTGGAAACACTGGAGGGAGTGCGATTCAAGCTCGGCAGCGGCCTGAGCGACGCCCAGCGCCGTGATCCGCCGGCCATCGGCGCGCTGGTGACCTACCGCTATCGCGGCTTCAACGACAGCGGTATTCCACGCTTTGCGGTGTTCATGCGCGTGCGGGAAGAATGATCAGTTGCGGTGATCCGCTGAGGTGATCAGCTGCGCAGGCCGGACGCATGATTGCGTTCGGAAATCTGCGTATTGAGCGTCCAGAAGTCGTACAGCACGCCGATAAGGAACAGGCCGCCGGTGAACAGGTAGATGATGCCGCTGACCCATTTGCCCATGTACATGCGGTGCACGCCGAAGAAGCCGAGGAAGGTCAGCAGCAGCCACGCTACCGAATAATTGATCGCGCCGCCGCTGAAGCGCTGGTCGGCTTCCTTGTCCATGGAGGGGATCAGGAACAGGTCGATGATCCAGCCGATGCCCAACAGCCCGAGCGTGAAAAACCAGATGGTGCCGGTCAGCGGTTTGCCGTAGTAGAACCGGTGCGCGCCGGTGAAGCCGAAAATCCATAGCAGGTAGCCGATGGTCTTGCTGTGCGTATCGTGGACCGGAATCCCGGAACCGGTTTGGGCGACCGCGTTTGTATTCATGTTCATGCAGTTTCCTCTCATGGAATGGGACGGCCTGGACACCGTCGTCATTGTCTTGGGGAGCGGGAAACGGGATTAGTTCCTGAACCGGCGCCGGCCAGGGCCAGGCCCGGGCCCGGGCCGGCGTGGTTCGCGTCAGGACTGCAGACGATTGGCGGCGCAGAGGATCGCGAGGATGGAGGCCGTCACGATGTTGACATGTCGCGCTGCACCGAAACGCGTGCCGGCCACGCCCGGCGTTGCTGCCTCGACGATGGCCCATGCCTGGGCCTGTGCGCCGCTGCCGATGCTGCGCTCTTCATAACTGTCAATACGCAGGCCTTCCAGCCCCGTCAGCCGGCTGCGCAAGGCATCCACCGTGGCGGCGATAGGACCGTTTCCGCTGCCGTTCAATTGCATCACGACACCGCCGACAATCAATTCAAGCTCGATGTCCTGGGCAGCGTCCGGATTGCTCAGTCGATGGCTGAGGTAGCGTACCCGCCCGTCTTGCTGAGGCGAGCCGAGATAGGTCTTTTCAAACAATTCCCACAAGGCGGCGCTGCTGATTTCGGTTTCGTTGGCGTCCGCGTGCTTTTGCACGATGGCGCTGAACTCCACCTGCATGCGGCGCGGCATGGCGATGCCGTGATCGCGTTCCAGCAGAAAGGCGATGCCGCCTTTGCCCGACTGGCTGTTGACGCGCACGATGCTGTCGTAGGTGCGGCCGATGTCCTGTGGGTCGATCGGCAGATAGGGAACGCGCCACAAGCCGTCTGGTTTCTGCGCTGCGAAGCCCTTCCTGATCGCATCCTGGTGCGAGCCGGAGAACGCCGTGAACACCAGATCGCCGACGTAGGGATGGCGAGGATGGATGGGCAGGGCGGTGCAGTTCTCGGCCACGCGGGCAACCGCGGCGATATCGGAGAAATCCAGCTGCGGATCGATGCCGTTGGTGTACATGTTGAGCGCCAGCGTCACCACGTCGAGATTGCCGCTGCGCTCGCCGTTGCCGAACAGGCAGCCTTCGACGCGTTGCGCGCCGGCCAGCAGCGCCTGCTCCGCGCAGGCCACGCCGGTGCCGCGATCGTTGTGCGGATGCACCGACAGCACCACATGCTCGCGGCGCGGCAGGCGGCGATGCATCCACTCAATCTGGTCGGCGAAGACGTTGGGCGTGCTCACTTCGACCGTGGTCGGCAGGTTGATGATGATGGGCCGAGCTGGTCCTGCATCCCACGTCTGGATGGCGACGCTGCAGGCTTGCAGTGAGACTTCGAGTTCGGCCATGCAAAAAGTCTCGGGCGAGTATTGCAGGATCCATTCGGTTTCCGGATGTTGCGCGGTCAGTTTCTTGAGCAGGCGGACGTTGCGCTCGATCAGTTCCATTACCTGCGGTACGCTGAGGCCGAACACCACTTCGCGCCACAGGGGCGCCACGGCATTGTAGAAATGCACGATAGCGCGCGGCGCCCCTTGCAGCGATTCGACGGTGCGCACGATCTGTTCTTCGCGCAATTGCGTCATGACCATGGGCGTGACGTCGTCCGGAATATGCTTGCCGGTGATCAGCGTGCGTACGACGTCGAAATCGGTTTGCGAACCGGCAGGGAAGCCGACCTCGATTTCCTTGAAGCCAAGCCTGACCAGTTCATGGAACAAGGTCAGCTTGCGTTCGCTGTTCATCGGTTCGAACAGGGCCTGGTTGCCGTCGCGCAGATCGGTCGAGAGCCAGATCGGCGCCTTGTCGATGATGCGTGACGGCCATTGGCGATCGGGCAGATCGACGGTCGGAGGACGGGGGTATTTGGCATGGGGATGAGTAATCATGATGTCAGTCTGCGAGATGATGAACGTTGAATCAGCGATAGCCGATGCGTGCGCCGAACAGGGGCCGTTGCACGATCTGCGTCAGCAGCACGCCGGCCAGGCTGACGCCGCCGCCGATGAGATGGTAGGCGTGCATGCTTTCATTGAGCCAGAGGATAGCGAACAGCGCCGTCAGCACGGGCAGCAGGTTGATGAAAATGCTGCAGCGATTTGGGCCGAGTTTCTTGACGCCTTCGATCCACAGGAACGACAGCAGGATCGAGGAGCCGATACCGGAGTAAGCGATCAGCGGCAACGTCCGCGCGTCCAGCGCCGCGGTGCCGGCCGGCAGCAACAGGAATTGCGGCAGCATCAACACGAGCGCGGCGACCGCCTGCACGTACACCGCTTGCCAGACCGGCACGTTCATTTTCCAGCGACGCAGCAGCACGCCGTACAACGCATAAGAGAACGCTGCCAGCAGCATCAGCGCATCGCCCAGATGCACGCCTTCACGCATGGCCGCACCGAGGTCGCCGTGCCCGACCAGATACAGCAAGCCGGTGAACGACAGCAGGCCGCCCACGGCCATGCCGACCGTGACCGCTTCGCCCAGCACGATGACGCTCAGCAGCGCCGTCAGTAGCGGAATCAGCGCGGTGACGATGGCCATGTTGGTGGCGGTGGTGCTCTCGGCTGCGCGATAGGACAGGCTCTGGAACAAGGCCATCGCCAGCAGTCCGGACAACGCCAGTTGCCACCAGTGGCGGCGGATCTGGACGCGGTTGCGCCAGAGCGTGCGCAGCATGAACGGGCTCATGAGCAGCAGCACCAGCACCAGGCGATAAAAGGTGATGGCGGTAGGCGAGATGGCGGACGCGGCCATTTTTGAGACGATGACGTTGCCGGCCCACAGCACGATGGCGAGGAAAGGATAGAGATAAGAGGTCAATGGCATGGCGGTTTGGGTAGCGTTGGACAAGGAATCGCATACAGCGAGGCACTCATCTTGCTGCGGATCGTCAAGTCCGTCGCGTGCTAACATGCCTTAAGTTGTCGCAAAAGTGACATTGACGAACAGGTCGCATGGACACCTCCAACTACCACCACATGATCAACGCCAACGCTCCCGCTGCGGCGCTCGCGATCGATTATCCGCACGGCCACGTGATCGAGTTGCACCGGCACGCCTATGCGCAGCTGCTGTACGCCATCGAGGGCGTGCTGGTGGTGGAAACCGCCGAAGGGCGCTGGGTGGTGCCGCCCACGCGGGGCGTCTGGCTGCAGCCAGAGGTTGATCATCAGGTGCGCATGCGCGGCGACGTCAAGATGCGCACCGTGTTCGTCAACATGCAGGAGTTGCCGAACATGCCGCAGGAGAACTGCGTGCTCGACATACCGCCTTTGCTGCGCGAGCTGATCGTCGCCGCCGTCGGCATCGGCCCGGCGCTGGTTGCCGACGGCCGCGACTGGCACCTGCTGCGGCTGCTGGTGCACGAGCTGCGCTCGGTGCCGGTGTTGCCGCTGTACCTGCCGCTGCCGGCGGATCGCGGCCTGCGCGTGATCTGTGAAGCGCTGATGGCGCGGCCCGATGATGACGCCACGGTCGACATGCACGCGCAGCAGCTGGGCATCGCCACGCGCACTTTCCATCGCCTGTTCCTGCGCGAAACCGGCATGCGTTTCAGCCACTGGCGGCAGCAGGCGCGACTGTTGCTGGCGCTGGAAAACCTGGCGCGCGGCGACAAGATCATCGACGTCGCGCTTGATCACGGCTACACCAGCCAGAGTGCATTCGCGGCGATGTTCAAGAAACATTTCGGGATCGCGCCGAGCCGGTTTTTTCGCTGAAGCGGACGCGCCTATTTCCTCGCTGCAACGCACAACCCGCAAGTGGTGTAAACTTGGCGCACCTTAGAAGGCTGTCAGAAGCACGTATCCGGCTACAACGCCCGCCGAAACAGCCCGAACTCTTTCCTGTCGTACCGCATCATCGTGTCCCCCTCGCTTATCGTTCCGCTCATCGTCGGCTGTGCGCTGTTCATGGAAAACATGGACGTCACCGTCATCGCCACTTCCTTGCCAGCGCTCGCACGTGATCTCGGCCAGGATCCGATCACCCTGAAACTGGCGCTGACTTCCTACGTGGTCAGCCTCGGCGTGTTCATCCCGATTTCCGGCTGGGTCGCGGACAAGGTCGGCGCGCGCACGATTTTCCGCTCGGCGATGATTACCTTCATGACCGGGTCCATCCTGTGCGCCTTATCGGACTCGCTGCTGACCTTCGTCGCGGCGCGCTTCCTGCAAGGCATCGGCGGCGCCATGATGGTGCCGGTGGGACGTATCATCATCGTGCGCTCGGTGACCAAGGCCGAGCTCGTCAAGGCCATCAGCTATCTCACCTTGCCCTCGCTGATGGGGCCGGTGATCGGACCGCCGCTGGGCGGCTTCATCACGACGTATTTCCACTGGCGCTGGATTTTCCTGATCAACATCCCGATCTGCATCCTCGGCCTGTATCTGGCCGGGCGCTACATCCAGAATTTCCGTGAAGAAGATCCGGCGCCGCTGGACGTGAAGGGCTTCCTGCTGACCGCCTGCGGCGGCGGGGTGGCGATGCTGGGCTTTTCGCTGATCGGCAACCACCTGGTGCAGCAGGCGTGGCCGATCATCATGTGCGTGGTCGGCTCGGTGGCCTTGTTCTTCTACTTCCGCCACGCCATGCGCAGCGAGTATCCCTTGCTCGATCTGCGTCTGCTGAAGATCCCGACCTTGCGCGCCAGCGTGCTTGGCGGTTCGCTCTTCCGCGTCGGTCTCGGCGCGGTGCCGTTCCTGCTGCCCCTGGCCTTGCAGGAAGGCCTCGGGCTCAATCCGTTCGAGGCCGGCACGATCACCTGCGCCTCGGCCTTTGGCGCCATGTTCATGAAGGCGCTGGCGGCGATGGTGCTGCGCCGTTACGGCTTCCGCACGGTGTTGATGGTCAATGCGGTATTCGCCGGCATGGCGATCGCGTCGTACGGCATTTTCTCGTCGCACACGCCTTACTACGTGATGCTGCTGGTGGTGCTGATGGGCGGCTTCTTCCCTTCACTGCAATTCACTTGCCTCAACTCGATCGCCTATGCCGACATCAGCAACCGCGATGCCGGCCGCGCCACCAGCCTGGCCAGCGTGGTGCAGCAATTGTCGCTGGGCATGGGCGTGACTATCGCCGGCCTGGTGCTGCAGATATCGAATTACCTGCAAGGCCACGCGACCATCGTCGAGGCCGATTTCTGGCCGGCATTCCTGGTGGTGGGCTTGTTCTCGGTGGCGTCGGTGCCGGTGACGGCGCGCCTGCCGAAGAACGCCGGGCTGGAACTTACGCGCAGCCGCAGCAGTAGCGGTAAGTGAGATAAAACCGACGTGCTTCGATAGGCAGGCGGCGAGGCGCGTATTATGATGGCGCGTCTTCTTACTCCGGAGTTCCCATGCTGCCCTTCAAGAAATTCAAATACGCTCCCGTCGCTGCAGCCCTGGTGCTGACCAGCACGCTCGCGTTCGCGCTGTCGCTGTCCGACCTCAGCAACCAGGATGCCACCAGCGGCCTGAAAGCGGCGCTGGAGAAGGGCGCCAATGTCGCCGTCTCGAAGCTCGGCGTGGAGAACGGTTTCCTCAACAACGACAAGGTCAAGATCCAGTTGCCGGGTCCGCTGCAGCAAGCCATGCCGCTGCTGAAGATGACCGGCCAGGGCCAGAAGCTGGACGACCTGGTGGTGTCGATGAACCGCGCCGCCGAATCGGCCGTACCGCTGGCCAAGCCGCTGCTGATCAATGCGGTCAAGTCGATGTCGGTCACTGACGCCAAGAACATCCTGTCCGGTGGTGAGACTTCCGTGACCGATTTCTTCCGCCAGAAGACCGCCACGCCGCTCGGTGAAAAATTCCTCCCCATCGTCAAGAAGATCACCGATAAAAACGGCCTCTCCGCCAAGTACAACGGCACCATGGGTCAGGTTGCCAAAACCGGCCTGGTGTCGGGCGACCAGGCCACGGTCGAGGGCTATGTCACGCAGCGTTCGCTGGACGGCTTGTTCTACATGATCGGCGAAGAAGAGAAGGCGATCCGCGCCGATCCGATCGGCGCCGGCAGCGCGATCATCGGCAAGGTCTTTGGGGCACTCAAGTAAGCTCAGCTTTTGCTTCAAAACCCCCTGAAAACCGGCCTTTTTGGCCGGTTTTTCGTTTCTACAGATTCGCCGGTTATGACTTCTGGAATTGTCATTTCTGGACTTCATTAAGCAAGTCGGTTATACTGCCGTCTGTCCTAGCGACAACACTTGTTCAACTACTAAGTAATTCCTGATCCGTTCACGGGTCGTCTCGTTGTCCGGCACGCCGATTCATTGCCGCCGGATGCATACATCATCGATTACGCCTTCGTGCGATCGATTTCATCGCTGCCTCGGCAGCACCGGTTCGAATCCAAACGATTAGCCCTGCGAGGGCGACGAACCACTACAAATAGTCAAAGCGCTGTCGCGGTTTCGATATCGGCATTTCATTGATCTCGACCATGGCGGCCACACAGGGGGAACCATGACGCGAAGTCTTCGCAACGTCATCGGTGGCGCAGCCGCGGTCACAGCCGTTTCAGTGCTCGCCGTCGCCGGCCTGATCCAGTGGATCGGGATGGACGTCATCACGCAGTACCGCAGCGATCTGATCTACTACACCGGCAAGCATCTGCAACTGGTCGCGTGGTCGATGCTGCTGGCAATCGCCACCGGCATTACGGCCGGCATCGCGCTGAGCCGGCCGGCGCTGGCGCGCCGCGCCGAGTACTTCATCCAGGTCTTCAACATCGGCAACACCATCCCGTCGATTGCTGTGCTGGCTCTGGCGCTGGCGTTCTTCGGCATCGGCAACTGGCCGACCATCCTGGCGCTGTGGCTGGCTTCGTTGCTGCCGATCGTGCGCAACACCTTCGAAGGCCTGAAGAACGTGCCGGCGCCGCTGCGCGAAGCCGCCAAAGGCATCGGCATGAAGCCTTATCAGGTGTTGCTGCGCGTCGAGCTGCCGAACGCCTTGCCGATCATCGTCGGCGGCATCCGCACGGCGCTGGTGATCAACGTCGGCACCGCGCCGCTGTCGATGCTGATCGGCGGCGAAAGCCTGGGCGGATTGATCTTCCCGGGCATCTACCTGAACAACCACGGCCAGCTGTTGCTGGGCGCCGCCGCGACCGCTTTGCTGGCGCTGTTGCTGGACGCGATCGTCACGCTGCTGTCGCACTGGTATCTGTCGCGTCGCGGCCTCGCATGAGCCAGGTACACAACAACAACAAGGGAACAGCCATGAAATCTTCTTATCTTTTACGTGCGTTCGGCTTTGCGCTCAGCCTGCTGGCAATGTTGCCGGCCACGGGCGCCACGCTGGTCGTCGGCGGCAAGAACTTCACCGAACAACTGATCCTGTCGTCGATGACCGCGCAGTACCTGCGCGCCAAAGGCTACGACGTCGATCTCAGGAACGGCCTCGGCTCCACGCTCATGCGCAAGGCGCAGGAAAGCAAGCAGCTCGACATCGTGTGGGAATACACCGGCACATCGCTGATCGTCTACAACCACGTCGACGAAAAGCTCGACGCTGAAACCACCTATGCGCGCGTCAAGGAGCTCGACCAGAAAATCGGCCTGACCTGGCTCAACGAGTCCGGCCTCAACAACACTTACGCCTTCGCCATGCCGCAAAAGCTGGCCGACGAACAAGGCATCAACACGCTGGAAGACCTCGCGCAGCACATTACGCGGGAGCAGCAGGCCGGCGGCAAGCCGCAGCTGATGGGCGTGGATTACGAATTCGCTTCGCGCCCCGACGGCCTCGAGCCGATGCAGAAGCTCTACGGCTTCCAGCTCGATCGCAGCGAGGTCAAGCAGATGGATCCGGGACTGGTCTACACCGCCTTGCGCAACGAGCAGCTGTATGTCGGCCTGACGTATTCGTCGGACGGCCGCATCAAAGGCTTCAACCTCAAACTGCTGGAAGACAACAAGGGCTACTTCGCTGCGTACAAGGCGACACCGGTGGTGCGCGAAGAAGTGTTGCAGCAGCATCCGCAGCTGGCTGACCAGCTGAACGCCTTGTCCGCCGCCATCGACACCGAAAAAATGACCGACATGAACAAGCGCGTCGACATCGACCAGGAGCCGATCGGCAAGGTCGTCACCGAATTCCTGCAGCAGCAGGGACTGATCTGAGGAGCCGGCCATGAATCTGATCGACTACCTCGCCGGCGACTGGCACAACATTCTCAACCTGACGCTGCAGCATCTCAGGCTGGTCGGCGTCGCCGTCAGCTTGGCCATCGTCATCGGCGTGCCGCTGGGCATCCTGATCACGCGGCATCGCTGGCTGGCCACGCCCTTGCTCGGCCTCGCCACGGTGGTGTTGACCTTGCCGTCGATCGCATTGTTCGGCCTGATGATTCCGCTGTTCTCGCAATTCGGCGCCGGCATCGGGCCGTTGCCGGCGATCACGGCGGTGTTCCTGTACTCGCTGCTGCCGATCATGCGCAACACCTTCCTCGCGCTCGACAACATCGACAGCGGCATCCGCGAAGCCGGCATCGGTATCGGCATGACCTTCTGGCAGCGCCTGCGCATGGTTGATCTGCCGCTGGCGCTGCCGGTGATCCTCGGCGGCGTGCGCACGGCGGTGGTGATGAACATCGGCGTGATGGCGATTGCCGCAGTGATCGGCGCCGGCGGCCTGGGCGTGCTGATCCTGCATGCGATCAGTCAGAGCAACATGCAAAAACTGGTGGTGGGCGCCGTGCTCATCAGCGTGCTGGCGATCGTCGCCGACGTGCTGCTGCAAGGCCTGCAACGAATTCTGACTCCGAAAGGACTGCAAAAATGATTGAACTCGAACAACTCAGCAAAACCTATACGCAAAAAGACGGCACGGCCGTGAAGGCGGTCGACTCGGTCAGCCTGAAGGTGGCCGAAGGCGAGATCTGCGTCTTCCTCGGTCCGTCCGGATGCGGCAAGACCACGACGCTGAAAATGATCAATCGCCTGATCGCGCCGACATCCGGTCGCGTGCTGCTCAACGGCGAAGACACCACCGGCATCGACGAAGTCAGCCTGCGCCGCCACATCGGTTACGTGATCCAGCAGATCGGCTTGTTTCCCAACATGACGATTGAAGAAAACATCACCATCGTGCCGCGCCTGCTGGGTTGGGACAAGAAACGCTGCCGCGAGCGCGCGACCGAACTGATGGCGATGGTGGCGCTGGATCCGGCGAAATTCCTTAAACGCTATCCGCGCGAACTGTCGGGCGGCCAGCAACAGCGCATCGGCGTGATCCGCGCGCTGGCGGCCGACGCGCCGGTGCTGCTGATGGACGAGCCGTTCGGCGCGGTCGATCCGATCAACCGCGAATCGATCCAGAACGAGTTCTTCCAGATGCAACGCCAGCTCAGGAAGACCGTGATCATGGTCAGCCACGACATCGACGAAGCCATTAAGCTGGGTGACCAGGTGGCGATTTTCCGCGCCGGCAAGCTGGTGCAGTTCGATCATCCGGATACCTTGCTGGCGCGTCCCAAGGATGATTTCGTCAGCGCCTTCGTCGGCCAGGACCATACGCTCAAGCGCCTGCTGCTGGTGCGCGCGGGCGATGCCGCGACGACGCCGTCGACCGCGCGTCCGGGCTTGCCGCTGCAGGATGCGATGAGCTTGATGGATGATCAGGATGCACGCTATCTGACGATCACCGACAACGACAACCGTGCGCTCGGCTACATCAGCCGGCGCGACATCCGCAGCGCAGGCATGGTCGGCGTCAGCGGCGACAAGGTCAAGCCATTCAATCTCAACGCAACGCCGGATGAGAACCTGCGCGTGGTGCTGTCGAAGATGTACAAGCACAGCGCCAGCTGGATGCCGGTCATTGACGCAGAGGGAAAATATCTCGGGGAAGTGACACAGGATTCGATCGCCGACTACCTGAGTTCGGGCAAATCGCGCGGCCAGAAGATGGCAGCTTGAGATAAGCAATGGCAATAAAAAAGCCCCGGATCTCCGGGGCTTTTTTACGTCACAGCAAGCGGTGCATGAACACGGCTTTGCCGGAGGAGGGATCGAGTTCGTAGCCGACGAAACCGGTGGATGCGTAGAGCGAACGCGCCACGGTATTGCCTTCCAGGACTTCCAAGGTGATCTTGCAGCAACCGAGTTCGCGTGCGCAGGTCTCGACCGCTTGCATCAACTGCTTCGCAATGCCGCGTCCGCGATAAGCGGGCGCCACGGCGAAGTCGTGGATGTTGAGCAGCGGCTTGCAGGCGAAGCTGGAAAAGCCTTCGATGCAATTGGCGAAGCCGGCAGCCTGCTCGCCGTCGAACGCCAGGAACACATGCACCGCAGGACGCTTGCGCAATTCCTCGATCAGATGGGCGCGGACGAAATCGCTGATACCTTCGCCGCCTCCCATCAGGTCGGATGCATACGCATCAAGCATCTCGAGGATAGCGACGCCATGTCGCGGATTGTTGAGGTCAGCTTTGACGACGGTTATCAATTCGGATGCCTTTCTGCGAGATGCAATCGGAAACGGCTATGTTACCTGCCGCGACCGCCGGAGCGATGGGTCGATGCAGGGCGCGCAGCAGGGCCGCGGTTCTGCGCCGGACCTGCGCCCGGACCTTGCGGTTTGGCCGGACCGCCTTGACGGGGCTTGGCTGCTGCCTGGCCCTGGCCGCCGGTCTTCGGTTGCTGGGAGCGATTGCCGCCACCGCCGCCATTGGCGCTGCGACCGCCGCCGCCGCCACCTTGTGGGCGACGTCCGCCGCCGCCACCGCCGCGATGGCCTTCGCTGCGCAACTGGATCGGTTGCGGCTTGGCCTTCGGATCGGGTTCGAAGCCGGGTACGATTTCAACCGGGATTTCACGCTTGATGAAACGTTCGATGTCGTTCAGCAGGTCGCGTTCGTCGACGCAGACCAGCGACACGGCGGAGCCGGTGGCGCCGGCGCGGCCGGTGCGGCCGATGCGGTGGACGTAATCTTCGGAGACGTTCGGCAGGTCATAGTTGACTACGTGCGGCAACTGGTCGATGTCGATGCCGCGGGCAGCGATATCGGTGGCGATCAGTGCTTGCAGCTTGCCGTCCTTGAAGTCGGCCAGGGCGCGGGTGCGCGCTGCCTGGCTCTTGTTGCCGTGGATCGCCATGGCGGTGATCTCGTCGCGGGCCAGCTGTTCGACCAGCTTGTTGGCGCCGTGCTTGGTGCGCGTGAACACCAGCACCTGGTTCCACTGGTTGGTCTTGATCAGATGCGCCAGCAGCGGATGTTTCTTGTCGCGGTCGACCGGGTGGATCTTTTGACCGATCACTTCCACGGTGGAGTTGCGGCGCGCCACTTCAATCATTGCAGGCGAGTTCAGCAGGCCGTCGGCCAGTGCCTTGATCTCGTCGGAGAAGGTGGCTGAGAACAGCAGGTTCTGGCGCTTCTTCGGCAAGACCGCGAGGATCTTCTTGATGTCGCGGATGAAACCCATGTCCAGCATGCGATCGGCTTCGTCCAGGATCAGGACTTGCACGCTCTTCAGGTCGACCGTGTTTTGCTGCATGTGGTCGAGCAGGCGGCCCGGCGTGGCAACCAGGATATCGACGCCTTGCTTGAGCAGACGGATTTGCGGGTTGATGCCGACACCGCCGAAGATGCAGGCGGAAGTCAGCGGCAGATACTTGCCGTAGACGCGCACACTTTCTTCGACCTGCGCCGCGAGTTCACGCGTCGGAGTCAGGATCAGCGCGCGGATCGGCACATGGCCGTTGACCTTGACGCGTTCCACGGACGACAGGCGTTGCAGCAGCGGCAAAGTGAAGCCGGCGGTCTTGCCGGTACCGGTTTGTGCGCCGGCCAGCAGATCGCCGCCGCCGAGTACGGCAGGCACGGCTTGCATCTGGATTGGCGTGGGCGTGGTGTAGCCTTGTTCGGTTACGGCACGAACGATTTCCTCGGAAAGACCGAGAGATGAGAATGACATAGTGGGATTTTAAAAATATCGGCCTGTCGCCGCAGTGGGCGCCAGTCGCAGGCAAACGGGTTGAAACGTCGGGAGGACAGCGGACTTTGACTGGAGAATGTGCCGCACGGGGCGCAGTATAACAGGTGCGGGGACGGGACGTGGATAAATCTTGGCAGGCGTCGTGCAGCACAGGCCGCACGACGCCGCCTCTGGCTGCCGCGAGTCAGGCGTCCAGCAGGCGCAAGCCGATGGTGCCGCCGATGATCAGCGCAATGCACAGCAGGCGCAGCGGCGACAGGGCGTCGTTGAACAGGTAAATGCCGAGCACTGCGACGCCGACCGAGCCGGTGCCTGTCCAGATCGCATAGGCGGTGCCGGCCGGCAGGCTGCGCATGGCCAACGTCAGGAACAGCACGCTGCAGGCGGCCGCGCCGACGCCGATCAGGCTGGGCGTGAGCCGGGTCCAGCCGTTTGCGTACTTGAGCGCGATCGCCATGATGATTTCCACTACACTTGCCAATGACAGGAATACCCAGGCCATTATTTTTCTCCGTGAATTGAACAGGCGCTCAGCATAGGCAGGCAGGGCGGACCCAACAAGAAGGCACTTTTTGGTAACCATGAAACCGGTAAAAAAACTCCCAGTCGAAGAACCGCAAACCGATATCTACAGTCTCGCCTGTCCGTCGCGCAAGGCGCTGGAACTGGTCGGCAGCAAATGGGCCTTGTTGATTTTCCCGGCGCTGGCGGCGGGGCCGATGCGCAACAGCGCATTGCTGCGCAAGATCGAAGGCATCTCGCAAAAGATGTTGACGCAGACTCTGAAGGAGCTGGAGCGCAACGGCCTGGTGACGCGTTGCAACCTCGAGACGGCGGCGCCGCACGTGGAATACGAATTGAGCCCGCTGGGGGAATCGCTCAGCGATACGCTGATCGCGCTGGACAACTGGGCCGAACGCCATCACGCCGATTTGCAGCGTGCGCGCGAGCAATTCGACAAAGAAAAAACCGGCGAACAGGTCGCCGGCCGGCTGGTGCACAAACTCAAATAAGACTCAGCTGCGCGTTTGTGCAGCGAGAAATTCCAGCAACGGCGGCAACACCAGCTGGCTCTGCATCAGGCCGCCGAAATGCGTCACACCGGGCAGCGACACGAAACATGCGCGCGGCAACAATCCGGCGCAGCGCTCGACCGCCGCATGGCGCGCATCGGCGTCGCCGCAAAACATCAGGCAGGGCAGGTCGATCAGCGGCAGCAACTCTTCCATCGAGACGCGCGGCTGTTGCGCGGCGGCGGCCAGCGCCTGCAGATCGTTGGCGCGTATCAGCATTTTTACTTCGGGTGAAATGCGTTCATTGAGCACGCTCTCAAATGCCGTGATGAAGGCATTGGCATCGGCGCCGTCGAGTCCCCCGAAGGCATCCCAACTGGTATCGGCATACGGATGCGCGGCGCCAAGGATGAGCGATTGCAGGCGTTCGCGTGCGTGGCGCACCATGCCGTAACCGACCCAGCCGCCGAGCGAGTAACCACAGTAATGCACCTTGTCGATGCCGAGATCGTCGAGTACGGCAACGACATCGGTGCTGCGCTGCTGCAGTGTATAGGCGTCCGACTCGTGCGGCTTGTCGCTGAGGCCGTGGCCCAGCGCATCGAGCGCAATGACGCGGTAGTGTTGTTGCAATACTTCGGTAAAACCGAAGAAGCGCCAGGCTTGCGAGCTGCTGGTGAAACCGTGGTGCAGGAACAGGTCAGGGCCCTGGCCGCTGACTTCGTAATGGATGCGCCGTCCGGCGCTGACGACAAATGGCATGGGATGGAAGGAAAGAGGACTCAGGCCTGGGTGGGTTTGCACTTGTGGAGCAGCGCCTGCGAGCGGCTGCGGATCTCTTCGTTGGAGAGGTCTTCCTTGTGTGTGGCAATTGACCAGATGTGGCCGTAGGGGTCGCGCAGCATGCCCGAGCGGTCGCCGTAGAACTGATCCTGCACAGCGCGCAGTTTGGCGGCGCCTGCGGCGATGGCCTGGGTGAACACGGCATCGACATCGTCGACGTAAATCAGCATGCTGACGCCGGCGCCGCCGAGCGTCTTGGGGCAATGGATGCCCATTTCGATGAACTCGTCGGCGAGCATGATGCGGGCGTTGCCGATCTGGATTTCGGCGTGCCAGATTTTATTATGGGGGCCGTCGAGACGCATGACTTCGGTCGCGCCGAAGGCTTTCTCGTAAAACGTGATGGCGCTGGCGGTGTCGGCGACGATCAGATAAGGCGTGACGCTGCTGTAGCCTTCAGGAATGGGATTGACTGCCATGCTCGTCTCCTTGGGTGGCTGGGAAGCGGTGCCGATCAAATCAAATTGAATTGCATCGCCTCCCTGGCGTGACTTGGTGACTGCTCCGGTTCTCCGACCGGATCGTGCTGCTGAGGTTGATGCTGATGCGGAGCTGAAGTCTGAATCTTATGCGAATTCAGACAGCAAATTGACTTGCTGCGAGAAAATCTTTGGATTGCCGGCCAGGACGTCGCCCTTGTACAGGTAATCGGCTTCACCCTTGAAGGTGCCGACGATGCCGCCGGCTTCGGTCACCAGCAGCGAGCCGGCGGCGATGTCCCAAGGCTTCAGGCCCTTTTCGAAGAAACCGTCGAGGCGGCCGGCGGCGACGTAGGCCAGGTCCAGCGCGGCAGCGCCCGGACGGCGCAGGCCGGCGCAGCTTTCGGTCATGATCTTGAACATCTTCATGTATTCGTTCAAGCCGTCCATGTCGCGGAACGGGAAACCGGTGCCGATCAGGCCGTCAGCGATCTTGTCGCGCTTGCTGACGCGGATGCGCTTTTCGTTCAGGTAGGCGCCGGCGCCTTTGGAAGCGGTGAACAGGTCGTTGCGGGTAGGGTCGTAGACCACTGCTTGCGTGATCTGGCCACGCTGTTGCAGCGCGATCGAGACGCAGTATTGCGGGAAGCCGTGAATGAAGTTGGTGGTGCCGTCGAGTGGATCGATGATCCAGACGTTTTCATTTTCGTCGTGCAGGTTGGCCGATGGGCCGGACTCTTCCGCCAGGATGGCGTGGTCGGGATACGCGGTCTTCAGGACCTCAATGATGGCGTCTTCCGCCGCCTTGTCGACTTCAGTGACGAAGTCGTTGTGTTGCTTCTTGGTGACCTTGAGCAGCGACACGTCGAACGACGCGCGATTGATGACGGCAGCACCGCGGCGAGCGGCCTTGATGGCCGTATTGAGCATTGGGGGGATAAGCATCCTGAGGGTTCCGTTAAAATGGCGTCTTCGCCGCCCGGTTCGCTACCCGGCGGAAATTTGCACAACTATGAAATTAATGAGCGATGCACTGTCCGAAAATTGCCGGTTTGTCATCAAATCGGCATTGCCCGGCGTGTTTTGGATCGTTTTGATCCCTTACAGGCCGGCTTACGATGTTTTCCTGACGTGCGAATACCGCTATTTTAAATGAACACGCCCAAAATCGATAATTCTGTTTTCAAGCGCCTGCGTTTCGTGTTGGTGGAAACCAGCAGTCCAGGCAATATCGGCGCGGCTGCCCGCGCCATCAAGACCATGGGGTTCGGCGAGCTGGTGCTGGTCAATCCGCGCTTTCCCAATGCGGTCGAGGAGGAGGCCGCCGTGGCCTTCGCCAGCGGTGCGCAGGACGTGCTGTCGGGCGCCCGCATCGTGCCGAGTATCGAGGAGGCGTTGCAGGATTGCAATTTTGCCGCCGCCATCAGCGCGCGCCTGCGCGAGTTTTCGCCGCCGGTGGTGTCGCCGCGTGCGATTGCCGAGCAGATTGCCGGCGACGTCGGACTGAACGCTGCGCTCATTTTCGGCAACGAGCGTTTCGGCCTGCCCAACGAGTTGGTGCAGCAATGCAATGTGCTGATCAACATTCCGGCCAATCCCGATTATTCTTCGCTCAACCTGGCGCAGGCGGTGCAGGTGCTGGCCTACGAATGCCGCATGGCCGAACTGGGCGACCGCAAGCAAGCCACCGATATCGGCTTCCAGGGCGAGATGGCCGGCGTGGCGGAGATCGAGGGCATGTTCCGCCATCTCGAAGAGGCGCTGGTGGCGATTGAGTTCCTCAAGCCCGACAGTCCCAAAAAATTGATGCCTCGCCTCAAACGCCTGTTTGCGCGCACGCAGCTGGAAACCGAAGAGGTCAATATCCTGCGCGGCATCGCCCGCCAGATACTGACGCCCAAACAAGACAGAAAGCCCAAGCAATGAGCAAGTTGACCCTGGATCGCATCCTCCAGTCGCAAGGTTTCGGATCGCGCAAATATTGCCGTTCGCTGATCGAAGACGGCGAAGTCGCCATCAACGGCGAAGTCGTCGACGACTACCGTTTTGCCCCCGATACCGAAGGACTGGCGTTCACGCTGTTCGACGAAGAATGGATCTATCGCGAACACGTCTACATCGCCCTGAACAAGCCGGCCAATTTCGAATGCTCGCGCAAGCCCAGCCATCATCCGGGCGTGCTGACGATTTTGCCGGAACAGTTTTCGTGGCGCGACGTGCAGCCGGTTGGTCGCCTCGATCACGACACCACCGGCTTGTTGCTGATGTCGGACGACGGCGCCTTCATCCATGCGCAATCTTCGCCCAAGCGCCATGTGCCGAAAGTCTACGCGGCCACTACGCACGATGCGGTGACGGACGAGCTGATCGCGCAATTGCTGGGCGGCGTGCAACTGCACGACGAGCCGGCGCCGCTGGCGGCGGTGACTTGCCGCAAGCTTGATGCGCATTTGCTGGAGATCGTGCTGGAGCAGGGAAAATACCATCAGGTCAAACGCATGCTGGCGGCCGCCGGCAACCATTGCAGCGCCTTGCGCCGCACCGCCATCGGCGGTTTGCAGCTGGATGCACTGGAATTGGAAGAGGGCGAATGGTGTTATCTCGATGCAGAGCAGCTGGGTTTGCTGGTGCCGGCTTGACGCGCTAGTCCTTCAACGATCTTTCAAAGAAAAATGGCCGCCGCTGGAATCCAGCGGCGGCCATTTTTTGCGTCAAGAGCAGTGAGAATTAGTGGCGTGTATCAGTCTGCGGCACTGCATCCGCCGGTGTTTCGGCACGGAAGATCTGCGCGCAATCGACTGCGTCGAACTCGTAGTGCAATCCGCAGAAATCACAATCGACGCTGAGCTTTTCCTGCGTGGAAAGCGCATCTTCGACTTCAGCCTGGCCGAGCATCTTGAGCATGTTGCCGACCTTCTCGCGCGAGCAGGTGCAATGGAATTCCGGATGCGCAGGATCGAAGACGCGGATGGTTTCTTCCCAGAACAGGCGATGCATCAGCGTCTCGATGTCGGTGCTCAGCAGTTCTTCCGCACGCAGCGTATTGCCCAGCATCGACAGGCGATTCCAGGTTTCCAGTTCTTCCTCGGGTGCGGCTTTGCCGACGTCCTTGCCGCCGTGGTTCGGCAGCTTTTGCAGCAGCAGGCCGCGCGCTACCTTGTCGTCGGCGGCGAGCCACAACTTGGTGTCGAGCTGCTCGGAACGCAGCATGTAGTTTTCGATGACGGTGGCTACAGTGTCGCCATCCAGCGGCACGATGCCTTGATAAGCCTGTTGGCCCGGCATCTTGTCCTTGGGGTCGAGCGTGATGGCGAAACGGCCTTCGCCGTTGGCGTTGACCAGCTGGGTCAGGGTGGCGTCGTCGGCCACTTCAGCGTCTTCCACCAGCTTGGCGGTGGCGCGCAGGCGCAGCTCGGAGTCGCACTCGACCACCAGCAGGCGGACCGGGCCGTCGCCGTGGATCTGCATGACGACCATGCCGTTGAATTTGAGGTTGGCCGTCAGCAGCGCGGCCGCCGACAGCATCTGGCCGAGCAGCGCCTTGACCGCAACCGGATAGTCGCGACGCGCCAACACCTGTTGCCAGGTCGACGAAATCTCTACCAGTTCTCCACGAACCGGAGCGTTTTCCACCATGAATTTTTGCAGCGTATCTTTCATTGTTTCTTTCTTGTTGCTCACAAACTCACAAGAAGCGGCGCAAAGCCGCATCGTGCAGTTGCGTTGTTGCCTTGCTTCGATAGCGCTTCAGGCGATGCGCTTGAGACTGGTTTTGAACAATTGCGCGCGTTCGACATAACTGTCGGTGCCGGCGCGCATGCGGGCGATATCTTCTTCGCTCAGGGTGCGCACGGCCTTGGCCGGCGAACCGATGATCAGCGAATTTTCCGGGAATTCCTTGCCTTCGGTGACCAGCGCGCCGGCGCCGACCAGACTGTTCTTGCCGATCTTGGCGCCGTTGAGCACGATGGCCTGGATGCCGATCAGGGCGCCTTCGCCAATGGTGCAGCCGTGCAGCATGGCCTGATGGCCGACCGTCACATTCTTGCCGATGTGCATCGGATAGCCGACGTCGGTGTGCAATACTGCACCTTCCTGGACGTTGCTGTTCTCGCCGATGGTGATCAATTCATTGTCGCCGCGGATGCTCACGTTGAACCACACGCTGGCGTGTTCTTCGAGCTTGACCTTGCCGACCACGACGGCCGACTCGGCCACCCAGGCGGTTTCCGCGATTTCCGGCGTGTTTTCTTCCAACTTGTAAATTGCCATAATAAAATTGTCTCCTCGGTTATTCGGGGACACAGACATCCATATTGGGACAAACTGTGTTCCATCAACCCGCCATTTTACCGCTGCTGTCATAAATCAACGTGAATCCATCGCCGAACCCCGATTTTCCTGAAAACAAGTTTTCCGCCGCGACCGAACTGCGTCGCGCCGCGCTGCATTGGCTGGTGCATACCGACAGTGCCGCCAAGGCGGCCGGCGTGCGCGCCATGTCGCAGGCCTGGCATGCCGGCGCACTGGCGTTGGACCGGGGCGCTGCCTTGTCGACCGATGCCGCGGTGCCGGGACGGCCGGCGCATCCGGAGCTGGTGTCGCCGCTACTGGTGAAGTCGCGTTCGATGCGTACGGAAGAGGGACGTGCCGCGATGATCCATGCGCTGGCGCATATCGAATTCAACGCCATCAATCTCGCGCTCGACGTGATCTGGCGTTTTCCGGACATGCCGGAGGCGTTCTACGTCGACTGGCTCAAGGTGGCCGACGAAGAGGCCTATCACTTCTCCTTGCTGGAGGCGCATTTGCAGGTGCTCGGTTGCGCCTACGGCGATTTCACCGCGCATAACAGCCTGTGGGATATGGCCGAGAAAACCAAAGACGACATCCTTGCCCGCATCGCACTGGTGCCGCGGACCATGGAAGCGCGCGGACTCGACGCCGCACCGCCGGTGCGCAACAAACTGGCGCAAGCCGGCGATCACGCCGCGGCGGCCATCCTCGACATCATCATGCGCGACGAAATCGGCCACGTGGCCATCGGCAATCGCTGGTACGGCTGGCTGTGCGAGCAGCGCGGACTGGATCCGATTGCGACGTTCGCGCACTTGACGGTCGAATTCAAGGCACCGGTAATGCGCGGGCCGTTCAACATGGAAGCGCGTCGCGCAGCAGGATTTACCGAGGCGGAGCTGGCCTTGATGTAAGACGAAGGCTGCTTGGAAATCTTGTTATTTTGACGGGGAATTATTACCGTTTTTACGTTTTGGATACCGCATGGTTTGTTCATCATGCTATCGTGCGGCAGGATGTTTTTTCGGAACTGTTCCGCTGTTTTCTTGTGAGAGGATGCTATGAAATTGATCAAAGTGATCGGTGCTGCGTTGGCTATAGGCGCGGTAGGACTGGCGATCTCCGCCTGCCAGAAGAAAGAGGAAACGCCAGGACCGGCGGAAACCATGGGCAAACAGATCGACAGCGCGGTGAAGAACGCCGGCGATCAGGCCGCAGTGGTGGCGGACAAGGCGCAAGAGAAGGCGGCTGAAGCCAGCCAGAAGCTGGACAAGGCCGTCGGCGACATGAAAGACGGCGCCAAGGACCTGACGCAGAAAGCCGGCGAAAAGATGGAAGCCGCAGGCCAGAAAATCCAGGACACGGCAAAAGAAGCGCAGAAGTAATTTGCCGCTTGCAGCACCGGAAACCCGCATGTCGCCATGCGGGTTTTTTTATATCCCCGCCTTGTGGATTTCTGCGACGACACGCGCCTGGATGGTCGGGTCCAGCGCCAGTGCGACATGGCCGATGCCGCTGATGGCGACGTTTTCAGCGCCGGGCAAGTGCGAGGAGATTTGCGGCGAGACGATATTGTCGTGATGCGAATAGAGCGACAGGATGACGGCGCGCGTGGCCGGTTCTTCGGTGGCGGCGAGTTTTTGCAGCCACTCGCTGCTGGTGCCTTCTTCGGCGCGGCCGAGCCAGTTCATTTCGCCGCAGTTGATGCCAATGCCGAAGTTGGCAATGGTGGTGCCGTGATGCGGCGTTCCCAGCGTGATGACTTTAGCGATATTGGCGCAGCCGTGGTCGCGCAGGTATGCGCGTGCCGCCAGGCCGCCCATGCTGTGAGCGACGATGACGATCTTGTCCTGGCCGCTTTCGGTTACCAGCCGTTGCACCGCTTCATGGACCAGCGGTGCGTAGCCGTCGATGCTGCCGAAGACGGGCTCCATGTCGACCGCGTAATGCGTGATGTGGGCTTCTTCCAGGGCCTTGCTCATCCAGTGCCAGTAGCCGCTGTTGCAGCCGTAGCCATGGATCAGCAGCACCGGCAATGAGGTAGTGTCGGTGTAGATGCGCTTGTCGAAACGCTGGAACGGCATGCCCCAGGAAGAGCACAGCATGGTCGCGCAGTATTCGCCGGCAAACAGCCGGAAAATGCCGGGCCAGCTCAGTTCAGGCGTGTGCGCCGATTTGGCGCGGTTGGGCCAGGTCAGGAAGAAGCTGTTGGCCGTGATCGAGGCGCGGAACAGCCCGACCATCGCCAGGCTGAGGACGATGGCGAGCGGAACGTTGGTGACATGCAGCTTGACGAGCAGGAGGTAGAACAGGGCGGCGACGCCGAATTGGGTCAGCAGCAGGGTTCGGGCAATGCGGGCGATCATGCAGTGACGGCCTCTTGATTGTGGGCGAAACGACTAGCGTAACAGGATTGCATGACCGTTTTATTGCAGCGCAGCTTATTGTTTCTTTTTTGGTGGATTCAGGTCCACGATCCGGGTGCCAGCCAGACGATCGTGTAAGAACTGGCGTTGCGGATCGGCGTAGATCAATGCGGCCCAGACCACGACATTGACGGCGGGAATCCATATCAGCATCCAACCCTTGGCGCCCAGCACCCATGCCAGCGCCAATCCCGGCAGGAACCACAGCCAGCTGAGCAGGAAGCGCAGCAGCGCGCGCCATGCGTTGACCGGTGCGCCGTCGGCGCGGGTCAGGCGGATGCGCCAGGTCTTCATCGCCAGCGTCTGGCCGCCGCGGTTCCAGAACCAGATGAAGTACAGGCCGAGGATGACGAACAGCCAGCTTTCCAGCGCATGGCGCAGATAAAGCGCGTGGCGCTGTTCGAGGACGGTCGAGAATATCAAGGTCGAGATGAACACCACGCCGAACAGCAGCATGGATTCGTACACCATGCTGAACAGGCGGCGGCGCAGGGAGGGCGTGGGCAAGGTGGTGATGGGTGCGGTTGCGGGCGTCAATGGGGAGCTCAAGGCGGTCTCTTTTCTTGGTGTGGGCAAGTATTCTTTGGTCGGCGTGGCGCAGAGGCTTGGATGCGCCGGGAAGCATGATACGCGAACTGGAGGGGAATCAGGCGCAAACGGGAGCGTAAACTGAACACGCCGGCGTCATGCAAAAACGCCATGTCGGCGTGTATGCGCGGACATGGCGTTTTTGTTTTCCTGGTCTTTCTGGGAGGCGTCGGCCCTGGCGGCTTTACTTGATCTCGGTCGGTGTCGCCGCTGTCGGTGTAACAACTGTCGGCGGCGGCACCAGAGTCTGCTCCAGTGCCTCAGGAGGCAGCTGGATGGTCGGCGCAGCCTTGGCCTGAGTCGGCGGCAGCGCAGCGACGTGCTTGGGCAGCTTGGCTTGCGACAGTTTCTTCTTTTGTTCGTCCGACAACTGCTGGTATTCCTTCCACTGGGCGGACTTCTTGTCGGCATCCAGCTTCTTGGCGCGGGTGTAGCTTTCACGCACCGAACGGCGCTGCACCGGCGTCAGCTTGACCCAGTCGCGCATGCGTTCCTGCAGGCGTTCCTGTTCGGCAGGGCTCATGGCGGCGAACTTGTTGCCGATGACCAGCCATTTTTCCTTGCTGTTGAATTCCATCTTCTTCCATTCGCCGGCCAGCGGCGCGAGCGCCTGCTGCTGAGCGGGCGTCAGCTCGCTCCAGGTCGGCTTGGAATCGGGTTTCTTGGCGATCTTGGACGGCGTGGTCGGCGCCGATGCCGGCTGCTGGGTTGCCGCCGTGGAGTTCGGACCTTGTGCATGCACTGTTTTGCACGTCAGGACGGACAGGCCGGCCAGTGCGACGACTGCGGCAACGGTAAAGCTCAACATGTTGCGTGCTGTGGTGCTCATGGAAGTCCGGATGCCTGCCATCAATTATTCGCCTTGCTGCGCCAGATAGGCGTTGAAACCGTGATCGAGATAAGCCGACAGCGGCAGTTCATCCGACAGCACGCCAGCATCGATTTCAGCCAGGGCGCTGATACGCTGTTTGTGCTCGTGTTCATACAGGCCGGCAAACAGCATCACACCGGCCAGCAACGGAATGGCGACGCCAAGGCGGCCCAGCCAGGAGAACGACGACGATGGCGTGAAGTTGCCGCCCAACGCGCCTGCCAGTGCAAATTGCGGCGCCACGGCACGAACCGGAGCGGTGGTTTTCTTGCGGGCAAGCGCAACGCGACGCGCTTCCGCAAGGCTTTGCGTGGTCGATTCGGGCAGGTGTTCCAGATTGGCGTCCAGAGCGCGCTTTACCCGGTAAGCAAATTGTAGTTCTTTGTTGTTCATAAAGTGATTCCTTTGGCCCTGAGAGCTTGAGCCAGGGCGTGTGTTGCGCGAGAGCAATGAGTTTTGACGCTGCCCTCTGAGCATCCCATCGCGGCAGCTGTCTCGGCGACATCCATGTCTTGCCAGTAACGCATGAGGAAGGCTTCCCGTTGACGGGTTGGAAGTTTTTGTACTTCGGCGTCGATCAAGGCGAGCGTTTGTTCACGTTCAACCTTGTCTGCGCTGGACTCCGAAGCCTGAGTGCCTTCTTCAGCTTCGTAGCTTTCGAGCAGGTCGAAGTCTTCCTGGTTCTCGCTGTCGCGGCCGATGCTGGAAAACAAGCTGACCCAGGTGGTGCGGACTTTTTCCCGGCGGAAAAAATCATGGATGGTGTTTTGCAGGATGCGCTGGAACAGCAAGGGAAGTTCGTTGGCCGGCTTGTCGCCGTACTTCTCGGCCAGCTTGATCATCGCATCCTGGACAATGTCGAGCGCCGCTTCATCTTTTCGCACGGCGTAAACCGCCTGCTTGAAGGCGCGGCGTTCGACATTTTCGAGAAAATCGGAGAGTTCTTTGTCAGTTGCCATGCAATACGGCTTGTCGATGTGCAGCCGGGAATAGATGAATCGAATGCAATTCCAACGGGTATGTTGGAGGAGTGTACGGATTTGTAACAGAGCGCATGCTAGCAAAAAAGCCCTTGTTTGTGGTGGTGTTTATCGGAAAAGCACAATTACAGGGCGGTTTTGCGGGCTGCCGCACTAAATTAGCTTGACCAAAATGATGCGACGCATTAACGTGTCAGTCCGCTTCATCAACATGAAGTTCTATGGTCTTTACCGTGGTTACGCATAATGTAGCGATTGTCAAAGACGCGCTTTATTTAAAAGCTGTTTGTTCTAACCCGCGCCACAAGCGCGAGAAATTCGTAACGGTGTACTTGCACCAAGGCTGAACGAGTCGCGCTGAGCGGCATTTTGAACCTCACTACGGTTGGGGCGCAGAAATGACGTGACCGCACAAAGAAGGGATGCCGAAGGACGCAGGTCGATCAGTGCGATTTCGCCAGGAGAGAACATCCGATCAATCTCCAATGGACCTTGAAAGGAAGTAGTAATGAGTGCAGAAAACCTCACCGGTGCGGAGATACTCGTCCGTTGCCTGGCTGAAGAGGGCGTTGAGCACGTCTTCGGCTATCCTGGTGGCGCCGTGCTTTATATTTACGACGCTATCTTCAAGCAAGACAAATTCCAACATATCCTGGTACGCCACGAGCAGGCTGCGGTGCATGCAGCGGATGCCTATTCGCGCAGCTCCGAAAAAGTCGGCGTTTGCATCGTGACCTCCGGTCCCGGCGTGACCAATGCGGTGACCGGCCTGGCGACCGCGTACATGGATTCGATCCCGATGATCGTGATTTCCGGCCAGGTGCCGTCGACCGCCATCGGTCAGGACGCCTTCCAGGAATGCGACACCGTCGGCATCACGCGTCCCTGCGTCAAGCACAACTTCCTCGTGAAGGATGTGAAGGACCTGGCGGCAACGATGAAAAAAGCTTTCTATATCGCCACCACCGGCCGTCCAGGCCCCGTGCTGGTCGATATCCCGAAGGATATCTCGATGCACACCTGTGCCTACGAGTATCCGAAAACCGTCGAGATGCGTTCGTACAAGCCAGTCGACAAGGGCCACTCCGGTCAGATCCGCAAGGCGCTGCAACTGTTGCTGACGGCAGAGCGTCCGATGATCTACACCGGCGGCGGCGTGATTCTCGCGAATGCCGCTCCCGAGCTCAACAAGCTGGTGGATCGTCTCGGCTTCCCTTGTACCAACACGCTGATGGGCCTGGGCGCTTACCGCTCGACCAGCGACAAGTTCGTCGGCATGCCGGGCATGCACGGGACCTACGAAGCCAACATGGCGATGCAGCACAGCGATGTGATGATCGCCATCGGCGCGCGTTTCGACGACCGCGTGATCGGCAATCCAAAACACTTCGCCTCCAACGCACGCAAAATCATCCATATCGACATCGATCCTTCGTCGATTTCCAAGCGCGTCAAGGTCGACATTCCTATCGTCGGCAACGTCAAGGATGTGCTGCAGGAATTGCTGGCCCAGCTTGACGCCGCCGAAACCAAGCCGAATGCGCCTGCACTGGCCAACTGGTGGAAGCAGATCAACAAGTGGCGTGAGCGCGACTGCCTGAAGTTCGCAACCTCGGACGAGTTCATCAAGCCGCAGGCAGTCGTCAAGAATGTCTGGGAAATCACCAAGGGCGACGCCTTCATTACCTCCGACGTCGGCCAGCATCAGATGTGGGCCGCGCAGTACTACGGTTTTGACAAGCCGCGCCGCTGGATCAATTCAGGCGGTCTCGGCAC
Organism: Herbaspirillum sp. NPDC101397; assembly: GCF_044767325.1. Classification (NCBI taxonomy): domain Bacteria; kingdom Pseudomonadati; phylum Pseudomonadota; class Betaproteobacteria; order Burkholderiales; family Oxalobacteraceae; genus Herbaspirillum; species Herbaspirillum sp. NPDC101397. The sequence continues at coordinate 101,055 of NZ_JBIWNS010000012.1, forward strand.
CATGGGTGTCGGCTTGCCGTACGCCATGGGCGTGCAGAAAGCCAATCCGGACGCGACCGTCGCCTGTATCACAGGCGAAGCGTCGATCCAGATGTGCATCCAGGAACTCGCGACCTGCAAGCAATATCACCTGACGCCGAAAATCATTCTGCTGAACAACCGTTTCCTCGGCATGGTTCGCCAGTGGCAGCAAATCGATTACGGTTCGCGCTACTCCGAGTCCTACATGGATTCCTTGCCCGACTTCACCAAGCTGGCTGAGTCCTATGGCCACGTCGGCATGAAGATCGAAAAGCCGGGCGATGTGGACGGTGCGCTCAGGGAAGCGTTCAGCATGAAAGACAAGCTGGTCTTCATGAACTTCATTACGGATCAAACCGAAAACGTCTGGCCGATGGTCAAGGCAGGTAAGGGTTTGACTGAAATGCTCTTGGGTTCGGAGGATCTGTAATGCGCCATATTGTTTCTGTACTGCTGGAAAACGAAGCCGGCGCTCTGTCCCGTGTGGTTGGGCTGTTCTCCGCGCGCGGCTATAACATCGAAACCCTGACTGTTGCACCTACCGAAGACGCCACTTTGTCGCGCATGACCATCGTGACCAGCGGCTCGGACGACGTGATTGAACAAATCACTAAACACCTGAACCGCCTGATCGAGGTGGTGAAGGTCGTGGATCTGACTGAAGGCGCGCATATCGAGCGCGAACTGATGCTGATCAAGGTACGTGCCGTGGGCAAGGAACGTGAAGAAATGAAGCGCACTGCGGACATCTTCCGCGGCCGCATCATCGATGTCACTGAAAAAACCTACACCATCGAATTGACAGGCAACAAGGGCAAGCTGGACGCGTTTATCGACTCGATCGACCGTGCGGCGATTCTTGAAACCGTGCGTACCGGCGGCTCCGGCATCGGCCGCGGCGAACGGATCCTCAAGGTCTGATGCACGACCATCGCTGGTAGTTCTATCGCTCTCTCTGTACTTAATTCAGTATTGAATATTTTAAAAATTAGTTAATAGGAAAAATCATGAAAGTTTTTTACGACAAAGACGCAGACCTGTCCCTGATCAAGAACAAGAACGTGACCATCATCGGTTACGGTTCGCAAGGCCACGCGCACGCGCAAAACCTGAATGACTCCGGCTGCAAAGTCACCGTCGCGCTGCGCAAGGATGGCGCTTCGTGGAACAAGGCCAAGAACGCCGGTCTGAACGTGGCTGAAGTCAACGAAGCGGTCAAGGGCGCCGACGTCATCATGATCCTGCTGCCGGATGAAAACATCGGCCAGGTCTATGCAGAAAACGTCGCACCGCACGCCAAGCAAGGCGCGACAGTCGCCTTCGCCCACGGCTTCAACATCCATTACGGTCAAGTCGTGCCGCGCGCCGATCTGGACATCATCATGATCGCACCAAAGGCGCCAGGCCACACCGTGCGTTCGACCTACACCCAAGGTGGCGGCGTGCCGCACCTGATCGCGGTCTATCAAGACAAGTCCGGTACTGCCCGTGACGTCGCGCTGTCGTACGCTACCGCCAACGGCGGCGGCCGTGCCGGCATCATCGAAACCAACTTCCGCGAAGAAACCGAAACCGACCTGTTCGGCGAACAAGCGGTTCTGTGCGGCGGCGCTGTTGAACTGATCAAGGCCGGTTTCGAAACGCTGGTGGAAGCCGGCTACGCGCCTGAAATGGCGTACTTCGAATGCCTGCACGAACTGAAGCTGATCGT
>NZ_JBIWNS010000013.1:0-99357 GCF_044767325.1 Herbaspirillum sp. NPDC101397
CCGAAGGGGCTGCGAACTTGCGGTCGCCTTCTTTTGCTTACTTTTCTTGGCGAAGCAAGAAAAGTGAGCGGCTGCCGGGCCGCCCCCGGCTTGGTAGTCCGGAGAACAAACACCCGAAGCTACCAAAAAACAACCGCAAGCAAGCAAAGAACAACAAAACAGAACATGTCAGGTTTTGCTGACCGCATCCAACGCCAGATTCAGCTTCAACACGTTGACCCTCGGTTCGCCGAACAAGCCCCACTGCGGCGCCTCAGTCTGCACCTTGACCAGCGCGCGAACCTGCTCCAAAGACAAGCCCCGCACCTTCGCCACCCGTGCCGCCTGATACTCCGCAGCAGCCGGACTGATATGCGGATCCAGCCCACTGCCGGATGAAGTCAGCAAGTCCAGAGGAATCTCCCGGCCTGCGCCAGGATCAGCTGCGCGCAACGCCTCCTCACGCGCCTTGGCCGCATCGACCAGGGCAGGATTCAGAGGACCGAAGTTGCTGCCGCCCGAAGCGCCGCCGTTGTACGGGAAAGTCCCCGAACTGGACAGACGGCCCCAGAAGTATTTGGGCTCGGTGAAGTTCTGGCCGATCAGCTCGGAGCCGACCGGCACGCCGCCGCGCACGATGACGCTGCCGTTGGCCTGGCTCGGGAAGAAGGCCTGCCCGACCAGCGTGATGACCGCCGGGTACAAGCCGCCCAGGATGAGCGACATCAGGATGAACAGCGAGACCGCGGGACGCAGATAAGTTTTCATGACAATTCCTTCAACAAAATTAAGCCAGGCCAAAGACGCCAAGCAACACGTCAATCAGCTTGATGCCGACAAACGGCACGACCAGACCGCCCAGACCGTAAATCAACAGATTGCGACGCAACAGTACAGCCGCGCCCAGCGCCCGATAACGCACGCCACGCAAGGCCAGCGGGATCAACACGACGATCACCAGCGCATTGAAAATCACCGCCGACAAAATCGCCGACGACGGATTATTCAGATGCATCACGTCCAGCGCCGCCAGTTGCGGATAGGTGGTCGCGAACATCGCCGGGATGATCGCGAAATACTTGGCGACGTCGTTGGCGATACTGAAGGTGGTCAGGCTGCCGCGCGTCATCAGCATCTGCTTGCCGATCTCGACGATCTCGATCAGCTTGGTCGGATTGGAATCCAGGTCGACCATGTTGCCGGCCTCTTTCGCCGCCTGCGTGCCGGTGTTCATGGCCACCGCGACGTCGGCCTGCGCCAGTGCCGGCGCATCGTTGGTGCCGTCGCCGGTCATCGCCACCAGCTTGCCCTCGGCCTGGTGCTGGCGAATCAGCGAGAGCTTGTTTTCCGGCGTGGCTTCGGCGAGGAAGTCGTCGACGCCCGCCTCCGCTGCGATCGCCGCTGCAGTGAGACGGTTGTCGCCGGTGATCATGATGGTCTTGATGCCCATGCGGCGCAGCTCGGAGAAGCGCTCCTTGATGCCGCCCTTGACGATGTCCTTCAACTCGATCACGCCGAGTACACGGATCGAACCGCTGGAGGCGTCGGTCTCAGCCACCACCAGAGGCGTGCTGCCGCGACGGGCGACGATGTCGACGGCGGCGGCGACTTCACCCGGTACTTGTTGACCGGCTTGCTCGGCCAGCTTGCGGATGGCGTCGGCGGCTCCTTTGCGAATCTGGCGATGGCCGATGTCGACACCGGACAGACGCGTCTGCGCAGTGAACGGGATGAAGACCGCGCCGAGGCTGGCCATTTCGCGTTCACGCAGATTGAAGCGCTTCTTGGCCAGCACCACGATGCTGCGGCCTTCCGGTGTTTCATCAGCCAGCGAGGCGAGCTGGGCGATGTCGGCCAACTCTTGTTCGCTCACGCCGTTGGCTGGCAGGAAGGCCGAGGCCTGGCGATTGCCGAGTGTGATGGTGCCGGTCTTGTCCAGCAGCAGTACGTCGACATCGCCGGCGGCTTCCACCGCACGGCCCGAGGTTGCGATCACGTTGGCCTGCATCATGCGGCTCATGCCGGCCACGCCGATGGCCGACAGCAGGCCGCCGATGGTGGTCGGGATCAGACACACCAGCAAGGCGATCAGCGCGGTCACGGTAACCGGCGCACCGCTCTGTGCGACGTTGACGCTGAACACCGAGAACGGCAGCAGGGTCACCGTCACCAGCAGGAACACGATGGTCAGCGCAACCAGCAGCAGGGTCAGCGCGATTTCATTCGGCGTCTTCTGGCGCTTGGCGCTTTCCACCATGGCGATCATGCGGTCGAGGAAGGCTTCGCCGGGGTTCACCGTGACGCGCACGATGATCCAGTCCGACAGCACGCGGGTGCCGCCGGTGACGGCGGTGAAGTCGCCGCCCGACTCGCGGATCACCGGCGCAGACTCACCGGTGATGGCGCTCTCGTCAACGGTGGCGACGCCTTCGACCACTTCGCCGTCGGCCGGGACGTAGTCACCCGCTTCGATCAGGACCAGGTCGCCCTTGCGCAGCGAGCTGCCTTCGACCAGTTCACAGCGATCATTGCGATTGGCGCGTTGCAGCTTCTTGGCCACCACACTTTTCTTGGCGCTGCGCAGCGATGCCGCCTGCGCCTTGCTGCGGCCCTCCGCCAATGCTTCGGCGAAGTTGGCGAACAGCACCGTGAACCATAACCACACCGTCACGGCGAGGATGAAGCCGGACGGCGCCTCACCTTTACCGTTGAGCGCCTGCAGATAGAGCAGCGTGGTCAGGATGCTGCCCAGGTACACCACGAACATCACCGGATTGCGCCATTGGGCGCGCGGCGACAGTTTGCGGAACGAGTCGATCACGGCCGGTTTGACGATGGCCGGATCGAACATCCATTTGGTTGCGGATTGCGCACCCGATGAGGCAGGCGTCGCGGCAGCAGGTACGCTACCGGCAGGGACAACAACTTTTTTGGCAGGACTATTTGCCATGTTTTTCTCCAATTCAGACATTAGTGAATCGCCATCATCTGCAGATGCTCGATCACCGGACCCAGCGCCAGCGCCGGGACATACGTCAGTGCGCCGACCAGGATCACCGCGCCGATCAGCAGCGCGACGAACAGCGGACCATGCGTGGGCAAGGTGCCGGATGTGGCCGCCAGGCGCTTCTTGCCTGCCAGCGAACCGGCCATGGCGAGCACTGGCACGATGATGCCGAAGCGGCCCAGCCACATGGCGATACCGGTCATGACGTTGTAATAAGGCGTGTTGGCCGACAAGCCGGCAAAGGCGCTGCCGTTGTTGTTGGCGGCCGAGCTGAAGGCGTAGAGGATTTCCGAGAAGCCATGGGCGCCGGGGTTGGCGATGCCGGCCAGGCCGCTTTCCACCATCACCGAAATCGCCGTCAGCACCAGCACCAGCGCCGGCGTCATCAGGATGGCGATGGACATCATCTTCATGTCGAACACGCCGATCTTCTTGCCCAGGTATTCCGGCGTGCGGCCGATCATCAGGCCGGCGATGAACACCGCCAGCACCGCAAAGATCAGCATGCCGTACAGACCTGCGCCGACGCCGCCGTAGACCACTTCACCGAGCTGCATCTGCAGCATCGGCACCAGTCCGCCCAACGGCGACAGCGAGTCGTGCATGGCGTTGACGGCGCCGCAGGATGCCGCCGTGGTGATCGCCGCAAACAGGCTCGATGCGATGATGCCGAAACGAGTTTCCTTGCCTTCCATCATGCCGCTGCTCTGCGTTGCATGCGCGACGGCCAGCGCGGGATTGGGCTGCTGCTCGAAGTACATCACGGTCAGCGTCATGACGATGAACAACAGCGTCATCGCAGCCAGGATCGCCCAGCCCTGGCGGCGGTCGCCGACCAGCATGCCGAAGCTGGTGCACAGTGCGGCGGGAATGATCAGGATCGCCAGCATCTGCACGAAGTTGGACAGCGGCGTCGGGTTCTCGTATGGGTGCGCCGAGTTGGCGTTGAAGAAACCGCCGCCGTTGGTGCCAACCATCTTGATCGCTTCCTGCGAGGCAACCGGGCCCATCGGCAAGGTTTGCTTGCTGGTCTTCATCTCATCGACCAGCGGTGCCCCCTTCTCGTCCTTGAGCGGCTGGCCTTGCGGATCCAGGCGCGGCACGGTGTAGGAAGTGGTTTCCAGCGTCGACACTTCGACATAGGACTTGAAGTTCTGGATCACGCCCTGGCTCATCAGCACGACGGCGACCAGTACCGACAACGGTAGCAGCACGTACAGGCTGGAGCGTGTCATGTCGATCCAGAAGTTGCCGATGCTCTTGCTGCTGTGACGCGCGAAGCCGCGGATCAGCGCAAAGGCGACGGCGATGCCTGTGGCGGCCGAGACAAAGTTCTGCACCGACAGCGCCAGCATCTGGGTCAGATAGCTCATCGTGCTTTCGCCGACGTAGCCCTGCCAGTTGGTGTTGGTGACGAAGCTCACTGCGGTGTTGAACGAGGAGTCGGCGCTGACATTGACCATGCCGGCCGGATTCAGCGGCAGCCAGAATTGCAGGCGTTGCAGCGCGTAGACGACGAACATGCCGACGATATTAAACAGTAGCAACGACAGCGCGTATTGCTTCCAGCCCATGTCGGCGTCGGAACGGATGCCGCACAGACGATAGAAGAAATGCTCAATGCCGCCGAACACGCGGTTGACGGCGGACTTGCCTTCCATCACGCGGGCGATGTACCAGCCCACCGGCACCGACAGCACGAGCAGGACGACCAGATAGATCGCCAGTTGGGTAATCGAGGCAGTCATGTCAGAAGGCCTCCGGCTTGATCAGGGCGTAAACGAGATACGCCAACAGGCCGACCGATACGGCCAGCCCCAGTATTTGCATGACGGTCATTGCATGTCCTCCAGCTTCTTGCAGGCGACGACAAATGCCCACATGACGATGCTGCAAGCCAGCAAGCCGCCGATATATAGAAAATCCATGTCCTACTCCCTTGATGAATGCTTACGGAGCAAACGATAGGGGGAAGGACGTTAAATCCGGATAAAACTATCGGAGGACGGTATAAATTTTGTGTAAACAAGAACGCGCCGCTCGGGGCGGCGCGTGCTGATCGGGACAGGAATTAAGTGAATGGTGATGCAGGAAGATATTACTGCAGGGAACAAGGTTCAGATCAGACCGAGCTTTCCTCGGTATTCCATTCGACCCGGTTCTTGCCGGCGCGTTTGGCGGCGTACATGGCCTTGTCGGCCTGCGCCACCAGCGCGTCCTGGTCGATGTGCTGGCCCGGTTCGTAGATCGCGATGCCGATACTGGTGGAGACATTGACGGTCGCGGCCGTGAGGATGAACGGCCGGCGCATCGACACCAGGATTTTTTCCGCTACGCCCATGGCGTCGGCCGGGCCGTGCAGGCGCTCGAGGATGACGGTGAATTCGTCGCCGGCCAGGCGCGCCACGGTGTCGACGTCGCGCACCGCATCGATCAGGCGTTCGGCAAACTTGACCAGCAGTTCGTCGCCGGCTTCATGACCGTACTTGTCGTTGATGCTCTTGAAACCGTCGACATCCATGAACAGCAGACCCATCTGCTGCGGTTCGCGGATGGCGCGCGCCATCGCCTCGGGCAGCTTTTCGGTAAAGGCGCGGCGATTCGGCAGGCCGGTCAGGATGTCGGTCAGCGCCATTTCCTGCAGCGAGTTGCGGAAGGCCTGACGCTCGGTGATGTCGTGCAGGAAGGCGATGAACAGGTGGCCGGCGCGGCGGCGCACGTAGCCGACTGTCATTTCGACCGGCAGTTCGTTGCCGTCGCGGCGCAACGCGTTGATCTCGATGCGGTTGTTGATCACCACGCCTTCGCCGGTGTTGAGGAAATGGGTCATGCCGCGCCGGTGCAGCTCGCGCTGCTCAAACGGAATGATCAGTTCGGCCAGTTCCTTTCCGACGGCTTCCTTGTGGGCCCAGCCCAGCAGTTGCTCGGCCTGGCGATTCCATTCCAGCACCATGCCGTCTTCGTCGATGGCGATGAAGGCGTCGTGGGCGTTTTGCAGGATCGCACGCAGTTCGGTTTCGCTTTCTTCCAGGCGGATCTGGTTTTCGCGCTGGTTGTCGAGGGACTGCTGCAGGGCGATGGCGGTTTCGTGCAGGCGCCGGGTGCGGTCTTCGACGCGTTGCTCCAGGCCTTCGTTGAGCGAGCGCACTTCGCGCAGGTAGTTTTCTTCGCGCTGGACCATGGTCGACAGCGTGGTCGAGAGCAGCTGGATTTCGTAATAGGTACCGACGATGGGAATCTCGGCGCTGTGGTCGCCGGTGGCGCGTCGTTCCAATGCGGCGCTCAGCGCATTCATCGGCGCCACCAGCCGGCGCGTCATGAAGAACGCCAGCGTCATCAGCAGCAAGCCTACGATGCAGCCGACGAACAGCACCTGGCGCTCCAGGTCCTTGAAGCCGGACATGGCGACCTGTTCGGGCTGACGCACCAGCACGCTCCATTTCATTTCGGTGTATTCGCTGTTGAGGCCGGTGCGCGCAAAACCGGTCAGGTAATGCTGGCCGTCTTCGCCGAGTTCGCGCATCGATCCCGACGGCAGGCGCAGCGAGGCCTTGAAGCTGTCGGAGGCGATTTTCTTTTCTTCGAGTTCGCGCGGACCGAGCAGCACGGTGCCGTCTTCGCGCACGATCATGATCTCGACGTCGTAGCGGTCATTGGCCGGGTTGAGCAGCTTCTTGGCCAGGTCGCGCGCCCAGGTCCAGCTCAGGTGTACGCCCAGTACGCCCTGGAACTGGCCGTCCGGTCCCATGATCGGCGTGGCGATGTCGACGAAGCGCCATGGATCGCTCATGACCGGCAGCTTCTTTTCCAGCAGCACGGCGGGATGATAGTCGCCGACGAAGAAATCCTTTTGCGCCTTCTGGTACCACGGCCGCTGCTCGACGCTCTGGCCTTCCAGCAAACCGTTGGCGGCGGCCAGCACGTTGCCGTCCGGCGTGGCGAAGCCGATCCAGGCGTAATTGGGAACGTTTCTTTGCAATTCGTTGAAGACGGCGCGCATGCGCGCCGGATCCTTGGCCTCGCGGATCGACGGACGTTGCGACAGCAGCTTCACGTCGATGTAGCGCTCCGCCATGCTGCGGTCGAGCGCGTCCTGCATTTGCCAGGCCAGTTGATTGAGCCGCGCCTCGGCTTCGTGACGCGCATAGCTGCGCGTGAATTGATCCACCAACGCCAGCACCGACGCCGTCGTGATCAGCACCGACAGCACCACTCCTATCGTGACCCATGAGGACAGACTCAATGTCGATGAGAGTTTTTTAATGCTCAAGATGGCTCCGGCTGCTGTTCGACGTGACACCGAAAGAACGGAAATGGCCTTGCTTGCCTTCCTCCCGGGCGCTCCCTCTGATTCTTTTATTGGGAATACCGAAATATTAGCTGGTCAATTGCATCGGGAGCAATACTTGACGCGGGAATAAGACTGAAAGCTTGTCTGTCAGACAAGCTTTTATCCATATAAACAGGCAATCTGTTGCAAAAACTGCCGGGTCGGGCGCAAGGGCCGTCCCGGCAGTCCGTCGGAGGGAGTCGGAAGCGCGTCGGAAGAGAATCAAACGCCGGCGCAAATACCATCGGCGCGCGGATCGGTGGCGCCTTCGATCAGGCCGTTCGGATGCACGCAAACGGCGCCCGCGTGACCCATCATGTCGGTGTAATCGGCCGTCACTTCGACATCATGGCCGGCGCGCCGGAGCGCCTCGATCACGTCGGCCGGGATGCGTCCCTCAAGCTTGAGGTTGGTCGACACCGTGCCCCAGGTGCGGCCCAGCAACCAGCGCGGCGCACTGACTGCAGCCTGCATGTTCTGACCGAACAGAATGTGGCGGCTGAACACTGCGGCCTGCGTCTGCGGCTGGCCTTCGCCGCCCATGGTGCCGTAGGCCAGCGTGCGGCCGTCGTTGAGACGCGCCAGCGAAGGATTGAGCGTATGGAACGGCAGCTTGCCCGGCTGCAACTGGTTGGCGCCGTCGTCGAGCGTAAAACTCGCGCCGCGGTTTTGCCACACCACACCGGTGTCGCCGGCGATCACGCCGCTGCCGAACTCCCAGAAAATGCTCTGGATATAACTGACCACGCGTCCCTGCGCATCGGCCGCGCCCATCCAGATGGTGTCGCCCGGCTTGGGCACATGCGGCCACGGCGCCGCGCGCTGCATGTCGATCTGCGCGGCCTCGCGGTCGAGCGCCTCAGGCGACAGCCAGTCGGCGGCATCGACCGACATGTGGGCGCGATCGGTGACGTGCTTGTTGCGCAGGATGAAGGCGCGCTTGGTGGCTTCCACCAGGCCGTGGATGTGTTCGAAGCCGTCCGCCTGCTTGACGCCGAGGCGATCGAACAGGCCCAGGATCATCAGCGCCGACACGCCCTGCGTCGGCGGCGGCAGATTATAGATACGGCCGGATTGCATCTGCACCATCAGCGGCTTGACGACCTGCGCGCGATAAGCGGCGAGGTCGGCGGCGCGCAACGGGCTGCCGGCCTGTTCGAGACCGGCGGCGAATTGCTGCGCCAGTTCACCGCGATAGAAATCGTCGAGGCCGGCTTCGGTCAGGCGCGACAGGGTCGCCGCCAGCGCCGGTTGTTTCAGGATGTCGCCCAGCGACGGTGCGCCTTGTGCTGCATAGGTGGCGGCGAAACCGGGCTGGTCCTTCAGCTCTTCCCATTTGTCCTGCGTGAGTTCAACCTGCGAGCGTGTGACCGGCACGCCGGCCCTGGCGTGATGAATCGCATCGGCCAGCAAGCGCGACAATGGCAGGCGCTTGCCGCCGTCCCAATCCTTGACGGCCTCCAGCGCTGCTGCCCAGCCGCCGACTGCGCCTGCCACGGTCAGCGCCGCGCGCGGACCGCGCGTCGGAATCGCCGCGTCGCCGTGCTGCGCATAAAAATCCTTGGTCGCCAGCGCGGCCGACTGGCCGCAGGCCTGGATCGCCACCGGTTCGCGGCCCGGTTCGCTGATGACCCAGAAGCCGTCGCCGCCGATGCCGTTCATGTGCGGATACACCACGGCGATGGCGGCAGCGGCGGCGACCATCGCCTCCACCGCGTTGCCGCCTTCGCGCAGCACGGCGGCACCGGCTTGCGCCGCCAGGTGATGCGGTGCGGTCACCATGCCGCCGATACAGGTCTTGCTGTACAACATAGAGGGCTCCTGAAACTGTCTGTCTTCGATTAATTGTCCATCCACGACACGTGCGCCGCCACGATGCGCCATCCTTGCGGCAAGCGCAGCCAGGTGTGGCTCTGGCGCCCGGTGCGCGCTTCACCGCTCTTGCTGAACTCGGTGTTGGCGGTGGCGTAGTCGGGGCCGTACGTAGTGATCACGGTCGCATGCAAGTCGCGCGCCAGGTTCTTCGGCGAGCGGCTGTTGCGGAACGCCTGGATGGTATCGTAACCGATCAGGTTTTCGGACGCACCGTAGCGCAAGGTGTGCGGACTGTTCCAGAACAGTTCGTCGAGGACGGCGACGTCGTTGTTGACCAGCGCCACCTCATAGCGCTCAAAGGCGGCGGTCACTTCGGCGACGACGTCGGGCAGGTTGATCTCGTATTCCATAGATACTTTCTTAGTGCCCGCCCAGATAAGCCTTGGCCAGCGCATCGTTGGCGGCGATCTCGGCGGCGGTGCCTTCGGCCACCACGCGTCCGCCTTCGATGACGTAGGCGCGATCGGCCAAGGCCAGCGCCAGTGCCGCCATCTGATCGACCAGCAGGATGGTCATGTCTTCATCGCGCAGGCCGTCGAGCGCGGCGAACAGTTCTGCGATGACCTTGGGGGCCAGGCCCAGCGACGGCTCGTCCAGCAACAGGATGCGCGGACGCGACATCAGGCCGCGCGCGACCGCCAGCATCTGCTGCTCGCCGCCCGACAACAGGCCGGCGCGATGATGCAAGCGCTCACGCAGGCGCGGGAAGCGTGTCAGCATTTCCTCGACGCGGCGGTCCATGTCCTGCGGATACAGGAAGGCGCCGAGGCGGATGTTGTCGAGCACGCTCAGCTCGGCGAACACCTGGCGACCTTCCGGCACCAGCACCACGCCGTGCTTGACGATCTCTTCCGCGCGCAGGTGCATCAGATTGACGCCGCCGACGTGAATGCCGCCGCGCACCGGACGATGCAGTCCCGCCAGCGCACGCATCAGCGTCGATTTGCCGGCGCCGTTGGCGCCCAGCAGCGCCACCATTTCACCCTGCTTTACTTGAAGGTTGATGCCGTGCAGGACCGGTTCGGCGCCATAGCCGGCGATCAGTTCGCCGACGCCGAGCAACTCCTGGCCGGAACGGCTGCCGCGAATACGCGCTTCGGCCTGCATCGCTTCGCCGAGATAAGCCTGGCGCACCGCCGGATTGTCCTGGATCTCCTGCGGTGTGCCCAGCGCCAGGCGCTGGCCGGCATCCAGCACCACGATGCGGTGCGAGATGTCCATGACCAGCGACATGTCGTGCTCCACCAGCACCACGCTGATGCCGGCTGCGGCGATGCGTTGCAGCAGGCGCGCGAGCTTTTCCTTGTCTTCGCGCGACAGGCCGGCGGCCGGCTCATCCAGCAGCAGCACCTCGGGATCGGTTGCCAGCGCGCGGGCGATTTCCACCAGCCGGCGATCGACGTGGGCCAGATCGGCCGATGCAATATCGACCGCCCCTTCGTAGCCGCAATACGCCAGCAGTTGCCTGCTGCGCGCACGAATCTCCGCCGCGCCGAAACTGCCGGCGTTGAGCAGGCCGCCGAGCTTGCCCTTGCCCATGGCCAGTGCGACGTTGTCTTCCACCGTCAGCGAGCCGAACAGTTGCGAGGTCTGATACGTGCGTGCGACGCCATGGCGGGCGATGCGGAAGGCCGGCAAGCCTGCAAGCGCGGCACCTTGCAACGAGAAGCCGCCGATAGAGGGCTTGTAGAACCCGCTTAGCATGTTCAGCGCGGTGGTTTTTCCTGCGCCGTTGGGGCCGATCAGGCTCGTGATGGCGGCGGCCGGCACGTCGAAGCTGAGATCGCCGACCGCGCGCACGCCGCCGAAGATCATCGTCAATCCTTCTGCCCGCAGAGTGCGGCGATCACGCTGCGGCAACACCGCCTCCTGCAATCGCTGCGGCAGGTCGTCATAGGAGGGAGTAGCGGTCGCTGCACCGGGGATTTTCTTGCTCCCCATTTTTGCCGCCAGCTGACGCAGCATGCCGGTCACGCCATCCGGCGCAATCCACAGCACCAGCAACAGCAGGCCGCCGAAAAACAGCAGCCGGTAATCTTCCAGACTGGACAACAACTCCGGCAGCACGCCGACGATGACGGCGCCGATCAGCGGTCCCATCGTCGCGCCCGCGCCGCCGACCACTACCACCAGCACGAACAGGATCGATTGCATGAAGCCGAAGGTGTCCGGCGTGACGAAGGTCGACAACGGCGCAAACAAACCGCCCGCCAGACCGGCCAGCATGGCCGACACGGCGAAGGCCACGGTCTTGATCACGAGCGGATTGAGGCCGATCGATTCGGAGGCGGTCTCGCTGTCCTTCACCGCGCGCATGGCGGCGCCCCAGGTGCCGCGCGCCAGCCAGCAGAACGCTGCAAGCAGAATGGCGGCGCTGCAGATCGCCAGCAGCGCGATGCCGCGTTCGCCTTGCACCAGACCGCCGAAGCCCGGCGCGGCGATGCCCATGATGCCGTTCTGGCCGCCGGTGAGTCCGCGCATTTCAATGATGGCGTGCTGCACGATGAAGCTGAAGGCAATCGTGATCATCGCCAGGTACGGCCCTTTCACGCGCAGGGCCGGCAGCGCCAGCAAAGCGCCCAGCGCAGCGGCGATCAGCGCCGCCAGCGGCCACACCAGCCAGAAGCTGACGCCGAATTTGGTGGTCAGTATCGCCACCGTATAGGCGCCGATGGCGTAGAAGCCGATGTGCCCGAACGAGACCTGTCCGGTCAGGCCGAGCAGCACGTTCAGGCCGATGCCGACGATCGCCATCAAGGCGATGCCGGTCAGCACGAACACGTAATAACTGTTGACGGTGAGCGCCAGGCAGCACACCGCCACCAGCGCGGCAAGACCCGCCGCCAGCGGCAACGGTCCGGCCAGCCCGAGCAGGCGGCGCGGCGGCGGCGATGCAGATGCCGCTGTTTTTGCTGCCGTTTTTGCTGCAGCCACCACGGAAGAAGGAGGAATGGTCGTCATACTTTTTTCACCTGTGCGCGACCGAACAGGCCGTTGGGACGAATGGCCAGCACCACGATCACCAGTGCGAAGGTGATGATCTGCGTGTAGCCGGAACCGAGTGTGGAGGTGATCATCGCTTCCGCCACGCCGAACAGCAGGCCGGCGATCATCACGCCCCAGGCACTGGTGATGCCGCCGAGGATGGCGACGGCAAACGCCTTGAGGCCGAACAGCGTACCCATGTCGGCGTTGACGTTGAACAGCGGCGCGATCAGCACGCCGGCGATGCCCGCCAGCAGCGTCGACAAGGCGAAGGAGACTGCGACGGCGCGTACGATGGGAATGCCCATCAGCCTTGCAGCGTCGCGGTTTTGCACCACCGCGAGCATGGCGATGCCCCAGCGCGTGCGGCGCGAGATGCGATGCAGCACCGCCGCCAGCACCAGACCGACTACCGGAATAAGAAGCTGCAGCGGATACACGCCCAGGCCGACGCCGCCGATTTCAATCGACGACAAGGCCAACGGCGACGGCAGGCTGCGCGGCTCCTTGCCGAAGGTATGCATGACGACGTTGTCGAGCACGATGCCCAAGGCCACGGTCGACATCAGCCAGGCGTTGGAACCGCGGTTGGCGAACGGCCGTACCGCCAGCACTTCCACCACCAGACCGTACAGCGCACATACAGCCAGCGCCAGCATCACGGCCGACCACATCGGCCAGCCCAGCGTCTGCGAAAACGTGAAGCACAGGACCGCACCCAGCATCATGGAACTGCCCTGCGCAAAATTGACCGTACCCGATACCGCATAGGTGATGTAAAAACCCAGCGCCATCAGGCCATACATGCTTCCCAGTCCCAACCCGCTGATCAGCGCCGACAACAGCAACATCTTGTTCTCCCTGATTGAATCTTGTCGCCCGGGCGCTGCAGCTTGCGTCGCCCGGGCAGGTTCGTCATCCCCGAAACCGAGGACGGCTTACTGCGTCAATCCTACCGGCAGGATGCGGTTGTCGATGAACTGCGCCCACACATAGTCGTCGGATTGCAGCGCGTCGTGCACGGCCGGCGAGAACGGTTTGACATAGGTCTTGATCAGGCCTTCATAGCGATCGATCTTGTAGAAACCTTCGCGGATCGCGTCGCCGTTGGTGGAGCCCGCCTTGGCGATCGCCAGCGCAGCCAGCTGCATGCCGTCGTAGGCATTGGCGACGCCGACCGCCGGGGTGATGTCGTCCGGTCCCTTGATGTTCGGATACTTGGCCTTGAGGTCCCTGACCACCTTGTCGCCGACCGGCGTCAGCTTGCCGAAGAAGCTGAAGGTCTGGACGAAGTGGACGTTCTTTGCATTCGGTCCGGCCAGTTCAGTGAAGCGTCCGCCGGCCGGGCCCCAGTGCGAAACCACCGGCACCTTCCAGCCCATGCGGTCGAGCGACTTCACCACCTGCGCCGACGGGCCGACGTTGCCGACCAAAAACAGGGTATCGGCGCCGGCTACTTTCAGACGCGTCAGCTGCGGCACGATGTCGACGTCGCTGGCCTCGAACTTCTCGATGCCGGCCGGCTTCATGGATTTCTCGGCCAGCGCGGCGACGATGCCCTTCTCGTTCGATTCGCCCCATGGGTTGTTGACCAGGATCAGGCCGGCCTTGCTGGCCTTGAAGGTCTTCTGCGCGTAGGTCAGCATGGCCTTGTCGACCAGTTCGTCCACTGCCGAGACGCGGAAAGCGTAGTTGGGGTTGGCGCCGTTCTTGGTGACGCCGGTGCCGGCGGCCCAGGGGCCCATGAACGGCACCTTCTCGGCGTTGATGATGGGCACGATGGCCATGGATACCGGCGTATCAAGGCCCCCGAAGATCATCGCCACTTTTTCCTTGAAGATCAGTTCGCGCGCTGCGACCACGCCCTTGGCCGGATTTCCTTCGTCGTCGCGGCGGACCAGCTCCAGCTTGCGGCCGCCGAGCAGGCCGCCCTTGGCATTGATCTCGTCGATGGCGACCGTCAGGCCGCGCGTGATGGCTTCGCCCGATTGCGCCGACTGGCCGGACAGGGCCGTGACCAGGCCGATCTTGATGGGGTCGGCGGCCAGCGCCAGCGGCGACAGGCTGGCTGCGGCCAAGGTCGCCAGGGCGGCGGCGATTGCGGTGCGACGAGTGAAGTGGATCATGTGGCTCTCCCGGATCTGAATTGATGAGTGGTTGGTTTTGCTTTGTTCCCGGCATGACTTATGCAAGGGCTATGCCAACTGCCACAATAAAAAATAGTTTTTGCCGACAATATGTATCTCGTATTAGAAGCAATAAATCACTTTTATTGACGCAAATATAAATTCAATATTGCAATCAATAATGCACGGACAAAGTGCAGAAAGTGGAAAGAGATGAATAAAATGATGCACGCCGCACCATCATCGATCAGCGCCATGCAGCCGGATCAACCTGACCGCCTCGGCGTATTGCCGGTGCACGGTCGCTTCGGCTATTCGGCCATCACGCAGCGTCCGCATTACCGCTGGCCCAACGGCGCCGGCCTGGCGGTGTACCTCGGCTTCAACATCGAGCACTTCGCCTTCGGTGAAGGCCTGGGCGCGCGTCTGGGCCCGGCCGCCGCCGAACCCGACGTGCTCAATTACGCCTGGCGCGAATACGGCAACCGCGTCGGCGCCTGGCGCTGCCTGGAACTGTTCGACAGCCTCGGCCTGCCGGCCGGGGTGCTTGCCAACACGGCGCTCTACGACCATTGCCCGGAGCTGATCGCAGCCTTCGTCGCGCGCGGCGACGAGCTGATCGGCCACGGCCACACCAACGCCCATCAACAGGGCACGCTCGACGAAGCCGCCGAACTGGCGCTGCTGCAATTCTGCCGCGAGCGCATGCAGCAGCACAGCGGGCGGACGCCGACCGGCTGGTTGTCGCCCTGGATTTCGGAAAGCCTGGCTACGCCCGACCTGTTGCTGGAAAGCGGCTACCGCTACAACCTCAACTGGTGCCACGACGACCAGCCCACGCACATGCAGACGCGCAGCGGCAAGACGCTGTGGTCGATCCCCTATCCGCAGGAGGTCAACGACATCCCGATGATCGTGGCGCGCCAGATGGACGGCAAGGATTTCGCCCAGCTCATCGTCGACAACTTCGACGAAATGCTCGAGCAGTCGCGCCGCCAGCCGCTGGTGATGGGCATCGCGCTGCATCCTTACCTGGTCGGCCAGCCCTACCGTCTGCGCCACCTGCGCCGCGCACTGGAACACATCGCCGCCGCGCGCGACCGCAGCGAGGTCTGGTTCACCACGCCGGGCGCGATCTGCGACCACGTCGACGGACTGGAAGTGCTGAAGTCGCAACCGGCGGTTGCGCTGGCGCAGGGGTGACGCATGAACGTCCACATGAACGCTCAGACCAGGAACGATGCATCGCACGACAACTATGCAGGCGCCTGGGTGCCGCACGGCCGCTTCGTGGTCTCCGGCGCCGCCGAGGGCGAACTGCGCGGCCTGCGCTTCGCGGCCAAGGACGTGTTCGACGTCGCCGGCCATCCCACCGGCGCGGGCAATCCGGTCTGGCTGGCCACGCATGCGCTGCCGCAGAAAACCAGCCCGCTCATCACGACGCTGCTGGCCGCCGGCGCCACGCTGGTCGGCAAGACCGTCACTGATGAACTGGCCTACAGCATCCACGGCGACAACATCCACTACGGCACCCCGCTCAATACGCGCGCGCCGGACCGGGTGCCGGGCGGTTCTTCCAGCGGTTCGGTGGCGGCGGTCGCGGCCGGCCTGTGCGACTTCGCGCTGGGCACCGACACCGGCGGCTCGACCCGCGTGCCGGCCAGCTATTGCGGCGTGTGGGGCTTGCGCACTACGCACGGCCTGCTGCCGCGCGAGGCGATGGTGCCGCTGCAGCCGGCGTTCGATACCGCGACCTGGTTCGCGCAAGATGCAGAGGTGTTCGAGCGCGTCGGCCGCGTTCTATTGCCTCGACAGGCAAAACACAGTTTCAGGCGCGCGCTGCTGCTCACCGACGTGCTGGCGCAGGCCGATACCGTATTCCATGAGCGGGTCGAGCAGGTCTTCATGGCGTTCGACGGCGCGCGCACGCGCCATACGCTGGCGGCTCCCGGCATGCTGGAAGAATGGCGGCGCACCTATGTCACCGCGTCCGCTTACGACGGCTGGCAAGTCCACGGCGCGTGGATCGCAGCCAATCGGCCCGACTTCAGCCCTGCGGTGGCGGCGCGCTGGCAGTTCGCCGCCGACGTCAATACGCATGACGCCGCCATGGCGGTGCAACGCCAGGACACCATCCGCAAGCAGGTATCCGACTTGCTGGGTGAAGACGGCGTGGCGATCATTCCGTCGGCGGCAAGCGTGGCGCCGCTGCTCAGCGCGAGTGGCGCCGAGGTCGACGAGGTGCGCACGCGCAGCTTCCGCATCACGTGCATCGCCGGACTGGCCGGTTTGCCGCAGGTCAGCCTGCCGTTTTCTACAGACGCGGGCCTGCCGATCGGCGTATCATTGCTGGGCCCGGCCGGCAGCGACCTGGCGCTGATACGGCTGGCGACGGCCTTGTGGAATCAATTGCAGGAAATTCGCAGAACACGATGAACGATATGCCTCTCCGCAGCACCGCAAAGAAAGCCGGCAAGCCGGCGCTCAAGTCCCTTAAGGCCGCAGCGGCCGCACCGACCGCAGCAGCACGCACCGGCCGTCCCAAGGTCCGTCACGACGCGCTGGCCGACGCCTCCGTCGATGCCGCACATGCGGACGATGGCGACGACATCATCCAGCGCATTTACCAAAGCGTCTTCACCAGCGTCATGAGCCAGCGCCTGACGCCCGGCACCAAGCTGCCCGAAGCCGCCTTGTGCGAACTGTTCGGCGTCGGTCGTACGGTGGTGCAGAAGGCGCTGCAAAAGCTGGCGCATGAGCATATCGTCGAACTGCGCCCGAACCGCGGCGCCATCGTCGCCATGCCGACGCCGGAAGAAACCCGCGAGATTTTCGAAGCGCGCCGTTCACTGGAGTCCGCTGTGCTGGCGCTGGCCGTGAAGAACGCCACCAAGGCCGACCTCGCCAAACTGCGCCGCCAGCTCAAGGAAGAACATGCAGCCATGCACAATTACGCCCAGACCGACTGGGCGCGGCTGGCCTCGGCGTTCCACCTGCGCGTGGCGGAGCTGTGCCGCAATCCCATCCTGCAACGCTACCTGAGCGAACTGGTGTCGCGCTGCTCCCTGATCGTCGCCCTGCACGAACCGTCCGGCTACGCCGCCTGCGAACACGACGAACACACCAGCATCGTCGACTTCATCGAAAAAGGCGACGCCGCCGGCGCCATCGCGGCCATGGAAGAACACTTGCTGGTGCTGGAGCAACGCATCCAGCTGGTCAGCGAAAAGTCGGCCAATAGTTTAGCGCGCATGCTCGGGATGGAATGAAGATCCATCATTGAATGAAAAAAGGCCGGGCCATTTTCATGGTCCCGGCCTTCGTGTCTCCTGCCTTCAACTTCCCTGCTACGTCAAAACTCCAGCGTCGGCACCTTCGGCGTCAACGCCTCGCGCGCCTCAGCCACGATCTCGAACGACCGCAAACGCGCTGCATGGTCGTAGATCTGCGCGGTGATCATCAATTCATCGGCGCCGGTGTCGTCGATGAAGTTCTGCAAGCCGGCGCGCACGGTCTCGGGCGAACCGACGATGGCGCAGGACAACGAACGCTCGACGTGGGACTTCTCTTCCGGACGCCAGTAGTCTTCCATGCTCTCGCGCGGTGGATTTAGCTGGCCCGGCACGCCGCGCACCAGGTTGACAAATTGCTGCTGCAGGGACGTGAACAGCCGCTCGCCTTCACGGTCGGTCTCGGCGGCGAACACGTTCAGGCCGAGCATCACGTGCGGACGCTTCAAGGCGTCTGACGGCTTGAAGCGGGAACGATAAATTTCGACGGCCGACTTCATGAAACCCGGCGCGAAGTGCGAGGCGAACGCAAACGGCAAACCCATTTCCGCCGCCAGCTGTGCGCTGAACATGCTGGAGCCGAGCAGCCACAGCGGTACGTTCAGGCCGTAGCCCGGCACGGCGCGCACCGACTGGTACGGCGAGGCTTCCTTGAAATATTCCTGCAGCTCGACCACGTCCTGCGGGAAGGTATCGGCGCTGTCGCCGAGGTGGCGGCGCAAGGCGCGTGCGGTGCGCTGGTCGGAACCGGGCGCACGGCCAAGGCCGAGGTCGATGCGGCCGGGATAGAGCGACTCCAGCGTGCCGAACTGCTCGGCGATCACCAGCGGCGAATGGTTCGGCAGCATGATGCCGCCCGCGCCGACGCGGATGGTCTTGGTATTGGCGGCGATGTGTGAAATCACCACCGACGTGGCGGCGCTGGCGATGCCGGTCATGTTGTGATGTTCGGCCAGCCAGTAGCGGTTGTAGCCGAGCGCTTCAGCCTTCTGCGCCAGCTCCTTGCTGTTGTGGAAGGCCTGGGCGGCGGTGCTGCCCTGGTTGATCGGCGACAGGTCGAGTACGGAAAACGGAATCATGGTGGTCCTTGCTGACTCCCGTAATGGGCGTCTGAAAATAGTTACGCGATTTGCACTAGGCGATCTGAACAACCAGCTTGCCGAAGTTCTTGCCTTCGAGCAGGCCCATGAAGGCTTGCGGCGCGTTCTCCAATCCCTGCACCACGTCTTCGCGGTACTTGATCTTGCCGGCGGCAACCCAGGCGCTCATGTCCTTGAAGAACTCGGCGAAATAGCCGGCGCGCTGGTAGTAATCGAAAATGATGAAGCCCTGCATGCGGATGCGTTTGGTCAGCAGGTTGCGCGGCAGCGTGCCCAACAGGGCCGCGTTCGGGGCAACGCCGCTGTATTGCGCGATCAGGCCGCACAGCGGCACGCGCGCATGCACGTTGAGCAGCGGCAGAACGGCTTCGAAGACCTTGCCGCCGACGTTTTCAAAGTACACGTCGATGCCCTTGGGACAGGCGTCTTTCAATTGTTGCGGCAGGTCGTCGCCGCGATGATCGATGCAGGCGTCGAAGCCCAGTTCTTCCACGGCGTAGCGGCACTTCTCGGCGCCGCCGGCGATGCCGACCACGCGACAACCTTTCAGTTTGGCGATCTGGCCGACCACCGAGCCGACCGCGCCGGTGGCGGCGGCGACCACCACGGTCTCGCCCTCCTTCGGCTGGCCGATGTCGAGCAGGCCGGCATAGGCGGTGAAGCCCGGCATGCCGAACAGGCCGAGCGCATATGACGGACGCGGCATGTTCTTGTCCAGCTTGGTGGCGCCTGTGCCGTCCGAGAGGGCATAGTCCTGCCAGCCGGTGTAGGCCATGACGAGATCGCCTTCCTGGTAGTCGGGATGCTGCGACGCCACCACGCGCGAGACGGTGCCGCCGGTCATGACGGCGTCGATTTCAACGTGCGGCGCATAGGACGGCGCGTCGCTCATGCGGCCGCGCATGTAGGGATCCAGCGAAAGATAATCGGCGCGCAGCAGGAACTGGCCCGGCCCCGGCGTCGGCACGGCGGTTTCTTCCAGGCGGAAATGTTCCGGCGCGGGCGAGCCGGTCGGGCGCGACGCCAGCACGATGCGGCGATTGACGGTAGCGGATTGGGACATGGTTTTCCTTTGAAGGAGAGGCCGCCTGCCGGGTGGCATGCGGCGAAAGAATTGAATTTTTCAGCGCAGTGAAATCAGTGCGCAATCAGGGCGCCACCAGCACGCGCCGGGTGACATCCATGGCGCTCTCCAGCGCCTCGCGGTCGCGGCTGAGTTTGCTGAGCAGGCTGGCGCCCAGCCACATCTGGTACAGCATCTGCGCGGTGCGGTAAGGCTCCAGCACGGTGTGCAGCGAACCTTCGGCCACGCCCGTGCGGATGACGTCGGCAATGCGCGCGATGAAGGCTTCGGTGCCGCTGTGCAATGCCACGCGCATGTCGTCGGACAGGTCGGCCACTTCAGCGCTGAGCTTGACCACCAGGCATTTGTGCTCGGCGATTTCGCAGCATTGCGTCTCCAGCCAGTAGCCCCAGTAGGTCAAAAGACGCTCGCGTGCGGTCGAGTTCGCGTTGCCGTCCGCGTCGAATGTCTTGTCCAGCGTCAGCAGGTACTCATCGACGTATTGCTCGATCAGCTCGCGGCCGTAACGCTCCTTCGAACCGAAGTAGTGATAGAACGAGCCCTTGGGAATATCGGCGGCGGTGAGCAACTCATTGAGGCCCACGCCGGTGAAGCCCTTGTGGGCGATCAGGCGGCGGCCTGCCTGCAGGATGCTGAGTTTGGTGTCGGCGTAGGTATCTCTCATGCAGGCTATTTTACCGAAAAATTAGACCAGTCGTCTAAAGCCTGCCAAAACCGGGATTTCTGCCCATTTTCAAAAATATCAAGAAGATGATTCAAGCGCGGGACGCATTCCCAGAACAAGCTCCCCGGCCGACAATGCAATCACTTTATCAACACCGGGAGAACCCTCATGCACAATAGGAAATGGCAATCTGCGCTGACGCTGGCGCTGGCCGCCGGCGGCTTCGGCGGCATCAGTAGCGACGCAACGGCCGAAGCATCACTGCCTGCACCGCAACACGTCGCCATCGATACGTCGCCGGCCAGTACCGACACCGACGCGCGGGTGCTGGCGGCGCGTCGCTACGCGGCGTTCTGGAATACCGGCGACGCGCAATTTGCACGCCAGGCGCTGAGCCCGGCCTTCGTCGACCGCACCCTGCCTGCCGGACGTCCGCAAGGCGTCAACGGTCCTTTGCAGGCGTCGGAAGGTTTCCGCAAAGCCGTACCCGACCTCAGCGCGGAAGTGCAGGACATGACGGTGGCCGGCGATCGCGTCGCGGTGCATTTGCGTTTTCGCGGCCACTTCACCGGTGTGTTCGGCCAACTGCAAGGCAAGGGCCAGGCCATCGATTTCCAGGCGCATGACTTGTACCGGATCCAGGACGGCCGCATCGCCGAGAACTGGCATCTGGAAGACAACCTGACGCTGATGCAGCAACTCGGCGCCATCCCGCAGTAATTTCATTCCACCATCCGAAAGAACATCATGTCCGACACCACACTGCAACAACAGCAAGTCGTCGTCATCGGCGGCACCTCCGGCATCGGCCGCGCCGTCGCGCAAGAAGCGGCAGCGCGCGGCGCCGTCGTCACCGTGATCGGCCGTTCGGCCAAGGCCGGCGACAACATTCGTGCCGCCGTGGCCGACGTCACCGACAGCGCCGCACTGGCGCAAGCCTTCGCCGCCATCGGCAAGATCGACCATCTGGTATTAACCGCCGGTGCGCGCGTGGGCTCGCCCAAGCTGACCGAGCTCACCCGCGACGAACTGGAACTGGCCTTCAACGTCAAGCTGTTCGGCTCGCTGTTTGCGATCCAGGCGGCGCTGCCGTATCTGTCGCCGAACGCCTCCGTCACGCTGACCTCGGGCCTGCTGTCGCGCAAGTTCGGCCCCGGCAGCCTGCTCAAGAGCGGCCTCAACGCGGCTGTCGATGCGACCGCAAAAAGTCTCGCCAGGGAATTGGCGCCGCGCCGCGTCAACGTGGTCAGCCCGGGCGTGGTCGATACCGAATTGTGGGGCGCAGCCGGCGCCGAATCGCGCGTGGCCGCCATGGCGCGTATCGGCAAGGGCTTGCCGGTCGGCCGCGTGGGCACAGTGCAGGATCTGGCGCAGGCATATATGTTTGCAATGGAAAACGGCTTCGTCAGCGGCGCCGTGATTGATGTCGAAGGCGGAGGATTAGTATCATGAGCAATAACGCCCCCTTGAAAGACGCTGCCCTGTTCTCGCCCTTGCAGCTGGGTCCGGTGGCACTGTCGAACCGCATCGTGATGGCGCCGATGACGCGCGCCCGCTCCTCGCAGCCGGGCAATATCCCGAATCGGATGATGGCCGAGTATTACGCACAGCGCGCCGCAGCCGGCCTGATCGTGACCGAGGCGACACAGATATCGAAACAGAGCCAGGGCTATTCATTCACCCCGGGTATCCATACTCAGGAACAGATCGATGGCTGGAAGCTGGTGACTGACGCCGTGCACAAGGCCGGCGGACGCATCTTCGTACAGCTGTGGCATGTCGGCCGGGTATCGCATCCGGTATTCCATGACGGCGCCGCGCCGGTGGCGCCGTCGGCGATCCAGCCGCGCGGCACGCAAGTGTGGATCGTGGGCGATGACGGCGTCGGCCGCATGGTCGATACGCCCATGCCGCGCGCACTGACGGTGGACGAAATCGGCGGCATCGTCGGCGACTTCCGCCAGGCTGCAGCCAATGCGATGGCGGCCGGTTTCGACGGCATCGAACTGCACGGCGGCAACGGCTACCTGATCGATCAGTTCCTGCGCACCGTGTCCAATCATCGCACTGATCAGTACGGCGGCAGCGTTGACAACCGCGTGCGCTTCCTGCGCGAAGTGGTGGCGGCGGTGTCGGAGGAAATCGGCGCGCACCGCGTCGGCGTGCGTCTCGCTCCGCACATCACATTCAAGGACATGGCCGATCCGGCAATCGTCGATACGATTTTGCATGCCGCCGCCGAACTGGAAAAGCAGAACGTCGCCTACATCCACTTGTCGGAAGCCGACTGGGACGATGCGCCGACGATTCCGGAAGACTTCCGCCATCGGCTGCGCGCCGCCTACTCGGGCCGCATCATCGTGGCCGGACGCTACGACAAGGAACGTGCGGGGAAAATTCTGTCCGATGGACTGGCCGACCTGGTGGCCTTCGGCCGACCGTTTGTCGCCAATCCGGACTTGCCGAAGCGCTTGCAAGAGAATCTGGCGCTGGCTGATCTCGACGGCGCCTCGCTGTTCGGCGGCGACCGGCGCGGGTATACCGATTATTCGCCGGCTTAGAGTCCGAGACCCAGCTCGTCGAGTTCTGTCGCCGCCGTGGCGAAGCGCTCCTGCAGGAAATCCAGCAGCAGCTTGACGCGCGGCGGCTGGTGCTGGTTGCGGTGATACAGGGCATGCAGCGGCGCCGGCGCCGACAGCTTGTCGCGCAAGACGATGCGCAGGCGTTCCGCCCGCACGTCGGCGACGATGTCGAGCGCCGACTTGTACGCGTAGCCGCGTCCCTGCACCGCCCACTTGCGCAGGATCTCGCCGTCGTTGGTTTCATGATAGTGCTCGAGCTGGATGGTCTCGACGCGCTTGCCGCTCTGGAACTGCCAGACGTTCATCGGCCCGGCCGAGGTCGTCAGCACCAGCGCAGGTCGCTGTGCAAGTTGCGACAATTCCTGCAACGGACCGAAATGGTCGTCGCAGCCCGGCGCCACGCAGATCACGCGGCGATTCGGCACCAGCGTGCGCGCCACCATGCTGCTGTCGACCAGCTTGCCGTAGCGGATGGCGACGTCGACATCGTCGAGCACCAGGTTGGCGTGCGAATCGGTCAGCGCCAGCACGAAACGCACGTCGGGATACTGTTGTGAAAATTCCAGCAGGTAATCCTGCAGCAGATTGCGGCCCAGATCGGATGGGGCCGAGATGCGCACCGTGCCTTGCACCAGTTTCTTGCCGGCCTGCAGCTGATGCTCGGCTTCGGTGATGGCGTCGATGGCTTGCTGGCAGTAATACTGGTACAGCCGCCCTTCTTCCGTGAGCCGCAACTGGCGCGTGGTGCGCTCGAACAGCTTGACGCCGAGCGACTGCTCCAGCCTTTGCATGGCCGCGCTGGAAGCCGCCGGCGACAGTCCCGCCTTGCGCCCGGCGGCGGAAAAGCTGCCGGCGGAAGCGGCGCTCAAGAACAGACGCATGTCGCTCAGACGATCCATGGCGCAAGAAAGTAGTGGCTGAAACCGCCGATTATTACATCAACCGGCACGATTCCGATGCAACGGCTTCAGGAAAATCGGCCAGGCGATCAAAGCGCCGGCGGCGCCCGCCAGCCACACGGCCGGCCACGATTGCCACGCCAGCAAGGCCGGCACCGCCTGCGCCGCCAGGAAGAACACCAGGAACACGCAGGTATTGCCCAGTCCCAGCGCCGTGCCGACCTGGCGTGGCCCGGCCAGCGTCGCCAGCTCGGTGTAGGCCACGCCATGCCAGGCCGACGCGCACACACCGCCCGCCACCAACAGCAGCGCGATCGCCGCCAGCACCCACTGCGGCCACACGGCAGGAGCCAGTGCGGCCGCCGTACCGAGCGCGATGTACAACGCCACGCTGAGCGCGCTGCAGGCACGCAGATAGCGACGGCGATTGCCATGGCGGTCAGTCCAGCGACCGCTCCACACGCGCATCACCGCCGCGCCGATCTGGATCGCCGCCATGGTCGCACTGATCAGTCCCAATCCCGCGTGACCGATGTCGTGCAGGAAGATGGTGGCGAAGGTCAGCACCGACACTTGCGGAAAACACAGGATGCCGATCGCCATCGCCACGCGCCAGACTTCGATGTTGCGCAGGGCGCTGCGATCCGGCGGTGCAGCGGTCACGGATGACGGCG
The DNA here is from genome assembly GCF_044767325.1 of Herbaspirillum sp. NPDC101397. NCBI lineage: Bacteria > Pseudomonadati > Pseudomonadota > Betaproteobacteria > Burkholderiales > Oxalobacteraceae > Herbaspirillum > Herbaspirillum sp. NPDC101397. The sequence continues at coordinate 24,596 of NZ_JBIWNS010000013.1, forward strand.
CCGCCGGTGGCTCATGCAGCCACAGCCACGCCATTCCTGCGCTGAGCAGGCAGAACAATGCCAGCAAGCCATACACGGCGGCGAAACCATACGCCGCAGCGAGCGACGGCAGTACCAGCGCGCCGACGCCGCCGCCGACCGGCACCGCGGTCTGACGGATGCTCATCGCCAGGCCGCGTTCGCCTTCACGGAACCAGCCCATCACCGCGCGGCCGCTGGAACCATTGACGCTGCCGCCGAGCAGGCCAACCGTCAGCAAGCCCAGCGCCAGCAGCCACAGCGGTGGAATGCCGGCGCCGCCGGGCGCGACGCAGGCGGCCATCACCGCCAGCGCCAGCGCGGTCGAAATCAATCCGCACAACAGCACGCGCCGGTCGCCCCAGCGATCGGTCAACACGCCCCACGGCAATTCGCTCACGGCCACGCCCAATCCGAGCGAGCCCAGCGCCAAGCCGAGTTGGGTATTGTCGAGCCGGTAATCGGCGCGCATGAAAATCGCCGTCACCGGAATGCCGGCAAAGGCCGCCGAAAAGCTGGCGTTGGCGAGCACGCCGATACCGAGGATTTTCCAGCGATGGCTGTCCTTGCGCAGGACGGGCGCGCCCGCGTCCGGTTGTGTTGCAGGGTTCATGAAGCGACTCCAAGGTAATTTGACAGCCTCAGTGTGCCGTGCCAACATGCGTCCAAAATGACATAAAAACCTCCTTTTTGGACAACCTGCTTGTTGGACGCACCTCTCTCATGCGCAAAATCGGATTCCTGCTGTTCCTCGATTGCAGCCTGCTCGACTTCACCGGTCCGCTGACCGCCTTCGACGTCGCCAACCGTCTCCATGAAGGTGACGGCAAAAGCAGACCGTACCAATTGCGCGTGATGTCGGAGCAAGGCGGCATGCTGGAAAGCGCGTCCGGCACGGCAGTCGTCACGCATCCGCTGGACCGCAGCGCGTTCGACACGCTGATCGTGGCCGGCGGCGCCGGACCGCGCGAAGGCGTGCTGTCGGAGACTCTGCTGGAATACACGCGCCATGCAGCAAGCAAGGCGCGCCGCGTCGCCAGCGTCTGCACCGGCGCCTTCGTGCTGGCGGCGGCCGGGCTACTAGAGGGAAAGCGCGCCACCACGCACTGGCGCATGGCGGCGCGTTTGCAGCGCATGCATCCGTCGGTGCAGGTCGACAGCGACAAGATCTTCATCAAGGATGGCGACGTCTGGACCTCCGCCGGCATCTCGGCCGGCATCGACCTGGCATTGGCGCTGATTGAAGAAGACCTCGGTGTGGAATTGGCGCGCGCGGTGGCAAGGGAGCTGGTGGTGTATCACCGCCGTCCGGGCGGCCAGTCGCAGTTTTCCAATCTGCTGGAAATGGACCCGCCCTCGGGAAGAATCCGCGAGACCTTGAGCTATGCGCGTAACCATCTGCACGAGTCGCTGACGGCGGAACGCCTGGCCGAAATAGCCTGCCTGAGCCGCCGCCAGTTCGACCGCGCCTTCAGCGCCGAGACCGGCCAGACCCCCGCCAAAGCAATCGAAAAACTGCGCGCCGAAGCCGCGCGGCCAAGGGTGGAAGCAGGAGAAGAATCACTGGAAAGCATCGCGAGAGCAGTAGGCTTCGACGACCCGGAACGCATGCGCCGCGCGTTCCTGCGCGTGTTTGGTTATCCGCCGCAGGCGATCAGGCGTGCGCAGAGAAGGCAGGAAGCGCTGTATCTTTGAAGTGGAAGAAAGACGAAAAAAGAAAGAAGCGATGCCGAAGGCGAGCCAGCAAGGCAATGCGAAGCGAGCCGAAAAAAGAATTCCGCTTATGAGTCGCCGTTGGCGACGTGCTCAAATCGGAAAAAGAAGGGAAACTTGTCTGAGCGCAGCGAGTTTGTTTCCCTTCCCGATTTGAGCGCGGCGCCAACGGGCACCCCGCAAAGCGGGGCGGCGAATCGCGGTCGCCTTCTTTTGCTTACTTTTCTTGGCGAGACAAGAAAAGTGAGCGGCTGCCGGGCCGCCCCCGGCAACCCCGGTCGTCCGAAGAAAGAGCAGTATCAGTTACGAAGATCAGCTACGAAGATCCGCTACGAAGAAACGGACTAACCGTTCACGCCCGAACCAACCTCAACCGAGTAATCTCCGAAGGCGCCAACAAGCGCTTGGGCGGCCCCCAATATCCAGTCCCGCGACTGGTATAAACCCACAAATTCCGCAACCGGTTCAACCCCGCAACATAAGGCTGCTGCAACGGCACAAAGAAATTCCACGGAAAGAACTGCCCCCCGTGCGTATGCCCCGACAACTGCAAATCAAACCCCGCATCCGCCGCCGCAGCAGCCGACCGCGGCTGATGCGCCAACAACACCTTGGCAGCACTCACCGGCGCATTGCGAATTGCTGCGTGCGGATCACTACGCTGGCTCTCATCGAAATGATGCGCGGTGAAATCGGTGACCCCCGCCAGCACCAGCGGTGAACCGCCATGATCGAGCACCACGTGTTCGTTCAACAGCACGGTCAAACCGAGTCGGCGCACTTCCGCAATCCAGGCCGGCGCGTTGGAATAATACTCATGATTGCCGGTGACGAAATAAGCGCCGTGACGTGCACGCAATTGCGCCAGCGGCGCAGTGTGTTCTGAGAGTTGCTGCACACTGCCGTCGACCAGGTCGCCGGTGATCGCCACCAGGTCCGCCTTGAGTTCATTGACCTTGTCGACGATGGCGCGCAGGTAGCGCTTCTTGATCGTGGGACCGACGTGGATGTCGCTGATCTGCACGATGGTGAAACCCTGCAACGCGTGCGGCAGGTCGGCGATCGGCACATCGATGTTGACCACTTCGGCCAGCCGCCGTGCGTTCATGTAACCCACCACGGTCAGCAGCAAGGCGCAACCGATCACGGCGCGCGCCGAGCTTTCGATAATCTCGGGCGTGACAACATGCAGCAGGGACAACACCAGCAAGGCCAGCTCGCGCACGATGGTCAGCAGCAACAGGGAAGAGAACAGGCCCATGACCAGCATGCCGACCCAGGCCAGCCGGTCCGACAGCGGTTGCTGCTTGATCCCCCGCGCCAGCAGGCCGGCCGGGATCAGCACAAACGACAGCACCAGCAACAGCGCGCCGACGCCCTGCCAGGCCGCATCAATGCCGAGCGCCGGCAACAGGCGCCAACCTATCAGAGCATGCAGCGCGCCCATGACGGAGAGGACGAATACGATGGTGAAACGTGACGGCATGGGGCCTCGCAAAGGGAGATGTGTTGGCGTGCATGTTGGTATGCATGCGGTGTTTTCAATGGCGGTTTTTACGTAGCTGACGGCAGGCTGAATGACTGCAACTCAGTTGTCGGCATGAATGCTGACCGGATTGTCATCGTTTTACCGCGCAATGCAAAGCAGTAAAAAATATTTTCACCAGTGCACAATATTCCGCTCGCCCGTACGTCTTCACCTGCATGTCTGCATTGTTGCGAACAGGGGAAGTCATGAACAAGTCAAAGATTCCATCAGCTACATCCATTGCACCGGTACGCCGTGTCGTCGTGGCCGGCGCCAACAGTCCCACCGGCCGCTTGTTGCTGTTGCTGCTGCGCGATGCCGACGTCCACGTCACCGCCTTGGTGCGCGAACCGGTGCGGCTGACGGCCGATGAAACCGTGGCCCACTGGACTCACAGCGAACGCAGCTTTGAGGTCATCGCCGAAGCCGATGCGGTGGTGTTGCTGACCGGCACCTCAGGCTCCTGTTCAGAGGACTGGAAAGCGTATCAGCAAGGCATGGTGGATACAGCCGAGCGCATCGCTGCGGCGGTCGGTACGCGCCACACGCGCGTGGTGTATTTTTCGCACGTCGACGCCGACGCCGAAGCGGACAACTGGCATCTCAAGGCCAAAGGTCTGGCAGAACGCATGCTGACGCGGCTGCACAACAGCGTGATCTTTCGCATCGGTCCGGTGGTGCGCGGCAGTCCGCATCCCTTGCCGTTCGAGTTGTCGCTGCAGCAACGCGTGCCGGGCGAAACGGTATTGCTGGCCGGCGACGGCGAGCAACGTTGCCGCCCCATCAACCTCGGCGACGTCGCTACCATCGCCGAAGCCGCCGCGCTGGGCGAAGGCGATGCCGGAGTCTACGAATTGGGCGGTCCGGAAGACTACAGCCTGGCTGAGCTGGCGCAACTGGTCAATGGTCGCCAGGTGCCGCTGCGCTGTGTGAGCGTGGAACAGTTTTCAGCGCAGCGCGGCGTGTCGGCCACCATGGTCGGCCTGATGACGCGCAACTGTGCGCCGCATGCGACGGAAAACACCGCCGCACGTTTCGGCGTGCAGTTGACGCCCTTGTCGCTGGCATGGCCGCTGGATGATCCCGACAGTTTCGACGAAGATACGGCGATTGCGCCGGCCGCCATTTTCAGCTTCGCTCAGAATCCGTAAAGCGCCGCTGGGTTGTCGACCAGGATGCGCGTGCGCACTTCGGCCGACGGCGCCCATGCCGGCAACAGGTCGAGCAAGGCACGATTGGATGGCTGCGGATTGCGGCCGGGATGTGGCCAGTTGCTGGCCCACAGGCAGCGCTCGGGAAACTCGCGCGCAAAGGTTTGGGCCAGCGCGCTGACGTCTGCATAATCCGGTGCGCCGGTTTGCGAGGTCTCGTACGGCGCCGACAACTTGATCCAGCAACGTCCCGTATCCAACAGGCGCAACAGGCTTTGCATGGCGGGATGATCGGGCGCCACCGGCTTGAGGAATTTGCCGTTGTGGTCGATCACGATGCGGCACGGCAAGGACTTCAGCACGTCTTCGTAGTGTTCAAAATCGCGGCCGTCGATCTGCAGGTTGATGTTCCAGCCGAACGGCGCAATTTTGGCGGCAATCGGTTCCAGCATGTCCCAGCGCATCACGCCGCCGCCATTGGCCACCATCATGAAACGCACGCCGCGCACACCGGCCCGGTCCAGCGCGGCAAGTTCGCTTTCGGCAATCTCCGCAGGCACCGTAACGATGGCGCGCGCACTGCCCTGCGCCTGTCCCAGCGCATCGAGCGTGCAGCGGTTGTCGAAGCCGTAGCCGGTCGGCTGCACGATCACCGCGCGCGTCAGGCCGAGCGCCCGTTGTTCGCGTTGGTAGTCGGACCACAGCGATTGCGGCGGCCTGGAAGGCGCCGTCGGCATCAGTTCAAAACGCGTGTAATCGTAAATGTGGATGTGGCAGTCGCAGGCGCCGTCCGATATCACGTTGGAAGTCATGAACTGTCTCCGCTGATCTTATTGTGCTGCGCTGAACCGCGTCAGCCGGTGCGCCTGATCGGCATTGACCGCGCCCTCGGGCAAACGACCGGCAAGAATTGCCGCCACCTGGTTGACCGTGTCCATGGCCTGGTGTTCGGCTGCCTGCGGCGTCAGGCCGCCGATGTGCGGCGTGGCGATCACACGCGGATGGCGCGCCAGCAGCGGCGATGGCATCTGGTCCGGCGCCATGCCGACGTCGATTGCGGCGGCGGCGATGACGCCATGATTAAGCGCCTGCAGCAGCGCCGCTTCATCGACCAGCTCGCCGCGCGACGCGTTGATGAAGAAGGCCGATGCCTGCATCTTTGCAAATGCTGCGGCGTTGAACAGCTGCGCCGTTTCGGCCGTGGCCGGGGCCAGGCAAACTACATAATCGGATTGCGCCAGCATGGCGTCGAAGCTGGTCGCCACATGCGCCGGCTCGGTGATGTTTGCATACGGATCGGCAACGGCGATCTTCATGCCCAGCGCCTGCGCGACGCGGCACAGGTATTGGCCGATGGTGCCGTAGCCGGCCACGCCCAGCGTGGCGCCGCGCAATTCGCGGCCCATCCTCACGGCGGGCACGATACCGTTGCGATAAGCCAGCGCAGCGTCGCTGATGCCGCGGCTGAGATCGAACATGGCGGCCAGCACCCATTCCGCCACCGAGGCGGCGAAACCCGGTGTGGCGCGTGTGACCAGCACGCCGTTACGACTGGCGGCGGCGACGTCGATGGTGCGGATATCGACCGCACCACGGCAATAGGTGGCCAGTTGCGGCAGTTGATCGAAGACCTCGGCGGTGGCCGCCGGGATGCGCGGCGCGACGATGATGTCGCAGCCGGCGGCGGCGCGCACCAGGTCGGTTGGCGTCAGCGGCGTTTCGCTGTCATTCAGGCGTACCGTTCCGAGCGCCTGCAACAGCGCCAGCGGTTTGTCGCCATAGTAGTTCGCACGCGTCTCGGGGGAGTACGCGAGGTAGATGTCGGCCATGTCTCTGAATTTGTTTTTCAGCGCAGCTTGATCTCGACGTAGCGGTTGCGCGGCTCCGGCACGCCTTTCTTGGCCGGGAAGCGCGGTTCGCGCGAGCCCTTGCCAATCACTTCGATGCTGATCAGATTGACTTTAGCACGTATCAGTTCGCTCTCGACCAGCTTGGCGCGACGCACCGACAGCGTGTCGTTGAAGGCGTCGCTGCCGATGTTGTCGGCGTGACCGATCACGAGGAATTCACCAGCCGGGAACTGCTTGAACTCATCAATTGCCTGGTCGAGGAATTTGCGCGAGGCCGGCGTCAGGCGATCACGCCCGAGTTCGAACTGCAGCACATAGGTGCGCGGACGCATTGGCAGGTTTTCCATCACCGGTGCGTAGCGCTTGTTGATGTCGGCTTCGCTCAGCGTGACCGTCTTGCCGGCCTTGCCTGCCTGCGTCTCGACCGAGGCGTACGGCGTGGCCAATGCGGTCTCCCCGCCGCCGGACTTGACTACGATGCTGCTGGACGAGCCGTCCGCTTGCGGCAACAGCACGAAGCGTTCCTTCGGTCCGGCGCAGGCGGCCAGCAGCAGCATCAGCGCACCCGGCGCCAGCAAGCGGGTGAGTTTTTCGATCAGCTTATTTTCTGTCAACTTATTCATCGGCCACCTCCACGATAAAGTCGGTGCCGCGAATGCCGATGGTGGCCGTCGGCGTCAGGACTTGCTGGCGTTCCGGCGCATGCTTGCCGATCAGGCCGGTGACGTAGCGCAGCGTGCCCTTGACCACGCGCACGGCAACATTGCCTTCGCCCGAGCTGGTGTCGAAATTGTATTGTTCCAGCAGGAAGTTGCTCTTGGGGCCAAGCGACAGCAAGGTGTCGTCGCGCAGCGTGATGCCGATGGCGCCGCCCTCGGCGGTGACCACGCGGTCGCCGGAAAAGACGCGGTCGCCGACACGGGCGGCCGAAGGCTGGTCACGGCGCAGCAGTTGGACGTTGCCGCTGACGACTTTGACGATGCCGGCCTGGACATAGTCCTGCACTTGCGCGTGCGCGACGTTGCCGGCGCAGCCTAAACAGATGAACAAGGCGGCCGACATGAAGACGCGATATGTGTGATTTCCCGATCCCATGATTCCCCGTTTTTTTGGTGTGTTTCTTTGTGGGCGCCTCTGCGAGCGCAGAGTTGGCGCATTATAGCGCCGTTATTGCCCCATGGAAGCATTGCCGTACACCAATCGCGAGGCTGAAAGGCGCTCTGGGCGGGGATTTCGCGTTTTTGCCGCGATCCCCTGCGGCAAAAATTGCTGCATCGCGCTGTCAATCTCGGCGCGAGAAGAGGATAATGGCAGGTCACGCTGTTTTTTCAAGGCCGGCCGCCCGGGATTGCCGTTTCCCCCACGATCTCTTTTGCGCGCGGCCGCCATCATTACGGAAGTACATATTTTGACTACGACAAGAAGCAAACGCTGGAATGGCAACATCGACACCCTGAAAGCGCCCTACCTGACAGGCGTCCTCACCCAGATGGGCATTTACGGCGAGCGCGTCCAGTTCGCGCTGGTCACGTCCGGCAACGGTCCGCGTTATCAATTGACCAACACTGCCGGCAAGAAAATGGCCTTCGACGGCAACCATCACCTGCATCATCCGGAAGAAGGCGAATTCGCGCCGGGCAACGCCACCGGCGTGTTCACCCTGGATCAGGTCAGGCTGGCCAAGGTCGGCGGCAGCAAGACCACCCGCACGCTGAGCACCGGCGGCGTCAAGCGCGCCAGCACCACGCGTGCGCCGAGCGCCGCGACACGCGCCAAGGACCAGGTCGACAGCGACAAGTACGAATACTTCAAGGCCAACCGCGCGACCCTGCCGGACACCATCGGCGAGCACTCGGAAGAAATCACCACGCTGATGCGCGGCGGCATGCCGGCCGAACAGGCTTTCGGCGAAATCGTCAAAAAGTATTTCTGAACCGGTACTTCTGAGCTGACCGGCATGGTCGGCTTGGTCGGCATCAATGAAAAACGGGAGCCCTTGGGCTCCCGTTTTTCATGCGCGACTGATTGCGATGACGGTCAGTAAATTTCCGGCACCAGGATCTCGCTCGACACTTCACGGCGGAAGTAATCGTCGTGGCGCTCGCGCTCCGGCAACGAAATCGGCGCGTGCTCAACTTCGCCGTACGGCATCTGGTTCAACAGATGATGGATGCAGTTCAGACGCGCTTTCTTCTTGTCGACGGCCTGCACCACCCACCATGGCGCTTCGGCGATGTGGGTGCGCTCGAGCATGACTTCCTTGGCGCGGGTGTAGTCCTCCCAGCGGCGGCGCGACTCCAGATCCATCGGGCTCAGTTTCCACTGCTTGAGTGGATCGTGGATGCGACTGAGGAAGCGCATGTGCTGCTCTTCGTCCGTAATCGAGAACCAGTACTTGATCAGCTGGATGCCGGAACGCACCAGCATGCGTTCGAATTCCGGCGCGGAACGGAAGAATTCTTCGTACTGATCGTCGCTGCAAAAGCCCATCACGCGCTCGACGCCGGCGCGGTTGTACCAGCTGCGGTCGAACAGCACGATTTCCCCGGCGGCCGGCAGGTGCGATACATAGCGCTGGAAATACCATTGCGTGCGCTCGCGGTCGTTCGGCGCCGGCAGCGCGGCGACGCGGCATACGCGCGGGTTGAGGCGCTGGGTGATGCGCTTGATGACGCCGCCTTTGCCTGCCGCATCGCGGCCTTCAAACAGGATCACCACCTTGTGCCCGGTGGCGACCACCCAGTCCTGCAACTTGACCAGTTCGGCCTGCAGGCGGAACAGCTCGCGGAAATACAGGCGGCGGTCGGCCTTGTCCTGTTCGCTGACGGCGTCGACGCCGCCGGCCAGTTGCTCGATCGTGCGGTCTTCGATTTCCAGTTCCAGCTCTTCATCGTAGCTGTCGGCAAGCTCGCGATGAATGCGGCGCACCAGTTCTTCGTCGTTCATTTTTTCTCCATCAGAGGATGCCTGAATAGCCTGAATGGCCTGAATAGGCGGCGACCGGCTGCGGTCGGCACCGTTGGAACATACCTGAGGATTATGACCCTCGGGTGACAACGAAAAATCCATTACCGCGGAGAACGTTTCCGAACAGGCTTTGGCGGCGGATGGCGCGCCTGCCACTCCTGCAACGCAAGGCGGTAGCGCTCCAGCGCATCTTGGTAAATGTCGAAGATGCAGGGATCGCAGCCGCTCTGGCAGCAATCTTCCAGCGCCGGTTCGATGGGCGGGGTGGGTTGCGGATCGTCGGCGCGGGAAGTCGGCATGGCGGGTATGAAAATGAGGACTGTCCGATTATAGAACCGCGAGGTATTCTTTCCCTGCGACAATGCGCGATTGCACAATGTCGCGCCGGGCCCGAATATTTGCCGGACAAGAACAAACTACCGCGAATTTCGAGCGTATTTCTAGTAGCATAAAGGTGCCGGCGCCCCACGCCTTCGCATCGATAATAAACACAACATCCGTTATGACCGTCTTGCAGCGATTGAAGAAAATCATGTCCCGGGAACCAGGCGAAACCGCGCCGTTGGTATTCCGGGCAAAGGTATTTTTCGTCATCGTCTGCGTGTCGCTGTTGTCCGTCAACGGCTGGCAGGCGTGGAAGGCGCGCGCGGAACATCTCAACGATACCGAAGCCAACATCGTCAACATGGCGCGAGCGCTGGCGCAGCATGGCGACGATACGCTTAAGGCCGCCGACATCATCCTCTCCGGCGTGGTGGAACGGCTGGAAGCCGACGGCGTCGACGACGCCCAGAAACCGCGCCTGCACAGCCTGCTGCAAAAGCGCGTGGCGGAAGTCAGCCAGCTGGCCGGCGTATTCATCCTCGACGCTCACGGCAATCCGGTAGTCGACTCCAACGTCACGCCATTCAGCGGCAATATCAGCGACCGCAAGTATTTCCAATATCATCGAGACCATCCCGAACGCGGTCCCTACATCGGACCGCTGATCAAGAACCCGGCCGGCGCCTGGCGCCTGACCGTGTCGCGCCGCTTCGATTACCCCGACGGCCGTTTCCGTGGCGTAGTGCTGGCGGCGATCGACATCGACTATTTCCGCAACTTCTACAACACCTTCAACATCGGAGACAACGGCCTCATCATCCTGGGACTCAACGACGGCACGCTGCTGGCGCGCCGGCCGTTCTTCGACAAGTACGTCGGCTACAACCTGAACAAGGTACCGATCTTCCGCGATTACGTCACCAAGTTCCATCACGGTACGCACACCGCGCCGTCCACCGTCGACGGCAAGGACAGGATCAACGCCTACCGGCACTTCAGCCAGTTCCCGCTGTTCGTGGCGATTGCGCTGTCCAAGGAAGAAGTGCTCGACAGCTGGGTCGACGACACGCTGCACCACACCGCCGCCATCCTGCTGCTGATCGTGATCCTGGCGCTGCTGGGCAACTGGCTGCTGCGCCAGATCAAGCTGCGTCTGGAAACCGAAGCCGAGCTGCGCGTCGCGCGCGACAACCTCGACCAGCTCAACCGCCATTTGCAGAACCTGGCGCTGGAGGACGGCCTGACCGGCCTCGCTAACCGGCGCCATTTCGATATCGCACTCAGTCAGGAGTTTGCGCGCGCGCTGCGCAACAAGGACTGCGTGGCGCTGATCATGCTCGACGTCGACTGGTTCAAACAGTACAACGACATCTACGGTCACCGCGCCGGCGACGATTGCCTGCGCCGTATCGCCACGCTGCTCAAGCAGGTGCCGCAACGCACCGGCGACCTGGTGGCGCGCTACGGCGGCGAAGAACTGGTGGTGCTGCTGCCGCAAACCACCTTGGAGTCGGCGGCGCTGATTGCCGAACGCATCCGCGCCGACATCGTCGCGCTGGACATCCTGCATGCTGCCAGCCCGCTGACCGTCGTGACAGTCAGCGCCGGCGTGGCCATGATCGAGCCGTCGCAGGAATCGGGCGAACCGGAAGAGTTGGTGGAAGAAGCCGACCGCGCGCTGTATGTCGCCAAGGCCAAGGGACGCAATTGCGTCGAACGGCGTGACGACGTCAAGATCGACAGCGCGTTTCCATAACGAGACCGCTGCGATGGATCAGGAATCTCTGCTCAAGCTGGTCAGCATGGAAATGCCGTATGGAAAATACCAGGGCCGGCTGCTGGCCGACCTGCCCGGCCATTACCTGGGCTGGTTCGCGCGCGAAGGGTTTCCGCGCGGCGAACTGGGCAGTTTGCTGGCCCTGATGTATGAGCTGGACCACAACGCATTGCGCCAGCTGCTCGATCCGCTGCGCAAGGATGCCGCCAATCTGCGACGCTGATCGGATCGAGTGCGTTACAGCACGAGTTACGGCACGATCGTCGTAAACAGATACACCGCAAAAATCACCAGGTGCACCATGCCCTGCATGACCGTCGTGCGACCTGTGCTCAACGAGAAGGCGGCTACGATGAACGACAGCATCAGCAGTACCGTCGACTTGATGTCCAGTCCGAGCGACAAGGTCCAGCCGGTCGCCAGCGACACCACCGCCACCGCAGGAATGGTTAGCCCGATGCTGGCCAGCGCCGAGCCGATCGCCAGGTTGAGGCTGGTCTGCAAGCGATTGGCGCGCGCCGCGCGCACTGCCGCCAGTCCTTCCGGCAGCAACACGATGGCGGCAATGATGATGCCGACTACCGATTTCGGCGCGCCCAGGTTGTCGAGGCCGGCTTCCAGCGTCGGCGCCAGCGCCTTGGCCAGCAGCACCACCGCGCCCAGGCACGCCAGCAGCAGCACGGCAGCGGTAATGGCGACCTTGTTGGATGGCGGCTCGGCATGCGCTTCCGCATCGCCGGCGGCGTTCGGAGGCAGGAAATAGTCACGGTGGCGCACCGTCTGCACCAGCACGAAGGTACCGTACAGCACCAATGAGATCACCGCGATGAACGCCAGCTGGCTGGCGCTGTAATACGGTCCGACCTTGGTCAGGGTGTAGTTCGGCAAGACCAGCGTCAATACGGCAATCGCCGCCAGTGTCGCCAGCGAAGCGCTGACACCGTGCTGGCCGAACGACTGCTCGCGATGCTGGCTCGCGCCCACCAGCAGGCAGATGCCGACGATGCCATTGAGAATGATCATGATCGCCGCAAACACCGTATCGCGCGCCAGTCCCGTAGTCGCCTCGCCTCCCGCCAGCATCAGCGACACGATCAACGCCACCTCGATCAGCGTCACCGCCAGCGCCAGCACCAGCGTGCCGAACGGCTCGCCGACCTTGTGCGCCACCACTTCGGCGTGATACACCGCCGCCAGCACGCTGGCCATCAGGCCGATCACCAGCAAGGCGACGAACCAGCTGCCGGGTTGCAGACCGTTGACGGCATACACCAGCCAGCCAAGGATGGGCGAAGCGATGGACCACAGCGGCAGCGACGGGGAAATTTTCATGGGCGGTTAAGTATCGTTGTCAGGACGGTGGATGGAAGTTGCGGGCAAGCGGGCCGGAGCGACGGCGCGCAGAAAAATACACGAAGCACAAGGCGCGAATGCCGCGCGGCAAGAAATGATAACCGATGCGCGCGTCAGCTTCTTCCGTAACTGTCAGCGCAGCTTCGGATGGAACGACGATCGGACGGGAAATTACCTGGCGGAAGGCCAGCGCGTCAGGATGTCGGCGCCGTCGGCGGTCACCGCGATCATGTGTTCCCACTGCGCCGAGAGCGAGCCGTCGCGCGTGACCACGGTCCAGCCGTCGGCCAGTTGCTGCACGGCGCGCGCGCCGAGATTGATCATCGGCTCGATCGTGAAGGTCATGCCCTCGCGCAGCAGCAGGCCGGAATTGCGTGTGCCGTAATGCAGCACCTGCGGTTCTTCGTGATACACCTTGCCGATGCCGTGACCGCAGTATTCGCGCACCACCGAATAGCCGGCACCCTCGGCCAGCGTCTGAATGGCGTGGCCGACATCGCCCAAGCGAGCGCCCGGCCGCACCACGGCAATGCCGGCCAGCATGGCATCGAGCGTGGTCTGCACCAGCCGCGCTGCTTCCGGCCTGGGCGTTCCGACAAAATACATGCGGCTGGTGTCGCCGTGCCAACCGTCCTTGATCACCGTGACGTCGATATTGACGATGTCGCCGTCCTTGAGCACATCCTTGGTACTGGGAATGCCATGGCAGACCACGCTGTTGATCGAGGTGCACAGGGTCTTCGGGAAACCGTGATAGCCGACGTTGGCCGGCGTGGCCTTCTGCACCTTGCGGATGTAATCGTGGCAGCGGCGGTCGAGTTCTTCGGTCGACACGCCGGGTACGACATATTCGCCGATCATCTCCAGTACGTCCGCCGCAAGGCCGCCTGCCACGCGCATCATGGCGATCTGTTTTTCGGTTTTGATGGAGACTGCCACGACGTTCCTTGTTGAGAGTAAAGAGAATAAAGGCCTCTATTATCCCCGATCAGGCCGGCAACCGCAGCGTTTCCGCTGTGCAAGACAGGTGCCGGCACGATCCTCACGCCTGTTGTCTCGTTTTTTCACCACGCTGTTTTTTGAGAGTTTTCTCATATAAATCCGATCCTTAAATCGTCAGAATGGCTTCACTGCTTAAGCAAATACAAGGGGCTCAGGCAAAACGAATTCACACGAACTTCAACTCATTCTGACTACTTAAGGAAACGATCATGAACAAGCAAATCACTCTCTTCTCCGCCCTGGCTGCTTCCCTGCTGGTGTCCTTCGCTGCGCAAGCCGCCGACACCGCTGAACTGAAGGTCAAAGGCGTGATTCGCCCATCGGCCTGTACTCCGGCCTTCACCGGCACCAACGTGGTCGACTACGGCACCATCGCCGCCAAGGGCCTGAGCGCCACCGCGCCGAACGTGCTGGCTGAAAAAACCATCGCCTTCACCGTCACTTGCGACGCGGCAACCAAAGTTGCTGTGCGCGCCATCGACAACAAGGCGTCCACCGTTGTCGCCGGCCTGATGACTGCCATCAACTCCAACCTGGGCGACAAGCATGCCTACGGTCTGGGTGCAGCGGGTGGCAAGAACATCGGCGCTTACAGCGTGCGCACCATCGTCGGTTCGTTCACCGCCGACGGCGCCACACCGGACATCGTCGCCGACGCCGCCAACAACGGCACCTGGGCCAAGTCGACCTACGGCCGCTTCAACGCCGACGGCACCGGCCGCCAGGCGTTCGCCACCAGCGGTTCGACCACACCGGGTTCGTACAAGACCATGTCCGGCAACCTCGGCGTGACCGCCGTGCTGGACAAGGGCGCCAACCTGCCGCTGACGCAGAACATCGACCTCGACGGCTCGGCCACGATCGAAGTGCAGTACCTGTAATTTCTTCCAGTCATCATCCGGCCCGCTTGCTCCCGCAAGCGGGCTTTTTTCATTCACGTCCCGCCTTTTCCGCCGTCCTCCCTTTTGTTGCCTCTCAGCTATCAGGAAAACACTGATACCGGAGAGTATGTCGATTCGATAGTCTGGTCATACATCGGGCATAGCGGAATTTCCACCGGTCCGGCGTCGACAGACACGAACGTCGACACTGCGCCGGTTCCCTGCCTGATGGCCAGATTCAGACGTGTCGCCGTAGGCGGCATGCCTATATGCAATATCCCCGTCCCCTACGCAGGAGAAAAATATGCAGTGGTTCTACGATCTGAAAATCTCAAGAAAACTGATTTCAGTCTTTTTCATTGTGGTTGCCCTCGAAGCTGCCCTCGGTGCATTCGCGATCCGCGAACTGGGCCGCGTCAACCAGGCCTCGACCGAAATCGCCACCAACTGGCTGCCGAGCATCCGCACGCTGTCGCAGCTGAAGCTGACCTTGTCGCGCATCCGCAGCTTCGAGTTGCAACATATCCTGGCGTCGACGCCGCAAGAATTCGAAGAAATCGAAAACAACGCCAACAAGCAGATTGCCGTGCTGGCGAAACAGCAAAAGGATTATCTCGGGCAGATCAGCGAACCGGAAGAAAAGGCACTTTTCCCCGACGTGGAAAAATCCATCGCCATCTTCCTGGGTGAACACAAGAAAATCCTCAACATCTCGCGCGCCAACAAGAATGAAGACGCCCGCACCTTGCTCAAGGGAGAATCGACCAAGGTCTATCGCAGCCTGCTCGACCAGGTTGAAAAACTGGTCGAAGTCAACGAGAAAGGCGCAGAGAAGTCCAGCGCCGATGCCGACGTCACCTATGCCAGCGCGCGTACGTGGATCATCGCCATGCTGCTGATCTGCATGGCGGCGGCGATGACACTGGCGGTGTGGATTTCCCGCGTGATCTCGCGCCCGTTGACCGACGCCGTGAATGTGGCCCAGCGCGTCGCCGGCGGCGATCTGACCGCCACGATCCGCGCCGAGAGCAAGGACGAAACCGGACAGCTGCTCGATGCGCTGCGCGGCATGAACGACAATCTCCTCAAGATCGTGGGCGAAGTGCGCACCGGCACCGACACCATCGCCACTGCGTCCAACGAAATCGCCAGCGGCAACATGGACTTGTCCTCGCGTACCGAACAACAGGCCGGTTCCTTGGAAGAAACCGCCTCGGCCATGGAAGAACTGACCTCGACCGTCAAGCAGAACGCCGATAACGCCCGTCAGGCCAATCAACTCGCCGTGACGGCCTCGGAAGTCGCGGTCGCCGGCGGCAACGTAGTCGGCCAGGTGGTCGACACCATGGGGTCGATCAACGATTCGTCGAAGAAGATCGTCGATATCATCGGCGTGATCGACGGCATTGCCTTCCAGACCAACATCCTGGCCTTGAACGCCGCGGTCGAAGCTGCACGCGCCGGCGAACAGGGCCGCGGCTTCGCCGTGGTGGCTTCGGAAGTGCGCAGCCTGGCGCAGCGCTCGGCCGCTGCCGCCAAGGAAATCAAGATTCTCATCGACGACTCGGTCTCCAAGGTCGACGTCGGCAGCAAACTGGTTGAACAGGCCGGCACCACCATGGAAGAAGTCGTCAACAGCGTGCGCCGCGTGACCGACATCGTCAGCGAAATCACCGCCGCCAGCCACGAGCAAAGCCAGGGCATCGAGCAGATCAACCTCGCCATCACGCAGATGGACGAAGTCACGCAACAGAACGCCGCGCTGGTCGAGCAAGCCGCCGCCGCCGCGCAGTCGATGCAGGAGCAGGCCGGCCGCCTGTCGGAAGTCGTCAGCGTATTCAAGCTCGACGAGCGCGCCGCGCTGAGCAAGCCGGCGGCGCCGACGCGCACCATCGACATCACGCCGGCCCGCGCGCCGGGACTGAAATCGGTCAAACCGGTCAAACCCGTTGCCGCCGCCGTGATCCGCAAGGAAAACCGGCCGGCGCTGAAACCTCCCGTCGCAGCCAACGATGAGACCGGCTCCTGGGAACAATTCTGATCTGAAACGCCACGTAGAACCCGCAACCCAACTGACACCTGAGGTATCCATGGATGCATTCCAAAAAGAGATCGACGAGCGCACGAACCTGACGGCCAGCAACAAATTCGAATTGCTGCTGTTCCGCCTCGGCAATGCCGGCGGCGATGGTCCGGGCGAGCTGTTCGGCATCAATGTCTTCAAGATCCGCGAGATCGTGCCGATGGTGCCGATCACCACGGCCGCCGGCACCAGGTCGCCGATGCTGGGCATGGTCAACATCCGCGGCCAGGTGATTTCGGTCATCGACTTGCCTGCCGTGACGGGTTGCAAACCCAAGACCGGTCTGAACATCCTGCTGATCACCGAATACGCGCGCCACACCCAGGCCTTCGCGGTGGAATCGGTGGAAGAGATCGTGCGCCTCGACTGGAGCCAAGTGCTGTCGGCCGAGGCCAGCGCCGGCGGCGACCTCGTCACCAGCATCGCACGCCTCGATTCCGACGTCGACGGCAGCCGCCTGGTGCAGGTGCTGGACGTAGAACAGATCCTGAACCTGACCTCTCCGGTCAAACAGGCGTTGGACAACGGCCACGACGGCGAACTGAAGAGCCTGGTCAAGCCCGGCGCCATCGTGCTGGCGGCGGACGATTCCAAGGTGGCGCGCGCGCTGATCGAAGACGGCCTGACCACGCTAGGCGTACCGTACATCATGACCAAGAGCGGCAAGGAAGCCTGGGAGAAATTGCAGGTGCTGGGCGCCGAAGCGCAGCGCGAAGGCAAGCAGATCGCCGACAAGGTGGCGCTGATGCTGACCGATCTGGAAATGCCGGAGATGGACGGTTTCACGCTGACCCGCAACATCAAGGCGGACCAGCGCTACAAGGGCATCCCGGTGGTGATCCATTCATCGCTGTCGGGCTCGGCCAACGAGGACCACGTACGCAGCGTCGGCGCCAACGGTTACGTCGCCAAGTTCGCCATTGAAGAGCTTGCCGCTACGCTCAGGAAAACGCTGATGCATTAGTCGTCAACCAGCCCTTGCCGCGTCGCCGAAAAACGCTGCCGGCAAGGAATAGGGAATTCCCCGATACCGGTCACAGGAGTCGTTCATTATCATTGCTCTATCGCCCAACCCCAATCCCATCCTCAGAGAGCACAGATAGCCATGGATTTCATCACCAACCTGTTCCAGCAAGACATGTTCCTCGCCGTCGTCTCCTACCTGAGCGTCGGCCTGGTTTTCCTGCTGTACTTTTTTTACCGTGAAAAGAAATGGGAAAATGATCTCGCGATGTACCAGGTCCAGAATGTCGTCCCGGATCAAGCGCCGAAAGTGCGCAATGCAGAGATCTATGTGCTCAATCGCAACGCCGTCAAGACGCCGGTCGACGCCGCCGAGCTTGATGACGAAATGCAGGTGGTTGCCGGTGAAGTGATGGAGCAGGAATCCGTCAAGCCGGAAAAATCCAGCGTCGCCCGCTGATTGCCTGCCGCGGCGGATCCCTGGATTCGCCGCAGACTGCTCCACTGCATCAACTTCCTACACCACGACGCGATCCCTGCCCTCGCCTTTCGCGCGATACAGCGACTGATCCGCTGCACCGATCAGATCGCGCACCGACATTTCCCGTTTTACTTCAGGCAAGCAACCGACGCCGAGACTGACGGTCACGATGCCGTCCGGGTTCGCTGCATGCTCGATCTGCTGCGCACGCACGGACTGCCGGATCTGTTCGGCGATCGCCGCCGCGCCGGCGGCGTCGCAATCGGGCAGGATGATGGCGAACTCTTCGCCACCGTAGCGCGCCGCCAGGTCGTCGGGCCGGCGTTCGCCGGAAAGGATAGCCTTTCCGACCTTGCGCAGGCATTCATCGCCCGACAAGTGCCCATACAAATCGTTGTACAGCTTGAAGCGGTCGACGTCGATCATGATCAAGGCCAGGCTCTTGCCGCTGCGCACCGCGCGGCTCATTTCGCGCGCCAGCGCGACGTCGAACTGGCGCCGGTTGGCCAGGCCGGTAAGTCCATCCTGCAGCGCCAGCCGCTCCAGGGTCAGATTCAGTTTTTCCACCTGCGCACGCGCTTCGTTGGATTCATTCTCGGCGATCGAGCGCTGGTCGATCTGCGCCACCATGCGCCGCCCCATGATTGCAAAACCCGTCACCAGGATCAGCACGCCGATCATGTGCATGTAGGCGTCGGCGCGCCATTCGGCAAAGACCTCGTCGCGCGACAGCGCCACCGACACGAACAGCGGATAAGTCTGCAGATGGCGGTAGCCGTTGATGCGTTCCACGCCGTCCTGCGACGACCGGATGACAGCCAGGCCGCTGGCGTTCTTCGCCGCATGGTCGCGGAAGATGGCGGCGTCGGCCATGCTCTTGCCTATCGAGTCTTCGCGCAGCGGACGGCGGAACACGATGGTGCCGCGGTTGAGCGCCAGCAGGATGGCGCCCGACTTGCCGATGTTGAAACTGTCGTAGAACCGCTGGAAGTAGGCCATGTCCACCGTCGCCAGCACCACGCCGCCAAAGCTGCCGTCGGCATTGTTGACGCGGCGGGTTACGGTGGCGATCCACTTCCCGGTGGAACGGCTGCGCACCGGCGGACCGATGTAGGGGCCGTCGTCGGGATGATCGCGGTGATAGATGAAGTACTCGCGGTCGCCATTATTTTGCGTGTTGTCCAGCCGCGGCTGCGAATTGACCACCCAGCGCCCCTGGCTGTCGTAGACGAAGATGCCGTTGAGTTGCGGCAGCTCTTTGACCTGTACCGCCAGCAGGCGATGCAAGCGTTCCAGCGCCGCCGGTCCGGTGCCGTCGACACTGAGGCGTTCCAGCAAACTCACCAGCACGGTGTCGGCTTCCTTGATCGTGTCGTCGGCATGCTGCGCCAGCGCCCGCGCCATGTTGGAGACGGAGACGCCTGCTTCTCGCTCTTCGATCACGCGCGCCTGCCAGGTGCGCCAGATGTCGAGACCGATGATTGCCGCGCAGGCCAGCAGCACGAAGGCCGCTGCCAGCAGCGCCGTGGATGATCGTTTGTAATGAGCCATGGGTCTCCGGGTCAATGGGCATCAGCCGCGCTGCGCCAGTTTGAAAGCGCCGACCTGTCCGACCAGCTTCTCCGCTTCGTGGCGCAGGCTCTCGGTGGCGGTCGCGGCTTGTTCGATGAGCGCGGCATTTTGCTGTGTCATCTGATCGATGTCGCCGACCGCGCGCGTGACTTCGCCGATGTCTTCGGTCTGGCCGGCGCCGGCGGTTGCAATGTCACGCATGATCTCCGCCACGCTGCCGATGGACGTCTCAATGCCGGACATGGCGCCGCCGGCCTGCCCCGCGAGCCGGTCGCCGTGGTCGACGTTGGTTACCGATTCGGCGATCAGGTCCTTGATCTCGCGGGCGGCGGCGGCCGAGCGTTGCGCGAGCTGGCGGACTTCGGTCGCGACCACCGCAAAGCCGCGGCCTTGCTCGCCTGCGCGCGCCGCTTCCACCGCGGCGTTGAGCGCGAGGATATTGGTCTGGAAGGCGATGCCGTCGATCACGCCGATGATGTCGGCGACCTTGTGCGAACTGGCGCGTATCGCGCCCATCGTCGCCACCACCGAGCCGACCACCTTACCGCCTTCGCCTGCATGCGTGGAAGCGTTGTCGACCAGATTGCCCGCCTGCTGTGTGTGACCCGCGTTGTTGCGGATGCCGGCGCTGAAATTTTCCATGGTGGCGCGCACCTGTTCGAGCGCGCCGGCCTGCGCTTCCGCGCGCGCCGACAGGTCGTTGTTGCCGGCGGCGATTTCGTGCGCGGCGACGTTGATGCGTTCGGCGCTCGCGCGCACGGCGCCGACGATGGTTGCCAGCCCTTGCGCGACGCCGTTGATGGCTTGCGTCAGCTGGCCGATTTCATCGCGCCGGCCTACGTGGATCATGGTGGTGAGATCGCCCTTGGCCAGTTGCTGTGCGGCGGCCGTGGCGTCGACCAGCGGCCGTGTCACCATGCGTTGCGCCAGCCAGTAGAAGCCGCCCATGCCCAGCGCCAGCAAGCCCAGCGCGATCGCGCCATGGCGCAGCAGCAGCGCCGCCATCACCGCAGGCGCGGTTGCAGGCGGCAGCGCCGACACGGCGGCAACGCTCGCCCAGACATACGCACCCAGCACCACGCCGGCGATGCCGAAGGCCAGCATGCCCAGGCGCGCACCAATGCCTACCTGGAAGCGCCTGCTGACATCGATGCCGACGTACAGCACCGCCACTACGCGTCCCCGTGCATCACGCACCGGATCGTAGCGCGTCATGTACTGGCGGCCGAACAGCTGAGCGAAGCCGGTATAGCTGCGCCCGGCCAGCAAGTCGCGATAGCCGGCGTGGGCATGATCGAGCAAGGTGCCGATGGCGCGTTCGCCGTTTTCCTTTTTAACCGACGTCGAGACGCGCACGAAGTCTTTGCCGCGCTGGACGAAGATCGTCGCGCTGCCCCCCGTCGCGGCCGAGAAACTGTCGATCGCGCCGAAGTTGAGGTTGAGCACATCGGCGCCGTTGCGCAGGACCGGCGTGGACTCCGTCCCGACGACCAGCAACTCGCGCTCGTCGACGGAGAAAACACCGGGAAAACTGCCCGCCAATCTGCGGGCGAGTTTGTCGATTTGATAAGCAAGCGGCAGAAAGCTGTACATGACTGACGACCCTTCCTGAGTGCGACTTGTTGTTGTGGTCTCTTGTTGTGGTCTCGCGTCGACGTTTATTCTGATTTTTTGTCGATGGCCGATTGTAGACCAGCCCCGCACCGGAGGAAATCCCGTTTGCAGGAATGTCATGGCGCGGATGGAACGGCGCCGCAATACGATAGTACGATAGCGTCTTTCGACAAAAAGCAATTTACCTGCAACATCACCGTGAACATCCATTTTCTGCGTTTCCGCACATGAGCGACCATATCGATTGCATCGTCATCGGCGCCGGCGTGGTCGGCCTGGCGATTGCGCGCGAGTTGGCGCTGGCCGGGCGCGACGTGATCATCGTCGAAGCCGGCAACGCCATCGGCAGCGGCACCAGCTCGCGCAACAGCGAGGTGATCCACGCCGGCATCTACTACCGGCCCGGCTCTCTCAAAGCGAAGCTGTGCGTGGAAGGACGCGCCCTGCTGTACCGCTATTGCGAAGAACGCCAGGTGGCCCACAGGCGCTGCGGCAAGCTGCTGGTGGCAACCGGCGCCGATCAGGCCGCGCGCTTGCAGGGCGTCGCCGCCCATGCCGCGCAGAACGGCGTACATGATCTGCGGCCCATCGATGCGGCGCATGCGCGCGAACTGGAGCCGGCCCTGCACTGCACGGCGGCGCTGCTATCGCCCTCCACCGGCATCGTCGACAGTCATGCGCTGATGCAGCAGCTGCTGGCCGACGCCGAAGCCGCCGGCGCAGTGCTGGCGCTGCAGACGGAAGTCGTCGTCGCGCGCAGAACCCCCGACGGCATCGCGCTCGACGCGGTAACCGCCGACGGCGAAGAAATACAGTTGTCCGCGACCCTGGTCATCAATGCCGCAGGGCTGTCGGCGCCGCGGCTGGCGCGTCGCTTCGAAGGCTTGCCGTCGGCACACGTGCCAACGCCGTACTTCGCCAAGGGAAATTATTTTTCGCTGAGCGGCAAGACGCCGTTTTCACGGCTGATCTATCCACTGCCGGAAGAAGGCGGCCTGGGCGTGCACCTGACGCTGGACCTGGCCGGCCAGGCGCGTTTCGGTCCCGACGTCGAATGGCTGGACATTGAAGACGAGCGCGCCATCGACTACGCGGTTGACGCGCGCCGCGCGGACGGTTTCTACGCCGCGATACGGCGCTACTGGCCCGGCTTGGCCGACGCCGCACTGCAGCCGAGCTATGCCGGCGTGCGACCGAAGCTGGCGCGCGGCGGTCCGGAGCAGGATTTCATTATCAGCACGCCGGTGCAGCACGGTTTCCCGGGACTGATCAACCTGTTCGGCATCGAGTCGCCGGGGCTGACTTCGTCGCTGGCAATTGCGCGGGAAGTTGCCGCAGCCGCAGTGAAATAGTTTCCCCTGACACAATAAAAAGGCGTCTCCCGTACGCAGCAAACCGGCCTGGCATGGCGTTTTCGCCACAGTCAGGCAGCTCTCGTTGACTTTTAAGACGACCGGTCATATTATCGCTACATGTCCAAGCCAAATACCCGTGACCAGATTTTCGACGCCGCGCTCAAACTCCTGTTGGAACGTGGCTTCAACGCCTCGAGCGTGCAAGACATCACGGTCGAGGCCGGCGTGCCGAAGGGATCGTTTTACAACCATTTCGCCAGCAAGGAAGCCCTGGCGGCGGAAATCGTCAGCGACTACGCCTCCCGTCGCAGCACCCTGCGCGAGATCCTGTCCGATGACAGCCTGCCTGCGCTGGAGCGTCTGCGCGGTTATTTCACGGCGCTCAACCAGCGCCTGGTCGACCGTGGTTTCCAGCATGGCTGCATGATCGGCAACATGACTGCGGAATTGTCGGAGCAAAGCCCGGTGATCCGCGAACAGTTGCTGAAAATTTACGGCAACTGGAGCGCGGCGCTCGAATACGCGATTGCCGCCGGCCAGCAGGATGGCAGCATTGCCAGCCAGCTAAGCCCCAAGACGCTGGCCGGCTTCGTGCTCAATGCGTGGGAAGGCGCAACCTTGCGGGTGCGGGTGGAGCGCAGCCCGGATGCCTTCAATCAGTTCATGGATGTGATTTTCAATAAAGTCCTGATCTGAGCAATACCGAATATTTGCAGCAAGCCGCTTCATAGCAAGCGGCATTTTTTTCACCAAGTTTAAGACGACCGGTCATTTCAATTCATTTCTTATAGCGAGAATTTCATGAACACATCTTCTCTTCCTGCTCCGGCTCCGGTCCCCGCCTCCGGGTCCGGCAATGCGCCCTTGTACTGGATGGCGCTGGGCACCTTCGCCGTCGGCGCCGAAGGCTTCATGATCGCCGGCATCTTGCCGACGGTCGCCAAGGACCTCGGCGTCAGTGTTGCGGTCGCCGGCCAACTGGTGGTGGCGTTCACCGCTGCTTACGCCATCAGCTCGCCGATCCTGACCGCATTGACCGGCGCCCTGAGCCGCCGCGGCCTGCTGATCGGTGCGATGACAGCCTTCACCTTGGCCAACCTGCTGGCCTGGCAGGCCACCGGCTACTGGTCGCTGATGACCGCGCGCATCCTGCTGGCCTTCGCCGCCGGCTTGTACGTGCCCAATGCCCTGGCCCTGGCCGGTGCGCTGGTCGCGCCGGAAAAACGCGGCGGTGCGCTGGCGCTGGTGAGCGGAGGAATTACCGTGGCCGTGGCGTTGGCCGCGCCGCTGGGGACCGTGATCGCGGACAGCCTGAGCTGGCGCATGACCTTCGCCGGCGTGGCGCTGCTGGCGGCGATCGCGACGCTGGGCCTGATGCTGGGACTGCCGCGCGGCATCGGCAACAATCTTCCGGTCGCCAGCCTGCGTGAACGCGTGCTGGCCGCGCGTGACCCGGCCGTGCTGCGCGCCCTGCTGACCACGCTGTTGTGGGCCACCGGTGCGTACACCATGTACACCTATTTCGCGCTGTATCTGAACCAGGTCACCGGCATCCACGGCACCCACGTCGGCTACGTCTTGTTCGCCTGGGGCATCTCGGCTGCGATCGGCGTCATGGCCGGCGGCAAGATCGCCGACCGCGTGGGCTTCCGCCGCGTGACCGGTCCGGCGCTGATGTTCCTGATCGCGGCTTTCCTGACGCTGACCGCGATCGCCTACCTGCTGCCGGCCAACCTGGCGGTGCTGCCGGTGTTCCTCAGCGTGATCGTGTGGGGCATTTCCGGCTGGGCGTTCTATCCGGCGCAGCAGACCAATCTGATCAGCATCGCCGGCATCAAGCTGGCGCCGATCGCGATGTCGCTCAATGCCTCGTTCATGTACCTGGGCTTCTCGATCGGCGCCAGCGCCGGTGCGCTGACGGTGGCCGACGGTTCGGCGCAGAACCTGGGCCTGGTCGCGGCCGCCTTCGTGTTCGCTGCATGGCTGCTCAAGCGCAGCGCGACGCGCCGGACGGCGGCATCGGTGGCCTGAACCTGCGATCGCGTTGACTGAAAGCCCGCGCCGTATTTGCCGGCGCGGGCTTTTTTATGTCCGCGTTAGCTGACGCCGACTTTCTCCGGAAAGCATTCCACCAGCCAATCGATGAACACCCGCAGGCGGTGCGTCACATGCCGGTTCTGCGGGTACACGACGTGGAATGGATAAGGCGCCGGACGCCATTTCTTCAGTATCTCCACCAATGAACCGTCCTTGAGCGCCGCGCCGGCGGCATAGCTGAAGGTCTGGATAATCCCCAACCCCGCCAGTCCCGCCGCCAGATGCGCATTGCTCTCGTTGACGCCAACCCGGTGTTCGACCTTGATCTCGGTCTTTTCGCCTTTGTACTCGAAGCGGAACGGCACGGCGCGGCCGTTCTGCGAAGATACGTAGCTGACCAGGCGATGGCCGTTTTTCAACTCATCCGGATAAGCCGGGACACCGAACTGTTTCAGGTACGCCGGCGTCGCGCAGGTGACAAAGCCGGCGCTGCCGATATGGCGCGCGACCAGCGAGGAACTGTCCAAAGGTCCGCCGCGGATGACGCAATCGACGTTGTCGCTGATCAGGTCCACCGAGCGGTCCGACACGCCGAGGTCGATGCGGATGTCCGGATAGCGTGCCATGAAATCAGGCAGCGCCGGAATCAGCACGTCGCTTGCGGTCGAACTGCCGATATCGATCCGCAGGTTCCCGCGCGGCTTGCTGCGGGAGACGCTGAACGAGGTGTCGATGTCCTCCAGATCGTGCAGGATGCGGGTGGCTTTTTCATAGTAATCGCGTCCTTCGGACGTCACCGTCACCCGCCGGGTGGTCCGCTGCAACAGGCGCACGCCCAGATGCGCCTCAAGTTCCTGCACCTGCTTGCTCAGGGTCGCATTGGGCATCTCCAGCGAATCCGCCGCGCGCGTGAAATTCCCCGTCTCCACCACGCGCGCAAAACATCGCATCGCCGACAACTGATCCATCGCACATTCCTTTAAGTCGATTTCATTATCCACACACATGGATAGTCATTTCGATTTTACCTACTTTTTCTCATAAAGGCTTGTGGCTAAAGTACACCCACGCCTTCCGCAAAACACCAAACGGAAGCGCACGGAAAAATGTTCGATCAACTTAATTTCACTTATCAAAAGGAAACAATCATGGACAAGCAACTCAACGGCAAGATCGCCCTGGTCACCGGCGGCACCACAGGCATCGGCCTGGCAACGGCGCAGGAGCTGGCCGCGCAGGGCGCCCGCGTCTTCATCACAGGTCGCCGTCAGGCCGAACTCGACGCCGCGGTGACAGCCATTGGCGCCGCTGCCACCGGCATCCGCGCGGATGCGTCAGTGCTGGCCGACCTGGACGCGGTCTACGCCCAGATCGCCAAGAGCGCCGGCAAGCTCGACATCCTGTTCGCCAACGCAGGCGGCGGCGACATGATGCCGCTGGGCGCAATTACCGAAGAACATTTCGATCGCATCTTCGGCACCAACGTGCGCGGCGTGCTGTTCACCGTGCAGAAGGCGCTGCCTTTGCTGAGCAACGGCGCATCGGTGATCCTGACCGCCTCGACCGTGTCGATCCAGGGCACCGCCAACTTCAGCGTGTACAGCGCCAGCAAGGCAGCCGTGCGCAACTTCGCCCGCTCATGGGCGCTGGACCTGAAGGACCGCGCCATCCGCGTCAACGTAGTCAGCCCCGGTCCGATCCGCACTCCCGGCCTGGGCGGCCTGGTGCCGGATGAAGCGCGCCAGGGCCTGTTCGACTACCTGTCGTCGCAAATCCCGCTGGGACGTTTGGGTGAACCGCAGGAAGTCGGCAAGGCCGTGGCCTTCCTGGCGTCGGATGCGGCCAGCTTCGTCAACGGCGTTGAACTGTTTGTTGACGGCGGCATGGCGCAGGTGTGATGTGTCTGCGGCCCGGCGGACATCCGGGCCGCAGACGACCAATAGAAAAATCCATATGGAAAGGGCAGCAATCATGGACACCTCCCCACAAGAGATCACCACCGCACAGGCATTGATCGATCGCCACTTTGCAATCTGGAATGAGCAAGATCCCAATAACTGGGCCGCGCTCTTCCCGCAGGCGTACACCGAGGATTTCGTCGTCGCCGACTATGCCGGCATCGCCACCGGCTATACCGAGCTCGCTCAATTGCTGCAACGTGTGCAGGGTGCGCACGCCGGCTTTTCGTTCGCGCCGAATCCGGTCGAATGGAATCACGGCATCGGCCGCGTGACCTGGAGCTACGGCCCGCCGGACAACCCGCGCATGATCAGCGGCGAAGACATCTTCACCGTCAGGGACGGCAAGCTGGCGGGCATGCACGTCTTCATCAACAAGCCGTGAACAGCCGCAGTTGGACTACAGATATTCCAGATTGCCGTCCACGCTGATGGCCTGCCCCGAGATATTCCGCGCTGCGGGAGATGCCAGGAACAAGGCCATCGCCGCGACGTCCTGAGTAGTCACCAGTCGTCGCAGTGAAATCTTCTTGACGTAATCTTCGCGCATCTCGTCGAAGCTCAAACCCAGCGTCTTCGCACGGGCGGCGATGACGCCGTCCATGCGCTCGCCCTCCACCACGCCGGGAAGAATCGCGTTGACGCGGATGTTGCTGGGTCCGAGTTCGACCGCCAGCGATTTCATCAGGCCGACGATGGCCCATTTGGTCGAGGCATAGGGCGTACGGAACTGGTAACCGAGGCGTCCGGCCACCGAGGACAGCGTGATGATGCTCGGATTGTCCGAGGTGTTCTTCAGCAGCGGAACGGCGCGCTTGAGGAAATAGAACTGACTGTTCAGATTGGTGTTGATGGTCTGGTCCCAGGCGTCCGCATCGATATCTTCCACTGCACCGGTCGGTCCGGCGATGCCGGCGTTGTTGATCAGGAGATCAAGGCCGCCGAGCTTCTCGGCCGCGTCCGCCATCACGGCGTCGACGTCTTCGCGCTTGCCGACATCGGCGACGTCGGCATGGATGCCTGGGTGTTTCTTCCTGATTGCCTCGACGGCGACCGGATTGATGTCGCAGACGTAGACGGCCGCGCCGGTATCGAGGAAGGCTTCCGCAATGGCGGCGCCGATGCCGGTGGCGGCGCCGGAGATGAAGACGCGCAGGCCTGCGTCCGGCTTCAATAGATCAACTGTTTTCATGGAGATTCCCGCATGAGAGCCACGTCGTCGATTGCCTGACGCGGCGAATGTAAAAAGTGTCTGGTGAAAGTGTTACAGCGTCAACCCGCCCGACACCTCAATCACCGCCCCGTTAATATAGCTTGCTTCATTGCTGGCCAGGAAAGCGTAGATGTCGGCGATTTCTTCCGGCTTGCCCAGACGCCGCAACGGCACCTGGTCACGCATTTTCTGCAAGACCTCGTCAGGCACCGTGGACAGGATCGCGGTCTCGACAAACCCCGGCGCCACCGCGTTGACGCGAATGCCCTTCGGCCCGAGCTCGCGGCTCCAGGTCTTGGTAAAACCGATCACGCCGAATTTGGTCGCCGCGTAGTTGGTCTGGCCGTAGTTGCCGTAAATGCCGACCACCGAACTGGCGTTCAGGATGGCGCCGCCACCGCCTTCGATCATGGTGTCGACCACCGCTTGCGAGGCGTTGAACACGGCGCGCAGGTTGACGTCGATGACGTCTTCGAACTGCTGCGCGGTCATCTTCTGCAAGCGCGCGTCGCGCGTGATGCCGGCGTTGTTGACCAGGGTGTCGATGCGGCCGTATTTCTGCTTTACCGCTGCCACCATCTCGTCGAGGCTGTCGCGCGAGGTCACGTCCAACTGAAAACCTTCGGCCTCGCCTCCCGCCGCCCGGCACTCCTCGACCGCTGCGGCGACCGCATCGGCGTCGAGGTCGCAGACGACGACCGTCGCGCCTTCACGTGCGAACTTCAATGCCGTCGCCTTGCCGATGCCTTGCGCGGCGCCGGTCACAATTGCCACATTTCCACGTAATCTCATTGCACTCTTTCTGACTTGATTTCAATTTCATTTATTGAAGGATTCGTTCCTGATCGAGCGCGCCAGCAGCGGCACCAGCAGCAGGCCAAGGATCGCCGCGCCAAGGATGACGTTGAAGCCGGCGTCGCTGCGCCCGGTGGCCGTCTCGGCCATGCCGAACAGATAAGGGCCGACGAAGCCGCCCAGCAGGCCAATGGTGTTGATGAAGGCCAGTCCGGCTGCGGCCTGCACGCCCTGCATGCGCTTCATGGCGATCGACCAGTACGACGGCAGCACGCCGCCGGCAAAGAACGCCGTCACGACGAACAGGGCGATCTTGCCGCCGAAGCTGGCGGTGGCGATGAAGGCAATCGCGCACAGCACGAGTCCGACGGTCAGCACACCCAGATAAACCGAGTCGCTGCTGACGCGCCGGTGGATGCGCGGCAACACCAGCACGCCGATCAGGAAGCCCATGCCGACGCTGGCCGAGAGCAGGCCGACGATCAGCGGTGAGCTGATGTGCATCTGGCTGACCATGGCCGGCGTAAAGAAATACAGCCCGACAAAGGCGACCTGGTTGAGGAAATAGATCAGGCCGATGAGAATCGTGGTTGGACGTTTCAGCGCCGCCATCCAGTCCTTGGAGGAAGTATTCCCGTGCTGGGGCGCATCGATGACTGCATGTTTTTCCAGCGATGCCGCTTCGGCCGGCGTCAGCCACTTGGCGTCGCTGGGCCGGTCGGGCAGCTTGAAGTACAACAGGATGCCGAGCAAGACGCTGGGCAGTCCTTCGATCATGAACATCCATTGCCAGCCATGCAGTCCGCCGAAGCCGTCGAGCTGCATCAACGCGCCGCCGATGGGATTGCCCAGCATCAGCGCCAGCGCCGGGGCGGTGTAGATCCAGCCGATCGCGACCGGCCTGTCCTTGCCCGCGAACCACAGCGTCACCATGTACATCAATGCCGGGAACAGGCCCGCCTCGGCAATGCCGAGCAAGACGCGCAGGATATAGAACGACCACTCGCCCGAGACGAACATCATCGCGGTCGACAGGATGCCCCAGCTCACCGCGATGCGCGAGATCCAGCGGCGCGGGCCGAAGCGATGCGCGGCCAGGTTGCTGGGCACTTCCAGCAATGCATAGCCGATGAAGAAGATGCCTGAACCGAGCCCGTATGCCGCCGCGCTGATGCCGACGTCGGCGGCCAGATGGATCTTCGCCAGCGCCACGTTGGTACGGTCAAGGAAGGACATGAAGTAGATCGCGCACATCAAGGGAATCAGCTTCAGAAAAGCCTTGTGTGTGGCAAGCCGGTGCAAACCGGCGTCGCCTGGTATGGCGTTATTGGTCATGATGTCTCCTGAAAAATATTCAGTTCTTGTTGTGGATGAAGCAAGCTTTCGGCGTTCCCGCAAGCTCAGGCCGAAATCCTGTCGCCGCCCTTGAGGCCCAGCATCTCGCGCGCTTCCGCCGGCGTGGCGATCTCGAACGACAGCTCTTCGAGGATGTGACGAATCTTGCGCACCTGCTGCGCATTGCTTTCCGCTTTCACGCCCTTGGCGATGTAGACGCTGTCTTCCAGGCCTACGCGTACGTTGCCGCCCATGATTGCGGCCATGGTCACCAGCGACAGCTGATGCCGTCCGGCGCCGAGCACCGAGAAGTGATAGTTTTCGCGACCGAACAGGCGGTCTGCGGTGGCGCGCATGACGGTCATGTTTTCCGGATCGGCGCCGATGCCGCCGAGGATGCCGAACGCCGCCTGGATGAAGAACGGCGCCTTCACCAGGCCCTGCTCGACAAAGTGCGCCAGGTTGTATAAGTGGCTGACGTCATAGCACTCGAACTCGAAGCGCGTGCCCTGCGCACCCAGTTCAAGCATGATCTTCTTGATGTCGCTGAAGGTGTTCTTGAAGACCATGTCCTCCATGCCCTCGACATAGTCCTTTTCCCAATCGTGGGCCCAGTCCGTGATCTTCGCGGCAACCGGATGGATGGAAAAATTCATCGACCCCATGTTGAGCGAGCACATCTCCGGCTGCAGCAGGCGCGGATAGGCAAGGCGCTCGGCCAGCGTCATGCGGGTGCTGCCGCCGGTGGTGATGTTGATCACGGCGTCGGTGGCCTTGACGATGGCGGGAACGAACTGCCCGAACACCTCCGGGTCCGGCGTCGGACGACCGTCGTCGGGATTGCGAGCGTGCAGATGGATGATCGCCGCGCCGGCCTCGGCCGCTTCGATCGCCTGGTCGCGGATCTGCGCCGGCGTGATCGGCAGGTACGCCGACATGGAGGGAACATGGGTGGCGCCGGTGACGGCGCACGAGATGATGACCTTCCTGCTGGATTTGCTGGAGTTGCTGACTTTGCTCATTTTGGCATTCTTCGACGGATTGAAAATCGACAGCAAGCCGCGGCAACGAGGGTATACACGCCTCGCCGACCTGTCTCCTGCCTGTATTTTTAAGAAGATGCCGCACACGGTTCACCTTCATTGTGGGAGCGATCATAATCAGTTAAAGTCACCAAAGTAAGGTCTTTAACGGACACTACAGAGTCATCTGAGGACAATCTTCAAGGAGTCGTTTTGTCGCCGATCACCATGCTCAACGAGCCTCTTTACGCGCCCTACAAGATCGCGGCACTGGTCGAAGTGCTGGCGGAACAAGGCATTTCCGCGGAGGACAGCCTGGCGGGAAGCGGCGTCCGGCCGGACCAGATTTATGACGCCGCGCTGCTGACGTCAGTGCGCCAGTACGCCACGGTCTGCAAGAACGCCATCGCGCTGTCGACCGATCCTGCCACGCCGTTCAAGGTCGGCGGTCGCCTGCACCTGTCGGCCTATGGCATGTACGGCTACGCGCTGATGTCGTGCCTGTCGCTGCGCGACTATTTCAAGCTGGGCGTGAAATACCATCGCCTGGCAACACCGACACTGAAAATCGACTGGACCGAATATCCCGACCGGGCGGTATGGTCGTTTCCGGACGCCTTCATTTCCAGCCCGTCGCGCGAGCTGCGCGAATTCATCGTCGAGCAGCAGTTCACCCAGCACGTCACGCACCTGCAAGACGTCGCCGGCCACAGCTGCCCGCCGCTCAAGGCCTGCTTCTCCTATCCGGCGCCGGCGCATGCAGATATCTACAGCGACTACATCGGCTGCCCCTGCTATTTCGACCAGGAGGCCTGCGAGCTCATCTACGACAGCGCCATCCTGGGACAGCAGCCGCAACTGGCGCACAAGCTCACCGCCAAGCTGCTGCAGAACATGTGCGATCGCCTGATCGGACAATCCAAAGTATCGGTCGGCGTGGCCGGCGAGGTATATCAGGTGCTGATGAGCAAACCCGGCGTGTTCCCGGACATGGAAGGCGTGGCCGACGCCCTGAAGATGACGAGCCGGACATTGCGCCGGCGCCTGGAGGCGGAAGGAACATCCTTCGTCGCCATCTTCGACGACGTGCGCTGCTCGCTGGCGCAGGAATACCTGCGCACCACGCAGATGAGTACGGACGATATTGCAATGCTGCTGGGATTCAGCGATGGGGCGAACTTCAGGCGGGCCTTGAAGCGATGGACGGGGAAGGCGCCGAGCGAGTTGCGGAAATAAGGCAGACGACATGAAAAACGATATGGGCGGCTCAGACATCATCAAGTGCAGACCGGCGGCTCCTGACGACGCTGCAGCAATATGCCAGGCTGAACGCGAAACGAGCCGTACACCGGGCCTTCTCATCTCCACGGCAGATGAACTGTCCGAACAGGATTTCCGGAAAAAGATTACTTGGCTGACCGAGGCCGGAATCTACGCTGTCGCCGAGATCGGCAACGAAGCCGTCGGCCACGCGTCTCTGGAACCCATGCCGCTGCAGGCGATGTCGCATGTATTTTCATTGACCGTCGTCGTGCACCCCGGCTACACAGGCCGAGGTATTGGCTCCGCCCTGATGGCGCATGTGCTGACATGGGCCGAAGGCAATCCGCTTGTTGAGAAAGTTGAACTCAGGGTCAGAGAGAGCAATGTCGTTGCCCGGCGACTCTATGCCCGCTTCGGCTTTGTTGAGGAGGGACGGTTCGAGAGGCGGATAAAACTGGGAGACGGCACATACGTTGCCGACATCTCCATGGCGAGATTTCTTTAGCTTAAAAACAGTTACCGCGCAAAGTGGCCGATCACCCACTGCTCACAAGCCGACCACAATTCCGGTGCACCTCTCTTGATCACGGGACCATAGCGGGACAACACCTGCTCCAGTGAAACGCCGTTCTCCGTCCAGGTGCCGCCGCCGGTGAATATGTTGATGAGCAGCGGCTGGAAGCGATCCAGCGCCTTGGCGAATTTTGCGTCGTCGGTTTCCGCGTGTTCGAATTCCTGCCACAACGCCAGAAACTGATCGCCCTGCGCTTCGGGAAGCAAGCCGAACAGGCGCTCCGCCGCCTTCGCCTCCTGCTCCGCCTGCACCACCGCAGAAGATCCGCCATGAATCGGAAAATCACCGACGTCGATTTCGACGATGTCATGCAACAGGAGCATGCGGATGACGCGATTGGCATCCACGGTGCCGTTGGCATACTCGCTCAGCAGCATGGCGTACATGGCCAGGTGCCAGGAATGCTCGGCGGAGTTTTCCTTGCGGCTTTGGTCGAGCAACGGTGACTGCCGCACCACCGTTTTCAAGCGGTCGATTTCCCTCAGGAAGCCCAGTTGCTTTTCCAGTCTCGTTAATTCCATAAGCTTTCTCGCGGTGCATGACGTTCTTCGAGATTATACAAAGCGAAAAAAAAGCCCGGTCATCCGGGCCTTTCATTGACGCGTCCGATGATAAACCGGGCGACGGAACATCATGCGGCAAGCGCTGAATACTCCCCCACCCCATCGGGCCACGGCGTCAACACTTCAAACCCGGTCTCCGTCACCGCCACCATGTGTTCCCATTGCGCAGACAGGGAATGATCCTTGGTGACGACGGTCCAGCCGTCGGGCATTTCTTTCGAATGGCGCTTGCCGGCGTTGATCATCGGCTCGATGGTGAACACCATGCCGGTTTGCAGCGGCAGGCCGGCACCCGGTTGTCCATAATGCAGGATCTGCAAGTCTTCGTGATAGATCCTGCCGATGCCGTGGCCGCAATATTCGCGCACCACGCTGAAACCTTCCTTGTGCGCGACCGACTGGATGGCGTAACCGATGTCACCCAAGGTCGCGCCCGGCTTCACGGCGAGAATGCCGGCGCGCATCGCCTCGTAGGTTGTGGTCACCAGGCGTTTGGCAAGGATGCCCGGCTCGCCGACGAAGTACATGCGGCTGGTGTCACCGTGCCAGCCGTCCTTGGTCAGGGCGACGTCGATATTGACGATGTCGCCGTCCTTCAAGGCGCGGTCGGAAGGAATGCCGTGGCAGATGACGTGGTTGACCGAGGTGCAGATCGTTTTCGGATACCCGTTGTAGCCGATGTTGACCGGCACCGCGTCGAGCACGTCGACGATGTAGTCATGGCACAACTTGTCCAGCTGGTTGGTGGTGACGCCGGGGCGCACGTGCTCCGCAATCATCTCCAGGACCTTTGCCGCCAGCGCGCCGGACTTGCGCAGCATGGCGATGTCGGCGGGCGTCTTGATCTCGACTTCGGTGAACATCATAGTTTTGCAATCGCCAGGGTGATTTCCTGGCGCTCGTCTTCGACGCGCGCCTGCTGCTCCGCCTCGCGCAGTTTCTGGCAGATTTCGTTGTAGCAAAGACCTGGATTCAATTCCGCCATCATGCCCACGCGCAGCCAGTGCTCGGCCTGCGAATTGATGGAACGGCTCATTGCGCCGCTGCTCAGGCGCAGATTGGTGTGCATCTGCTCGGTGATTTTGACGATTCCCATGAAGACTCTTTATATTAAATGCTTACCAATCGTATATTAAACGAATATAAAACGTATATTAAACGTATACTATCACCGACTTCGAAATCGCTCAACACGGCGACATTGACCCGCACTACCGCTCAAGTCCCAACTGGGCTTGTTTAAAGCCAAACTCCATCGAATCTGAATCGAAGATTCATCTCGCGCTGAGTTCAGGCGATCTCAAAGCGACCGCAAACCGCTACCGTCATTTTTGCCACACTTTAAAACCGAGACAGAAAATTTTTGCATCAAAAGTCGGCATCGCCATCTCCAAGCGCTCCCGCTCTTGACCCGAAACAACTGCCGCTGACCGCAATCGAAGTATCATTGCACTTAAAAGGTGCTAAAACATGCAGCACTTTCGAACAACACATTGCAAGACAATCTTTCAAAACAATATTTATTTTTTGATAAATCGACGAATGACGGACGAACTGGATTCAGTAAAAGAAGAAATTCCTACGGCAATCGAGCTGCAACTTGGAAAGCGAATTTCCCGATTGCGCGGCGCCCGCGGCTACACCTTGGAAAACCTGGCAACGGCCACTGGCTTCACGAAAGGCTACCTTTCGAAGATTGAGAACTCCAAAGTCATTCCCCCCATCGGCACCTTGCTTAAAATTGCGCAGGTGTTGGAAACAGATATTGCAGACCTGCTTGAGCCGGAAGACGCGACCATCGACACAGACACCGTCTGTGTCGTCCGGTCCTGGCAACGGGAATCCGTCATCAAAGGCGGCAGCTCTTTTGGCTACGACTATGTCGCGCTCGCACACAAGCGCCACCACAAACAGATGGAGCCATTCATCATGGTGTTTCCGTCCAAGGTCGACCGCGACATTCGCTTCGAACATGAAGGCGAAGAGTTCATGTTCATCCTCGATGGAGAAGTGGAATTCGAGGCGATCATCGATGGACGCAACAAGACCTGGGTTCTATCACCAGGAGACAGCGTTTATTTCGACTCCCGCTCGCCCCATCGCGGACGCAGCCTGAACGGCGAGTCCCGGGCGCTGGTCGTCATCTACAAATCCAAGCCGACATCCATTCCGTAATTCACGGCATCTCCACCCCGCAGGGGCCCAGGAAAACGGCGCCGGCTCAACGGAAAAGCGGGCGCGCCATTGAACCAGGCCCATGCCTTACCTCGCCGGTAGCGCCAATTTCTGCTGTGGGTATTTGTTCTTCGATTGTTCTCCGCGACCCACACCAGCCGCATTCCCTGAAGGCGTCGAAGCATTTGCAGATACAGCTGCCGCCATCGATCTTGCATCCTCCGTTTTGAAGATTTCGACTGCCTGCTTCAAGCGTTTCGCCTGCCCCTCCAACGACGCTGCAGCAGCAGCCGCCTCTTCGACGAGCGCGGCGTTTTGCTGGGTGACCTGGTCCATTTGCATCATTGCATCGTTGATCTGCCCAATCCAGGTGCTTTGTCGCTCTGACGCAGAGGAGATATCGCCGACGATATCCGTCACCCGGTCAACCGCAACCATCATCTCCTTCATTGTTGCTCCGGCTTTCTCCACCAGGCCGGAGCCATTGCCGACACGCGCGACGGAGTCGTCAATGAGTCCCTTGATCTCTTTTGCCGCCTGAGCGCTGCGTTGCGCCAGCGTTCTGACCTCCGTCGCGACGACCGCAAAGCCGCGACCTTGTTCACCGGCGCGCGCCGCTTCGACGGCGGCATTAAGTGCGAGGATGTTCGTCTGGAAGGCGATGCTGTCGATCACGCTGATGATGTCGACCATCTTGAGCGAACTATCGTTAATTCCACGCATGGTCTCTATCACCTTGCTCACCACATCACCGCCACGCTCCGCGATGCGCGATGCACTGCCGGCCAACTCGCCCGCTTGTCGCGCGTTATCGGTATTTTGTTGTACCGCGGAAGTGAGCTCCCCCATGCTGGCGGATGTCTCCGCCAAAGAGCTCGCCTGTTGCTCGGTGCGTGAAGACAGGTCAAGATTGCCTGCGGCGATCTCGCCGGCGCCGACTTCAATCGTGTCCGTGCCTTGGCGGATCTGGCCGACCGTCGCGGACAATTGCCGCTGCATCCGATGCATGGTGCCCAGCATACTATTTTCGTTGTCGCCTTTTACGTTGATCTCGAATGCCAGGTCGCCATCCGCAATTCTCGACGCAATCTCGGCGGCGTACGACGGCTCCCCACCGAGGCTGCGCGCAACGTTGCGAATGACGAGATAGGTCAGCGCCGTCAGCAGCAAGCCGATTGCAATCGTGATGCTCAGAATGCCCTTGAGTTCGCTATAGAACACAAGCTCGATGCTATCGACATACGCTCCGGTAAAAATTGTCCATCCCCACGGCTTGAAGAGCTTGGCGTAGGTGATCTTCGGTGCAGGAACGGTATCTCCCGGATGCGGGAAGGAATAATCCACCTGCGCTTCGCCGGTGGCATCGATCTGTTTCCGCTGCTCCTGGATAAAGTACTTTCCATTGGTATCTTTGAAATCCCGCTGGCTCTTCCCCACAATTTTCTGATTCGCATGGACCAGCGCGATAAAGTCCTGATCCTGCACGACGAAATAACCTTCCGGGTTGAAGCGCATGGCGGAGATATTTGCGATGGCACGCTTCTGTGCTTCCGCCATGGTGAGCTCGCCGCTATCCACACGTGCGGCATAGCCCTTGACTACAGATTCTGCAATCTCGACATTGGCGCGAAGCTTGGTGCGACGCTCTTCCGTCAAAATGCTGCGCGTGTTCCACGCAGACCAGACGCCGAACGACACCAAACCGACCCACATCAGCACCAATATCAAATACAGCTTCCCGCCTAGCGTAAGATTTTTCATGACAGCCATTTCCTCCATAATTTGAATCGTCTGACGATGGCCGATCGATTCAATGGAGCACATCGACCGACCGCCATGCTCTTTACCCTGGCCGCATCCCAAGCGCGCTGTCGCCTCCGGAATCCGCCGGCTGCGATGTCACCATCAACGCCCTGGATTGCGCCTGCAGACCGCGCCCGCGATGCGGTGTCTGCGAGTCAAAATAGATGCTGTCGCCCGGAGACAGAACCCACTGCCGCTCCTTGCCGTCAACCACAAAGCTAAACTCGACTTGCCCCTCGAGTATGTAAATGAACTCCTCCCCCTCATGCTCAAATCGCACGTCGTGCGACAGATCGGAGGGAAATACCATGATGAAGGGATCCATGGTCTTGCGGCGCCGCTTGTTGGCCAGCGCAATGTAGTCGTAGCCGAACGAGCTGTCGCCGCGCACGCTGGGTTCGCGTGCCCATGCGCGCACGACGCAGATTCCGCTGGTGCTTTCGGCCAGCACTTCCGTACCGAGCAATTCAGCCAGATCGGTATGCAGCGCCTGCGCTATTTTTATCAGCGTGCCGATTGGAGGAATGACTTTCGAATTTTCTATCTTTGAAAGGTATCCCTTGGTAAATCCGGTCTCGACCGACAGCTGCTCAAGCGTATAACTGCGCGCATTGCGAAGTTCGTACACGCGCGTACCCAGACGTATTTCTACGTCAGACAGCCCGGCGGCCGCGTCGGCGGGAGGAGCGTCCGACATCATCAGACTTGAACCGGCGGCAACGCAGTTATGTTGGCCTGCCATGCCCGGGAATACTCCATGATCCGGGCGGTCTCATCCGCCACTTTCGGGTCGATTCTTGTCTTGAGCAGATGCATCATCGCGTCGATGCACAGCGTCACCCCGCCGCCGGTGACGATAGTTCCTTCATCGACC
Organism: Herbaspirillum sp. NPDC101397; assembly: GCF_044767325.1. Taxonomy (NCBI): domain Bacteria; kingdom Pseudomonadati; phylum Pseudomonadota; class Betaproteobacteria; order Burkholderiales; family Oxalobacteraceae; genus Herbaspirillum; species Herbaspirillum sp. NPDC101397. The sequence goes on from NZ_JBIWNS010000013.1 coordinate 62,840, forward strand.
AGGCTTGAATGCACTGTCGAAATCTCCGGATATTTCGACGCCATCACGCTCAACGGAGAAACCTCGGCGCCAATGACTTCAACCTTGGTCGTCGCGCTCTTTCCATCAAGAACGCCAGCTGCGGCCATGATCATGCCGCCGGTGCACACTGAGACCAGCAACGTATCGGCCGCACGCGTCCTCAGGAAATCGAGCGTGCTCTTCGCAACAGTCTGCGCCTGCCATCCCGGACCTCCCGTCACGACAATCACATCCAGCGCCGGCGCGTCGTCGACACCGTAGTCGGCGATCACCCGCAGCCCGTTCGCCAGCCGAACTTCTCCGCTCTGCGGCGCAAGTGTGCAGATCTGAATGTCAGGATCAACACGACGCGCCATCGACAACACGCCGAAGGTTGCCAAATCAATCGGCTCTACATCTGGATAAATAAAAATGCCAACTTTCATGCCAATCTCCTTTATGAAACTTTTAATTAAAATGTTTACTGTTGGGATACTTGATGCTACATTGAGTTTCATCAGCTGTCTAGCTGAACCAGGAGAAGAAGGGTGATAGGTACGATTTATTGTATTCAACAGTGAATTTCGTTACAACGATTGTTTCCCAATAAGATATTTTCCACTGCTGATAGATAGAGTTTCTCGTATCGAGAATCGGTTCTTCGTAAAAAATCACACGAAGGAGGCACAGATGGCAATTCCAACAACAAGTCACGCGGTGACCGGAGGAAAGGCAGAAACAAAAGGGAAGATCGGCACAATCGCAGCAGCCAGCTCGATTGGGACGATTATCGAGTGGTACGACTTTCTTATTTATGGCATGGCGGCAGCGCTGGTATTCAACAAGTTGTTTTTCCCGAACGTCTCGCCAATCATCGGCACGCTGGCGGCACTGGGCAGCTATGCCGTCGGCTTTTTTGCACGCCCGCTGGGCGGCGCCATTTTCGGGCACTTCGGCGACCGGGTCGGTCGCAAATCGATGCTCTTGCTGACGATGTTCATCATGGGCCTGGGGACGGTTCTGATCGGCTGCCTCCCCACCTATGCTCAGGTCGGGATATGGGCGCCGGTTCTTCTGATCACCCTGCGCTTCATTCAAGGCATTGGCCTGGGCGGAGAATGGGGCGGTGCAGCACTCATGGTATTGGAGCATGCACCACCAAATCGACGCGGATTTTATGGAAGTCTGGTTCAGGTCGGCTTTCCGCTCGGATTGCTCATTGCTACCGCAGTCTTTTCCATTGTCTCGAAGTTGCCTGAAGCCGACTTCATGGCTTGGGGATGGCGGATACCGTTTTTGCTGAGCCTGGTGCTGGTGGTGGTGGGCTATTTCATCCGCAGCAAGGTGGAAGAGTCGCCGGTTTTCCTCCGCATGAAAGAAAAAAATGAACTGTCGAAGAGCCCGGTTCTGGACGCCATCCTGAAGAACCCGCGTTCATTCCTGACGGCGATCGGACTGAAAATTTCGGAAGTGTCCTGGGTCTACATATTGACCGTCTTTATCGTTCTGTACGCCACCAACACACTTTCGTTGCCGAAGTCCCTGATCCTGGACGGCATTCTCTATGCGGCGATCGTCGAAGTGGTGACGATTCCCCTGTTCGGGCTGATGTCCGATTACATCGGCCGACGCCCCATGTATATAGCGGGAGCGATCATCACGATGCTATTGGCTTTCCCGCTCTTCACGATGCTGGATACGAAAGACGCGACCATCGTGATCGGCACGATGATCGTGGCGCTGAGCCTGGGCCATGGACTCATGTTTGCACCGGAAGCGACGTATTTCCCTGAACTCTTCGGTGCCAATGTGCGGTACAGCGGCGCCTCCTTCGGCTTTCAAGTCGCAGCTGCCATCGGCGGCGGGCTTTCGCCGATGCTGGCGACGGGGCTGATGGCTTATTTCGGAGGGACCGCCGGCGTCTCGATCATGCTGATCGTACTGGCCGTCATCACGCTTGTCGCGGCGCTGGCCGCCCGGGAAACCAGAAACGAAGTGTTGTAGTAGTTGTTCAACTTATCGCGGAACAGCCGCATTTTTTAAGGAGATGAAAATGAACGCAGTCGTCGAAACCCGCTTGAAGGGAAAACTGGCCCCAACGCCTAACGGGTCTACCTATGTCAAGCCGGATGATCTGGAATGGAAGCCGACCAAACACAAAGGCATCCGCATCAAGGCGCTGTACGAAAATGCCGAAAGCGGCGAGCTGACTTGCCTGCTGAAATGGGAACCTGGCACCACCCTCCCGTTCCATCGTCATCCGGAGATCGAACAGAGCTTTGTGCTGGAAGGCTCTTTCTATGATCACGACGGCATCGCACGCGCCGGTGAATTCACATGGCGCAAGCCCGGTTCGTTGCACGAAACCCGCTCCGACGAAGGCTGCGTGATCCTGGCGGTGTATCGCAAGCCTAATGTGTTTTTTGACGTTGACGCCGGTTTCTGATTTTCAGAAAGAAATGTCATGAGCTATGTAGTCACCGAAGCTTGTATTCGCTGCAAGTTCATGGAATGCGTGGAAGTCTGCCCTGTGCAGGCTTTCCGCGCAGGACAGAATTTTGTGGTGATCGATCCATCCGTTTGTGTCAACTGCGCAATATGTGAGCTGGTATGCCCCGCAGGAGCAATCCGCGCCAAAGAGACGCTCGCCGGCAAAGACCGCGACTATATCGATATCAACATCCAGTTTGCGAAGACATGGCCCCTCATTACGCAACAGGGAAAAGTGCCGGATGATGCGCAAACATGGCTGACGGTGACCGACAAAAGAGAATTCCTGCTACCGGCCCCCGACCCGGAAGCGCAATAAATTGGCGGCGCTTCCTGGTCTCTTCTGAAACGACAGGCGCCTCGCAGGCGCCGTTTTCACTCGGAAAGATCTGACGCAAGATGCCGCACTCCTCCTACCCGGCAATGCTCCCGATGTGTACGCATTCAAGCTATCGCGCGGCTTAACACCGGCTCCCGGAAAATCTCGAAAGCAAAGCCCTCCCTCAGCCTGACAAGCACACCAGTCGCTATTGACCGCGATCCCGGCATCTTGGTTACTTCCTCATATTTTGATTAGATATTAATCAGGTTTAATGGATTCTCTTTAAAAGTGGTGAGATCTACTATTTGTTCCAAGCAAGGCATTCAACACAACAAGTTGACGAAGTGACGTCATCGTCAGCCATTGCATTGCGATCCAACTTATCACTCAAAGGAAAAATCATGAAACTCAGCAACAAAGTGGCATTTATTACCGGCGGCACATCAGGCATCGGACTGGAAACTGCAAAGCTGTTCCAAGCGGAAGGCGCCAATGTCGTGCTGGTTGGCTCGAACGCCGAACGTCTGGCAGAAGCCGGCAAGGCGCTCAATGGCAACGCTCTGCTGATCCAGGCGGACATCCGCAAGGTAGCGGATATCGAACGTGCAGTCGAAAAAACCCGTACGCAGTTCGGCCACATCGACGTCGTCTTTGCCAACGCCGGCGCCACCACGGTCGCTCCTCTCGCTTCCGTCACCGAGGACTACATCAACGAAAACCTCGCGTTGAATTTCACAGGCACATTCTTCACGATCCAAAAGACGGCTCCGCTGATGAGCCGGGGCGGCAGCGTCATCGTGACGACCTCCTTCCTCAACACCATCGGTTATCCAGGCCTGTCGATTCTGGCCGCCACCAAGGCAGCAACGCGCTCCCTGGTTCGCACCCTGGGTGCCGAACTGGCACCGCTCGGCATCCGTGTCAACGCCATCAGCCCGGGCGCAATTGCAACTCCGTTCTACAGCAAGATCGGCCTGCCCGACAACGTGCTGTCGCAGGTCGCCGCCAGCATTACAGACAAGGTTGCACTGAAGCGTTTCGGCAGCCCTGAGGAGCTGGCCAAGACAGCGTTGTTTCTGGCAAGCGACGATTCGTCGTACACCACTGGAACCGAAATGGTGGTCGACGGTGGTCTGACACAGTTCTAATGTGCAGCGACACTATGTCGCGACAAGCCAGGCCCGTCCCGGCGGACAGGACCTGGCTTGAATTGGGCAACCTGGGGTTAGAATTGATTCTTCATATTTTTTCTGGGTGCATCAAGTGGACCGACTAGAAGCGATGGCGATGTTGGTGGCCTCGGTTGAGGAAGGCAGCTTGTCGGCCGCTGCCAGAAAATTGAATGTATCAGCTCCCACGCTCACCAGGAACGTCAGCGACCTTGAAGCGATGGTCGGGACGAGGCTGATCATCAGAACAACAAGGAAGCTCGCGCTGACCGAAGCGGGCATTGAGTATGTCGCTGCGGCAAAGCGAATCCTCGAAGACGTGGACGAACTGGAGCGGCGTGCCGCCGGTGAATTCACGACCCCACGGGGAGAACTGGTTGTCACCTCGCCCGTGCAGGTTGCGCGTTTGCGGGTGCTGCCGGTCATCAATCAGTTTCTCGCGCTCTATCCCGAGATTCGAATCCGGCTGGTACAGTCCGATCGCGTCATTGACTTGATCGACGTACACGCCGACGTGGCAATCCGTGTCGGGAATCTGCGTGACAGCAGTCTGGTCGCGACGAGGGTTGGGGCATTGCGGGTGGTGACCGTAGCCAGCCCGGCGCTTCTGGATAAATATGGCCTGCCCGAGACGCCGGAGGATTTGAACAAATTTCCTTGCGTCGTATTCGATAGTCCAAGCCTCTCTCCATGGCGTTACCGCAGTCAGGATACGGGGCAAACATACACAGTTTCCGATGTACCGCGCTTACTGGTTTCGTCGCCGGATGCCGCAGTGGATGCGGCTATCGCAGGCATCGGTGTGACCTTCATCCTTGAACACGATGTGCACGACGCGGTAAAGGCTGGGAAATTGCAATACGTCTTGCAAGATTTTGAGGTTGAGCCGATTCCGGTTCATGTGGTTTTTCTTTCCCGGGAAGCGATGCCGGCAAAGCTGCGCAGATTCATTGACTATGCTGTACCGCAACTTCGCGAGTTGCTTGCTGAATTCGGGCGCATTCCTTCTGATTGAATTCCCCCCCGATGCACACTCGACATCGCTGGTGTACCCGGACCACCGGCGACGTTTGTCCTCCTGCCGAATTGCTCCGACGCAGTTGATTCCCCTCCATTTCTTACAGACGCCGTTGCAAGCCATTTGAGCCCTAACTCGCTTAGGCACTAGTGCGTTTCCCATGGCGCGCATCAATACCCTATGGAATAGGGTGAAACACGACTATGCCTCCCGGATTTTCCATTACGGATGCGGGCGCATGCGCAGCCTTCCTTGATGCAATCAGGTGCCGCCAGTCCAAGAAAGAACGACGAGCTGCGCCCCTTTCAGATCCCCGCAATTTAATCATTTTCTGAGGAAATGATTCTCACATTTGCATGATTCTGTTTTAAATCGATTCAGAGCATGATTCATTTCAGGCAAAGCGACCAAGCGAAACAAGACGACCGATCAGCTTAGGCGATCAGGAAGAAGCGTTGTTGGTGTTTCGTGTATCGACTCTTTTGCCGCTCAAATCAACCCATGCGAGATAACTGAAATATGAAAATCATAAACAAAACTGCACGCGGCACCGGCGGCAAATCGGGCAACCGATTTGACACTGCCAGCCTGCAAGAAAAACTTGGCGTAGGGGTCGCATCGTTGACCGTTATGGTGGGACTTATCGCCCTGATCTCTCAGGCACCGGCTCAGGCACAGGTATCGGTCAGCGGCAAGACGCTGCCGTTGAGCACGGCAATTATTGCAGCGCAAACGGCGGTGGACACATGCAAGGCAAATGGCTACGACGTGACTGCGACGGTTGTCGATGTATCGGGAACGCCGCAAGTTGTTCTGCGCGGCGACCATGCGGTGATTCACACCAAGGACAGCAGCTTCCGCAAGGCCTACACGGTCGTGACGATGGGGCCGATCTTCCATGTCGATACGACCAGCGGCTATATCGGTGTTCTGTCGAAGTATCCACCTCTGCTGGCTCAGTCGCTGGCAAGCACACCCAATGTCACGGCGTTGCCTGGCGGAGTGGCATTCAAGGTGGGAGAAGAAACCATTGCCGGACTCGGTGTCGGTGGCTCGCCTGGTGGTGACAAAGACGAAGTCTGCGCCCAGGCAGGTGTGGCCAAAGTGGCCGGGCTTCTGAATAAGTAACGCGGAGTGAACTGATGGATGGGTAGGTATTTACCCTCATCAATCACGACGCCGATTGGCAATCATGATCCGTGACTGTCACGATCATTCAACATCATCTTTATATCAAACACTATCATGAACATGAAAAAAGTAATCATTGCAATGGGGCTGGCTTTCGGTGTTTCCATCGTCGCAAGCGCTGCGGACAAGAAGCCTGCGCACGAAGGCCCGTCGGTGAGCGTTCCCGCCGGCGACATCAAGTTTGTAGATACCGGCGTGAAGTCGGATGGCAAGGAGCTCAAGGCGGGTCCGGCCTATGGGAATTTGGCAAACGGACGTCACGGTACTTTCGTTCGCGCACCGGCCGGCTTCAAGAGCGCTCCGCATACACACACCGAGGACTACTATGCCGTGGTGCTGAAGGGTGTCGGCGCCAACTATCAGGCCGGTGGGAAAGCAGTTCCGCTTCCGGTAGGTTCCTACTGGTTTCAACGCGGTGAAGAGTCGCATGTGACGGAGTGCATCTCGGACACCGACTGCTTGTTCTTCCTCGTGCAACCGGGCAAATTTGACTATGTGTTGAGCAAATAGTCAACGACGCACAATTGGGCGACCACATGTCGTCACCGACCTCACAAGCGAATTCCCGGCAGATTATTTTTCTGGGAATTTTGCCTTGTGAGTATTCCTGTGCCTGTAGAATTTTTCTATCCGACTCGTCCACTTTCCATTGCCGGGCGAATGCCGCAACGCGATTGCATGTGTTTTTTTGATTTTCTCGCGAAATTGCCCCTTCCCCCACTGACCCACCTTCCAGCATCTGACGAAGGCTTCGCCCCGATCGTACGCCCCTCTGAATCCAAGGATCGCAGCGCCAAGTGGAGCTGCTATAAGGTACCGCGCTGCTTGCGTGATGAACTACGCTGAGAGTTTTAGTGCGTATTTTTCTGTAGATCCCCCGGGACGCCTATCTGCATAGGCCGGCTCACTGGCTTCAGCGCGAATGCCGCCTGACGGTGCTGCGTGAGATCCCTGAACCCCGATGATCTCTCGCAATGAGACCCGGTCACGAAGGTGCCAGAGTCGAATAATGCCTGGTAAGGCCACCTCGATCACTCCGATCTTCTGTTGACGGTCATCAGCAGAATTGTGTTCTGAACGTGGGGCAATTCTCGGTGCAAATCAACATTCTGGAAACAGGGCTATTGAGACGAGAAATTCAGAGTTAAGTGGCAAAAGTTCAGACTTAAATGAATTCCGACAGTCGTCTGGACGTATATAAATCATCCCTGCCCTTGAAAAACCCCCTTCCCACCCCTATACTTAGCACTCGTTAGGGGAGAGTGCTAACAACTCCTCCTGGCCTACCCACTTTTCCGATGTGGCACGGATTTCTTGCTGCAGGGCTTAAGTACACTTTGCAGCCGATGCCGCAATTTATTTATAACTTATTGAATTTTAAGGAGTTTTCATGAGCCTTCGTCCTTTGCACGATCGCGTTATCGTCAAGCGTCTCGACCAAGAAACCAAGACCGCATCCGGTATCGTGCTGCCTGACGCAGCAACTGAAAAGCCGGATCAAGGCGAAATCCTGGCAGTCGGCAACGGCAAGATCCTGGATGACGGCAAGGTCCGTCCGCTGGCAGTCAAGGTCGGCGACCGCGTTCTGTTCGGTAAGTACTCCGGCCAAGCCGTGAAGATCGACGGCCAGGAACTGCTGGTCATGCGTGAAGAAGACCTGTTCGCCGTCGTCGAAAAATAATCGACGTCCCCTGCCGCGGCGCGACGTAAATCGTCCTGCGCCGGCAGCGAACAAGTCTGATCAATGCTGATCAAGCTGATTCAATTGCAATAACAAACGAATTTTGGAGAATCCAACATGGCAGCAAAACAAGTAATTTTCGGCGATGACGCACGTGCAAAAATCGTCAATGGCGTCAACATCCTGGCTAACGCAGTCAAGGTAACCCTGGGTCCCAAGGGCCGTAACGTGGTTCTGGAGCGCAGCTTCGGCGCCCCAACCGTCACCAAGGACGGCGTGTCGGTTGCGAAAGAAATCGAACTGAAAGACAAGCTGGAAAACATGGGCGCGCAACTGGTTAAGGAAGTTGCCTCCAAGACTTCCGACAACGCAGGCGACGGTACTACTACCGCTACCGTGCTGGCTCAAGCGATCGTTCGCGAAGGCTTCAAGTACGTTGCAGCCGGTTTCAACCCAACCGACCTGAAGCGCGGCATCGACAAGGCTGTCACCGCCATCGTCGCTGAAGTCAAGCTGCTGGCAAAGCCAACAACGACAAGCAAGGAAATCGCACAAGTCGGTTCGATCTCGGCTAACTCGGATTCCGATATCGGCGACATCATTGCCAAGGCAATGGACAAAGTCGGCAAAGAAGGCGTCATCACCGTGGAAGACGGCAAGTCGCTGGAAAACGAACTGGACATCGTCGAAGGTATGCAATTCGACCGCGGCTACCTGTCGCCTTACTTCATCAACAACCAAGAAAAGCAAGTTGTTGCTCTGGAAAACCCATTCGTCCTGCTGTTCGACAAGAAGGTTTCGAACATCCGTGACCTGCTGCCGATCCTGGAACAAGTCGCCAAGGCCGGCCGTCCACTGCTGATCATCGCTGAAGATGTCGAAGGCGAAGCACTGGCAACGCTGGTTGTGAACAACATCCGCGGCATCCTGAAGACTGCAGCCGTCAAGGCTCCTGGCTTCGGCGACCGTCGCAAGGCAATGCTGGAAGACATCGCTATCCTGACCGGCGGCCAAGTGATCGCCGAAGAAGTCGGCCTGACCCTGGAAAAAGCCACTCTGGCTGAACTGGGCCAAGCCAAGCGTATCGAAATCGGCAAGGAAAACACCACCATCATCGACGGCAACGGCGAAGCCATCGCTATCGAAGCACGCGTCAAGCAAATCCGCGCGCAAATCGAAGAAGCGACTTCCGACTACGATCGCGAAAAGCTGCAAGAACGCGTTGCCAAGCTGGCAGGCGGCGTTGCTCTGATCAAGGTTGGCGCAGCCACCGAAGTCGAAATGAAGGAAAAGAAAGCACGCGTTGAAGATGCTCTGCACGCAACCCGCGCTGCTGTTGAAGAAGGCGTTGTGCCAGGCGGCGGCGTTGCACTGCTGCGCGCTCGCGCCAACGTCAAGAACCTGAAGGGCGACAATCCTGACCAGGAAGCCGGCATCAAGATCGTTCTGCGCGCTGTCGAAGAGCCACTGCGCCAGATCGTGTTCAACGCAGGCGACGAACCTTCGGTCGTGATCAACGCTGTCCTGGCAGGCACTGGCAACTACGGTTACAACGCTGCCAACGGCACCTACGGCGACCTGGTTGAACTGGGCGTTCTGGATCCAGCCAAGGTTACCCGTTCGGCACTGCAAAACGCCGCTTCGGTCGCCGGCCTGATCCTGACAACCGACGCACTGGTTGCAGAACTGCCGGAAGACAAGTCGGCTGGCGGTATGCCAGGCGGCATGGGTGGTATGGGCGGCATGGGCGGTATGGACGGCATGATGTAATTCGGCTGCGCCTGCATTCTCCGGAATGCGGGCGCACCGGAAAGCACGCTTTCCACGCAGCTGTACGCAACATGCAGCAAAAGAAAAGGCCTCGAGCGATCGAGGCCTTTTTTATTGTGCGCAGAGTTTGCGTCGCTGGACGATCATCAGATCAATCGGCGAACAGCAAACCCTGGTTCGGATCGGGCAGCTTGCTTCGGCGCTTTTGCGGGACCGCGGTGCCGGGCTTGTTGTGCAAGGCATGCGCGCCCTCCAGCGTGAGCAGCAGCTCCTTGGCCTTGAGTCCGCCGGCGAAGCCGGTCAGCTCGCCCGAGGCGCCGATCACGCGATGACAAGGGGCGATGATGGAGATGGGATTCTTGCCGTTGGCCGCGCCGACTGCCCGCACCGCCTTGATGTCGCCCAACTGCACCGCAATTTCGCTGTAGCTGCGGGTCTCGCCGAAGGGGATGGTCAGCAGCGCCGCCCACACCCGCTTCTGGAAATCGGTGCCGGTGAAATCGAGCTCGACTTCAAACTGTTTGCGCTTGCCGGCGAAGTACTCGTTGAGCTGGCGTTCGGTCTCGCGCAAGACCGGGCTGTCCGGGTCCGGGCTCATCTCGCCCAGCCGTACCCGCGTGGGCTTGTCGTTTTCCCACAGGATCGCCGCCAGTCGCTCGCCACGGCCGACCAGGGTCAGCTCGCCGACGGGCGACTTCATGGTTGTATAGACATATGCCATCGATGGTTTCCTTCCGGGTCGGGACGGCTATCTTAGTCGCATTGGCACAAACATGCAGGCGGGTCTTGGTAAATGATCAAAATTGAAATTGCAGGCATGAGCCGATCCTCTTTCTTCTTTGCAATTCGCGCCAAAAAGCGCTTGGTTATGCCTTTTTCTCATTAGGGAATATGCAAAATGTAGTTCCGCCTGCAACGAAATCCTCATAAAATCACGGCTCTATATAAAAATATCGGCAGCAGGCTGGTTATTTAGCCGCCCTGCTGCCTTTTTCATGAAGCAACAATTCAGCAACATCGAAAGTAATATGATCGAAATACAGGGGGTCACCCAACGCTTCCCCAACGGCGGCGGCACGGTCGATGCGGTACGCAACGTCGACCTGTCCATCCGCAAGGGCGAAGTCTTCGGCATCATCGGCCGCAGCGGCGCCGGCAAGAGCACGCTGGTGCGCACCATCAACCTGCTCAATCGTCCGACCGAGGGCAAGATCATCCTCGACGGCAAGGACATGACCACGCTGTCGGCCGACGATCTGCGCGATGCGCGTCGCCACATCGGGATGATTTTCCAGCACTTCAACCTGCTGTCGTCGCGCACGGTGTACAACAACATCGCGCTGCCGCTGGAACTGGCCGGCCTGTCCAAGGCAGAGATCGCCAAGAAAGTTGAGCCGCTGCTGGAACTGGTCGGCCTGACCGCCCTGAAGGATCGCTATCCGGCGCAAATTTCCGGCGGTCAGAAACAGCGCGTCGGCATCGCCCGCGCGCTCGCCAACGATCCCAAGGTGTTGCTGTCGGACGAAGCAACCTCGGCGCTCGATCCGGAAACCACGCGCTCGATTCTCGAGCTGCTGCGCAAGATCAACAAGGAACTGGGCCTGACCATCGTCCTCATCACTCACCAGATGGAAGTCATCAAGGTGATCTGCGATCGCGTCGCCGTGATGGAAGCCGGCGAAGTCATCGAACAGGGTGAAGTGCTGGACGTGTTCCGCGAACCGAAACATGAAGTCACGCGCGCCCTGATCGGCGACGTCATCGCCCACGAACTGCCCAAGGGCGTGCTGGAGCGCCTGCGCGCGCGCCTGGCCAATACCGAGGCCGGCGCGGGTACCGACCATCTGTTCCGTTTCGCCTTCACCGGCTCGGGCGTGGACCAGCCGCATCTGTCGGAAGCGGTGCGCCGTTTCAACCTGGACTTCAATATCCTGCACGGCCAGATCGACGAGATCCAGGGCCAGGCCTTCGGTTCGCTGGCGATCCTCGCCAACGGCACCGCCGAGAACATTACCAATGCAATGGATTACCTGCGTGCGCAAGGCGTCGTGGTAGAGGAGCTGAACCATGTCATCTGAACTGATTGATCTCTTCATCAGCTCGTTCGGCGAAACGCTGATGATGGTCGGCATCTCCGGCCTGCTCGGCGCCGTCTTCGGCGTGCCGCTGGGCATCGCGCTGCACCTGACCGAACGCAAGGGCATCCTGCCCAACGTCGCGTTCAACCGCATCGCCGGCCTGCTGGTCAACGCCGTGCGCTCGACGCCGTTCATCATTCTGCTGGTGGCCGTGATTCCATTCACGCGCTTCTTCGTCGGCACCTCGATCGGCACTGCTGCCGCGATCGTGCCGCTGACCATCGCGTCGGCGCCGTTCATCGCGCGCCTGGTCGAGACCGCCTTGCGCGAAGTCGACCACGGCCTGGTCGAAGCCGCGCAAGCGATGGGCGCGACCACGTGGCAAATCATTTACAAGGTATTGGTGCCTGAAGCGTTTGCTGGTATCGTCGCGGGTCTTACGATCACCTTCGTCAGCCTGGTCGGTTATTCCGCCATGGCCGGTGCGATCGGCGGCGGCGGCCTGGGCGACCTCGGCATCCGCTACGGCTACCAGCGCTTCCTGCCGGAAGTGATGCTGGCGGTGGTGCTGATCCTGATCATATTTGTGCAATTGGTGCAAACACTGGGCGATGTCCTGGTACGTCGTCTGAGCCATCGTTAAGAACAGGTCCAGGCGTAAAAAATAATGCAGCTATCCGCTGCTGCTATCGAAGAGAGAGGGAAACAATGAATCGTCGTCAATTAATCCAATTTTTCGCAGGTCTGAGCGTGGTTGCCGGCCTGGTGTCCGCACCGGTCCTGGCGCAAGACAAGCCGATCAAGATCGGCGCCACCGGCGGCCCGCACGCTGAAATCCTGGAACAGGTAAAGAAGCTGGCCGAGAAAGACGGCCTGAAGCTGCAGATCGTTGAGTTCAGCGACTACATCCAGCCGAACGCGGCGCTGGCTGCCGGCGACCTCGACGCCAACAGCTATCAGCACCAACCGTACCTGGACGCGCAAGTCAAGGACCGCGGCTACAAGCTGGTCAGCGTCGGCACCACCATCACCTTCCCGATGGGCGTGTACTCGAAGAAGATCAAGTCGCTCAACGACCTGAAGAACGGCGCTCGCGTCGGCATCCCTAACGACCCTACCAACGGCGGCCGCGCGCTGCTGTTGCTGCAAGCGCAAGGCGTGCTCAAGCTGAAACCTGATGCGGGCCTGAAGGCAACACCGCTGGACATCGTCGACAATCCGAAGAAGGTCAAGATCATCGAACTGGATGCAGCCCAACTGCCGCGTTCGCTGGATGATTTCGATGCCGCCGCCATCAACGGCAACTTTGCTGAATCCGCCGGCCTGTCGCCAACCAAGGACGGCATCGCCATCGAAGCCGCCAAGGGCCCTTACGTCAACGTCATCGCCGTGCGCGTCGAAGACAAGGACAAGCCTTGGGTTGCCAAGCTGGTCAAGGCTTACCACAGCCCGGAAATCAAGAAATTCGTGATCGAGAAGTACAAGAACTCGGTCGTGACTTCCTGGTAATCCAGCGGTAGTCCGTCACCGGCAAGCAGTACCGCCGCCAAAAAGGCTTTCTTCGGAAAGCCTTTTTTACGCCTGCTGGTTTCCGAAAAGCAAAACAAACACCGAAAAACCCTTTTCTTGCTCGCAAGACAATTATCAAAAAGGAAATATATTGATCCGTGTATCAGCCTTGCGCACGGGAGCCGCCCGATGACGGCGAGGCTGTTTCAGGAAGGAACATCCATGAAAAAGCTCCGCCGCCTTTTTCTAGCCGTCCTCATCCATTCCGCTTGCTCCGGCAGCCCTGCCCTCGCCGCTTCGGCCGCAGACAATACACAAACCGTCCTGATCGGATTTGCCGGCCCGCTTGCCTGGCCTCTGGCGCAGAGCGGCCAATACGGAGTCCAGCTGAAGATCGATGAAGCCAACCGCGCCGGCTACTCCATGAATGGCAAGAAAATAGTCTTCAAGCTGCTTGCCATGGACGACAAAGCCGACGTCGCCGTCGCCGGGTTCGTCGCCAAATCGATGGTCACCGCCGGTGTTGCCGGGGTGATCGGTCACTGGTTATCGGCGCCGACCATCGTTGCGGCGCCCATCTATGCCGAAGCCGGCGTACCGCAGATCAGTGCCTCTGCGGCTGCGCCGGAATTTACCCAACAGGGCTATGCGACCAGCTTTCGCGCGGTCGGCAGCAGTGAAGATGTCGCCATCGCCATTGCCGAGTTTGCGACTCAGGAACTGAAGTCAAAACGCATCGCGATCATCGACGACACCACCGCTTTCGGCGCGCGCATGGCAGAGCTGTTTGCCGAACAATTTCGTTCGCCCAACCAGGTTGTTGTCCGCAGCACCGTGAGCAACAAGACTTCCGATTTCAACGCCGTATTGACCCAGTTTACAGCCGGTGAAGTCGATCTGATCTTCTTCGGCGGCTACCTTCGGCGTTCGGAGGATCTGGTGCGTGCCCGACAGCGGCTGCGCGTCTCCGCAAAATTGTTCCTGACCGGCAGCGTAGTGAATCCGATTTTCCTGAGCATGATCCAGGGTGCGGGCGATGGCCTGTTTGCCTCGGCTCCCGGCAAGCACTACGAGGAACACCCGCAATTCAAGGCGTTGGAGAAAAACTTCCACGCGAAATTTCGAACCGGTATCAGCGTCTACACGGTCTCGTCCTACGATGCCTGCAACACATTGATTGCGGCGATCAAGAAGGCCAATTCACTGGAACCGCACAGGATCGTGGAGGAACTCCACAAAATTCGCCACAAAGGCTTGCTTGGCACGGTCGCGTTCGATGCCAACGGCAATTTGCAAAATCCCGCGTTTACCGTCTATCGCATTCAAGATCAGCGCTGGGTGCCGGTCAAAACCTACGACGTCAGGAGAAAATCCTGCGCTCCCGATATCGGCACCGGAACGGCTGCCTGCGACAGGAACTGAGGTCCACCGTCCGGCGTGAACCTCGAACCTCAGTGAAAACTTGCAACCATGCACGCAATAAAAAAACCGCCGGAGCGGTTTTCCTGACCTGCGAAATCGGCTCGCTCTATTCGGGGCGACCGCGATTCTTTTCCGCTTCCTCGGCCGCGATGGCTGCGAGTTCTGCGGCTTCTTCCGCCGCCGCAATGGCCAGCTCGGCCTGGTAATTGGCCAGCAACTCTGCACGCGTAGCAGGCGTCTCCAGCGTGATTTGTCCGAGCGCACCGGTGCGATAGTCCTGCAGGAAGGTGTGCGCGGCCTTCTCGAAGTCGAAGTCGCCACCCTTGAGGCGGAAGCCGCGTTTGATGGCAACGCCTTCCACTACCGCCACGCCGTCCATGCCTTCGGTCTTGAAGCCGTAACGCGCCGCCAGCAGGTGCGGGTAGCGCTTGAGCAGTTCATCGGCAAGGAAGGTCGCGACTTCTTCCTCGATCAGCGCGTTGCTGCCGATGGCGTGGCTGGCGGCCAGCATGAGGCCATCGCTGGGGTGCTGGATCTTTGGCCACAGCATGCCGGGCGTATCGATCAGCACCATGTTGTTGCCAAGGTAAAGACGCTGCTGCGTCTTGGTCACGGCCGGCTCGTCGCCGACGGCGGCCACGCGCTTCTTGAGCAGCGCATTCATCAGCGTCGACTTGCCGACGTTGGGTATGCCCATGATCATCATGCGCAGCGGCTTCAGGGGCGTGCCGCGATGCGGCGCCAGCGCCAGCGCCAGCTTCGGCACCTTGGCGACGTCGCTGGGCTTCTTGCAGCTGAGCGCAACGGCGTTGACGTTCTTCTGGCTGTTGTAGTGTGCGATCCAGGCCTGTGTCACGCCCGGATCGGCGAGGTCGCTCTTGTTGAGGATCTTCAGGCAGGGCCGCTGGCGAAACAGGCGGATCTGCTCGATCATTGGATTGCAGCTGGCCTGCGGCAGGCGGGCATCCACCACCTCGATGACCAGGTCGACCTTTTCCATCGCTTCCGCCGCCTTCTTGCGGGCGGCGTTCATGTGACCTGGGAACCATTGAATAGACATGCGGAATTCTTCTTTTTGCAAAATAAGCCGCTATTTTACGGCCTGCGGCCCGTTTGCTTCCAAAAAGAAGGCACGAATGCCGCTTATTCCCCGGCCGGAGCGACAGCGGCCGTGCTTGCCGCCGAGCGTGCATTGACGTAACGCAACACCAACACCAGCGCCAGTGCATAGACCAGCGCCACCACGCCGTAGGCCAGCACGATGCGCGTGATCCAGCTGCTGAAGCTGTGCAGGATCGCGCCCATCAGCGCCACGCCCACCAGCGCGCCGATCTGGCGATTGGCGTTGAGCGCCGCAGCGGCGCTGTTGGCGTGGCCCTTGCCGGCCACCTGCATCACGGCGGTGGTCATGGCCGGGATGGCGGTGCTGATGCCGAGGTTGGCAAGCGCGCCGGCGACGGCCAGCATCCAGTAAGGCGTCTCCGGCGTCAGCCAGATCTGCAGTGCGGAAAACACCGCGCCGACCGTCAGGCCGAGACGCAACGGCAGACGCGGTCCGAAACGCGCCGTCATGCGGCCGGAGTTCAGGTTGCCGATGAAGATCACCGCCATCATTGGCAGCATCTGCAAACCGGTCTGCAGCGCATCGGCGCCGCGCGCCTGCTGCAGGAACAGCGCCAGGAAAAAGAACTGCCCGTAGACGCCGAAGTTGATCAGGAAGCCGATGCCGTTGGCGGCCGCGAACTGCGGCGTGGCAAACAGCGCACGCGGCAACAGCGGCGCCGAACCGCTGCGCTCGCGCTGCACCAGCGTACCGAACGCCAGCACGGCAACGACCACGGCGCTCACGATCGGCAGCGAGGTCCAGCCGTACACAGGTCCCTCGATCAGGACGAAACTCAAGGCGGCCAGCATCAGCACACCGAGGAAATGGCTGGTGATGGTCAATGCGCGCATGTGCCGCTCCACCGACGGAATCATCTTGACCGCCATGTACAGGCCGATCAGGCCGACCGGTACGTTGATCAGGAACACGCTGCGCCAGCCGAACGAATGGATCAGGATGCCGCCCACCAGCGGGCCCACCGCCGCCGCGCCGCCGACCGTGGCCGACCAGACGCCCAGCATGCGGGCGCGCACGCGGTCGTCTTCATAGACATGGGTCAGCAGGCTCAGCGAACTCGGCATGAAGAACGCCGCCCCCAGGCCTTGCAAGAGGCGTGCGGCAACCAGCATGCCGCCGTTGGGCGCCGCGCCGCACAGCAGCGAAGCGACCACGAACAGCACCAGGCCGAGCAGGTAGATATTCTTGGCGCCGTAGCGATCGGCCAGCGCACCGCCGACCAGCAGCATGGCGGCGAAGCTCAGCGTATAGCCGTCAACGATCCAGACCAGCATGCTGAGCGGCGTGGCCAGGCTTTTTTCAATCGACGACAGGCCGACGTTGACCACGGTGACGTCGAGCATCGCCATGACGAAGCCGATGGCAAGCGTCACCAGCGGCAGCATGCCAGTGCGCGCCTGGACCTCGGCCTTGCGCGGCGGTGTGGGGATGGCGCCGGCGGGAGCGGGACATTGTGTAGACATGATTTCTTTCTGTAGGATTGCCGCCCGACAATTCCGGCACGAGGCCAACGGGAATACGAGCAAGGATGCCATTCTAGGCTTCTTGCGCAATGCAATAAATAAGCATAATCTCGTCACTCCGATGCAAATTTGCATCAGCAGTCTATTCACTTATCTTGCAGGGAAGCCATCATGGATTGGGACAACGCCCGTATTTTCCTGGCCATACAGCGCGCCGGCACCTTGCGCGGCGCCGCTGAACAACTGCAGATCGACCAGGCCACGGTCGGCCGCCGCCTGAACGCGATGGAGAAATCGCTGGGCGCGCGACTGTTTCTGCGCACGCCGGCCGGCTATGTGGCGACGCCCGCAGGCGACCTGGCCGTGGCCGCGGTTGAAAAAATGGAAACCGCCGCCGACCAGCTGCAGCGCCAGATGCAAGGCATCGACGAGCGCCTGTGCGGTGTCGTGCGCATCGCCGCCACCGACACCATGGCCAAGCACGTACTGATGCCGGCCATGCAGCAGCTGGCGGCCGATCATCCCGCGATTCGCGTGGTGCTGACGACGTCAACGCAAGTCTCCAACCTGACCCGGCGCGAAGCCGACCTGGCCGTACGCAGCCTGCGTCCGACCAGTCCCGATCTGATTTCGCGCCACCTGAAGCGGCTGGCGCTCGGCCTGTACGCGTCCAAAAACTACGTCAAAAAGCACGGCCTGCCGCAACCGGGCACCGCGCTGGCGGGACATGACGTGGTGATTTACCAGCGCGCGATCTATGCGTCGCAGATCGACGCCATCTGCGGTGAATCGACCACCAATGCGCGCGTGGCGATGGAAGTGAGTTCGGGATTGATGCTGATGGAAGCAGTGGTAGCGGGACTGGGCATCGGCGAGTTGCCGACCTACATGGCCGACACGGTGCCGCAACTGGTGCGGCTCTGGCCCGAGCGCGCCGAACCTTATGACATGTGGCTGGTGCTGCACAGCGACCTCAACCGCACCGCCCGCGTGCGCGCCGTGGCCGACGCCATCGTTGCGGCTTACGACCGGCTGGAAGCGCCCTAGTCTGATCTAGCCGAGCTTAATCAAGATCAGCCAGCACCTTGAGATGCGCCACCACGCTGCGGCCGAGCGCCGACAGGTTGTAGCCACCCTCCAGGCAGCTCACGATGCGGCCGCGCGCATGCTGCCGCGCCACGTCCATGATCTGCTTCGTCATCCAGGCGTAGTCGGCTTCCACCAGCGCCATCTGCCCCATGTCGTCTTCACGATGGGCGTCGAAACCGGCCGAGATGAAGATCATCTGCGGCTGATGCGCGTGCAATGCCGGCAGCCACTTGTCGGTCACCAGCTGGCGCACCACGTTGCCCGCCGTATACGCCGGCAGCGGCTCGTTGAGGATGTGCGGCTCGGCCGGATCGGCGCCGCTGAAGGGATAGAACGGATGCTGGAAGAAACTCACCATCAGCACGCGCGGATCATGTTTGAATGCCGCTTCGGTGCCGTTGCCGTGATGGACGTCGAAGTCGACGATGGCAACGCGCTCCAGGCCGTGGACGTCCATGGCGTGGCGCGCCGCGATGGCGACGTTGTTGAACAGGCAAAAGCCCATCGGCGTGGTGGGTGTCGCGTGGTGACCCGGCGGACGCACCGAGCAGAAGGCATTTTCCAGCTCGCCGGCGATCACCGCATCGGTCGCCGCGACGGCGGCGCCGGCCGCACGCAAAGCGGCGTTCCAGCTATACCGGTTGATCGAGGTGTCGCCGTCCAGCGGATAGTGCGCAACGTTGTCCTGCGCCAGAGCAAGTGCCTCGGCATTGTCACGGATCAGCGCCACCGCATTGGTGGTGTGCACGCGCTCGATGTCGGCAACTTCGGCCAGCGGCGCATCGCGTCGTTCGAGAAACTGGTCGATCCGGCTGGCGATCAGTTGATCCTCAATGGCCTGCAGGCGTAACGGCGTCTCCGGATGCCAGTCGCCCATCTCGTGGCGCTGGCAGTCTGCATGCGTATAAAAAGCGGTCGTCATTGTTATCTTTGCTTTGTTCTCCCGGTGCGGGAGCGTCTCGTGGCATTTTTGCTAGTGTACATCCAAGCGGTTCAGACGGAGTGGGCGGCCGTCGGCGCGCCCGGCCGATCATGTATACTGGCCGACTTGTCTGTCAGCCACCTTACTGAGTTAATTTACGCGCAGCGCTGCGCCCTCCATGTCAATGAAACCCTGCCTTCGTTTGCCTCGCCTGCTCGGCCTGTCCGTTCTTTCCCTCGCTTGTTTGCTCCCTGCAGCGGTTCATGCGGAATCGACGACCCACAAGAGCAAAACCGACAAGAGCAAAAGCAGCAGTACGAAAGCCAAGCCGAAAAAGAAAGCCGCCCCGGCTGACGACGGCGAGTTCGCCAATTTCAGCCAGTGGAAGGAAGTCAACGACTTCATCGACGAAATGGTCGCGCGCAACGGCTTCGACAAGGCCGCGCTGCAAGCGCTCTTCAACAAGGCGCGCTACATCGATACCGCGATCCAGCTGATCAAGCCGGCGCCGAGCGGCAAGCCGAAGAACTGGCAAGCCTACCGCGCGCGCTTCGTCGAACCCAAGCGCATCAACGCCGGCGTCGACTTCTGGAACGAGCATGAACTGGCGCTGTCGCGCGCCGAAGCGCAATACGGCGTGCCGGCCGAAATCATCGTCGGCATCATCGGCGTGGAAACCGTCTACGGCCGCAACACCGGCAATTTCCGCGTGCTCGACGCCGTCACCACGCTGGCCTTCGACTACCCCAAGACCGCCAACCGCGACGCCCGCATGGCGTTCTTCCGCGGCGAGCTGGAAAACACGCTGCTGTTCGCGCGCGAATCCAACATCGATCCGTTCTCGCTGCTGGGCTCCTACGCCGGCGCCATCGGCTGGCCGCAATTCATGCCGAGCAGCATCCGCCAGTACGCGGTTGATTTCGACGGCAACGGCAAGATCGACCTGCGCAATTCGCCGGTCGACGCCATCGGCAGCGTCGCCAACTTCCTCAAGATCCACGGTTGGCAGCGCGGTGAACCGACCGTGTTCACCGCTACCGTCACCGACCCCGGCAAGATCGACAACCTGATCAACCAGGGCCTGGAAGCCAAGTTCAGCGCCGACGAGTTGCGCGCCGCCGGCGTGGTTCCCGGCACCGAATTGCCGGCCGGCCTGCGCTTCGGCCTGGTCGACCTGCAGAACGGCGATGCGCCGACCGACCACTGGCTGGCGACCAACAATTTCTTTGCGATCACGCAATACAACCGCAGCTACTTCTACGCCATGTCGGTGATCGACCTGGCGCGCGCCGTGCGCACCGCGCGCGCGCAATAAGCCGCCAGCCGATCCGCCTGCGCCACACTCTGAAACCGACAGCAAGACCGATGAAACGCTTCTCTCCCCTCGCCATTTCCCTGACGCTGGCCAGCGTCGCACCTGCCGCCTTCGCTGAAGAAAGCAATGACGCCGGCTCGCTGCCGGCCATTAACGTCAGCGCCGAAGCAGGCCGCGCCGACGTTTATCGCGCACGCTCGTCGGCCATTGCCGGCTTTGGCGAAACGCCGCTGCTGGACACGCCGGCATCGGTGTCGGTGATCACCGAAGCACAACTGAAAGACCAGCAGGCGCGCCTGCTCAGCGACGTCATCAAGAACGACGCCAGCGTCGGTGAAAACTATGCGCCGGTTGGTTACTACGAGAACATCAGCGTGCGCGGATTTCCGCTGGATCTGGCGAGTGGTTATCGCATCAACGGCCTGTCAGTGGTCGGCGAACAGAACATCGCGCTGGAGAACAAGGAACAGGTCGAGATCATCAAGGGCCTGTCCGGCCTGCAAGGTGGTGTCGTCAACGCCGGCGGCTTGGTTAACTATGTGACCAAGCGTCCGGCCGACGTGCGCTCGGTCATGTTCGGCACCGACTCCAACGGTTCACGCTATCTCTCGACCGATCTGGGCGTGCTGTTCGGCGATCGCAAACAGTTCGGCCTGCGCGTCAATGCCGCGCACGAAGACATCAATTCCTACGTCGACTACAGCAACGGCTACCGCGACTTCGCCTCGCTGGCGGCGTCATGGGACATCAGTTCGAAAGCACGCCTCGCGTTCAACATCGAATACCAGAAGAAGGCGCAGAAATCAGTCGCCGGCTATCAGCTGCTGGGCGGCACCACGGTGCCGTCCGGCGTCTCGCCGAAGACGATGCTGTCACCACAGTCGTGGGTGCAACCGGTGCGCATCGATTCGCTCAACTTCAATACCCGCTTCGATCTGGAATTCAACGACAATTGGCGCGGCTACATCACGGCCGGCCGCAGCCGCGCGGTGATCGACGACTATCTGTCCTTCCCTTACGGCAGCAATAGCGCCACCGTGTTCTCGCCGACCTTCGCCGCCAACGGCGACTACGACGTGTACGACTACCGCAGCCCGGACGACACCCGCCGCAACGACGAAGCGCAAGCGGTGGTGCAAGGCAAGTTCAACATGGGCGCCATCAGGCATGACCTGACGCTGGGCGTGACCATGTCGCGCCGCGTGGTCGACAAGTCGGACGGCATTTCGAACGTAGTCGGCACCGGCAACATCTACAGCCCGGTCGCTGCGCCGCTGGCGCCGTCGGGCGCCGTCATACCGGCTTCGTACCGCAATCTGGACAGCCGCCAACAGGCTATCCTGTTCACCGACCGCCTGCAGCTCGGTGAACACTGGGAAGTGCTGGCCGGCGGACGCCAGGTCTGGCTGAAGGAAAAAACCTACGACGCGACCGGCACCACCACGCGCGATACCGACCGCAACCAATTCCTGCCGCAACTCGCGCTGATCTATAAACCGCAAGCCAACATGTCGCTGTACGGCAGCTATGCAGAGACGCTGAGCATGGGCACGGCGGCGGCGTTCTGGCAGACCAATTACCCGACCATCCTGCCGCCTTCAGTAGCGCGTCAGCTGGAAACCGGCATCAAGTACGACTGGACCAAGGACCTGAGTTTCACCGCCGCGATCTTCCGCATGAAGAAGGCCTACGAGTATCCGCAGCCGGACGGCGCGGGTGGCTTCAGGTATGTCCAGCAGGGCAAGCAGACCCACACCGGCCTCGAACTCGGCGCCTCCGGCAACGTGACGAAACAACTGCGTCTTGCCGCCAGCCTGGCCTTCATCCAGGCGCGCGCCGACGGCACCGGTACGCCGGCTTACGACGACAAGCAAGCCATCAACGTACCGCGCGTGCGCAGCGCGCTGTATGCCGACTACGCGCTGGCCGCCCTGCCCGGCCTGAACCTGCAAGGCAGCTGGCTGTACAGCGGCAGCAAGAGCGCCACGCGCGACGGCAGCGCGGCGGTGCCTTCGTATCACATCTTCAACACCGGCCTGCGCTATCAGACCAAGATGGCCGGCCATCCGACCACGGTGCGCCTGACCGTCGACAACGTCTTCGACAAGCGCTACTGGAAAGACACCGGCGAATCGCTCGGCGACAGCTACCTGCATCTGGGCGCCCCGCGTCTGGCGCGCCTGTCGGTGCAGTACGACTTCTAAATCAGCGTCCCGCAACCGCCGCCCGCATGGAAGCCGCCTCCCACCATCTGACCCGCGTACTGAGCCACGGCATGAACGCCGACGCCGTGATATCGGACTGGCCGGCGCTGACTTCGGCCGAGGTGGCGCGCGTGCTGCAGCACTATCCGCAAGCGGGCACGCCGAAGCGCCTGGTGTGGCACAGCCCGCGCCCGTTCTCGGCCGGTTGCGTGATGATGACCTCGACCATGGACGTGTTCGTCAAGCGCCACCATGTGTCGGTGCGCGACGTCGCCGGCCTGAGCGAAGAACACGGTTTCATCAATCACCTGCGCAGCCGCGGCATCGCCGTCAGTGAAGTGCTGACCACCATCGACGGCGCCACCGCCTTCACCGACGATCACTGGACCTATGAAGTGCATGGCGTCGCCTCCGGCGTCGACCTGTATCGCGACGCCGTGTCGTGGACGCCGTTCAGCAGCAGCGTGCATGCGCACGAAGCAGGCAAGGCGCTGGCGCGCTTGCACCTGGCCGCGCAGGATTACGCAGCGCCGGCGCGCAAGGCGCAGACGCTGGTGTCGAGTTTCACGATTTTTTCTCAGCCAGATCCGCTGCCGGCGCTGCAACGCTACATCGAGCGCTATCCGGCGATTGCCGACTATCTGAAGGAACGCGACTGGCGCGGCGAAGCGGCCACCACGCTGTTACCTTTCCACGCGCGGCTGCGGCCCTATCTGGATGAATTGACGCCGCTGTGGACCCACAACGACTGGCACGCGTCCAACTTGCTGTGGACAGATCGCAGCGCGGCGGCAGGCGTCGAGACCATCCTCGATTTCGGCCTCAGCGACCGAACTTGTGCACTGCACGACCTGGCTACCGCGATCGAGCGCAACGTCATCGAATGGCTTGCGATCCAGGAAGGCAAGACCGACGCCGTCCATCCCGACCTGCTCGATGCGCTGCTCGAAGGCTACCATCTGGTGCGGCCGCTGACCTCGCGCCAGTGGCTGGCGCTGGCGGCCTTGTTGCCGCTGGTCCATGCGGAGTTCGCGTTGGCCGAGCTGGCGTACTTCCACGGCATTACGCGGTCGGCCAATAATGCGGCGCTGGCCTACGACGCTTACTATCTTGGCCACGCCGCGTGGTTCAACACCACTGCCGGCTGCGCGCTGCTGGCGCGCATAGCCGCGCGCGCGGCAGTCTGACGCTAAAAATCAAATCTAAAAAGCCGCCTCGGCCTTGATGACCTGCGGGTCGATCTGCACCATCTCTTCATTGTTGCCCAGCCAGATCTGGCCGTCCTGGATCGTGCATTGCAGCTGCATATTGCGCTGGGCGAGCTTTTCCAGGGCCTGGCTGGTTTCGGCGGCGATGTTGATGACGGTGAGATTCTTGGCGCGTTCGACGCGGTTGCCGATCTGGTTCCACCAGATGCTGCTGACGCTGCTGTAGCTGTAGACGATCACATGCGCGGAACGGCCGCAGGCCTTGAGGATGCGCTTGTCGTCGGGCTGGCCGACTTCGATCCACAGGTCGATGGCGCCGGTCAGGTCTTTGGCAACGACGTCCGGGTCCTCGACATCCGACAGCCCCTTGCCAAAGGTCAACGCTTCACTGGCGTTGAGCGCGAAGGCCAGCACGCGGATCATCATGCGCTCATCGGTTTCCGATGGATGGCGCGCGATGGTCAGGGAATGATTCTGGTAATAGTGCCGATCCATGTCGGAAATCTGCAGATCGGCTTTAAAAATGGTTGCTTTGAGCGCCATGACGGTCTTCTTTTTGGTGCGGTGTTGGGTTGAATGCCTGCGAAGGATGTGAAGCATAGCCGATTTCAGGGGCTTTTCTACGCTTTCCCGCAAGATTGGAAAACCGTGCCCATGAGACAATTCCGCCATGGACAACGCCACTTTCCCCGCTGACGACACCGTCATTGCCCTGACCCGTGCCTGGGTCGCCGAAGCCGTGATCGGCCTGAACCTCTGCCCCTTCGCCAAATCGGTCTACATCAAGGAGCAGATCCGCTATGTGGTCAGCCACGCCGAGGATGAAGCCGGCCTGGCGCAGCAGTTGCTGGATGAATTGCAACATCTGCAAGCTGCCGATCCGGAATTGCTCGACACCACCTTGCTGATCCATCCGCGCGTGTTGCAGGACTTCTACGACTACAACAACTTCCTCGACGTCGCCGACCAGGTGCTGGAAGACGCCGGGCTGGACGGCGTCATCCAGATCGCCAGTTTCCATCCGCAGTATCAGTTTGCGGACGCCCTGCCCGACGATGTCGACAACTACACCAACCGCTCGCCGTTTCCGGTTTTGCATCTGTTGCGGGAAAGCAGCATCGACCGGGCGGTCGCCGCCTTCCCCGAAGCGAGCGCCATTTTCGAGCGAAACATCGCAACCATGCGGGATCTTGGCGTAAATGGCTGGAATCGACTGGCTTTTGTCGTGTCAAAGAAACAACACCAATTATAGAAAAATTCCTGTTAATATCTGTTACAAATTCGAGGTGATTTCTCGCAACTATTTTGTAATAGACTTTTCTGAACGAATGTACTGTGCGTCAACATTGGCGTTTTGATAGTACAGACGTTGGGAGCATGGAAACGAATAGTGAAGGCTGGCAAGTCAGACCGACTGATCCCGATGGCCTTGGTTCGAGTTGTGTTGTTGCAGTGGGAAAAGAATGGCACCTCTGATGGAAACTAGTGAACCACGTTTTGCAGTTTTACCAAGAACTAATGCACTTGCACAAACAAGGCCTTTATAAACATCTGCATAATGGAACGTCCGATCATGACTACACCTAATGGCATCAACGATACTTCCCTTTCGGATCAAGTCAACTACGATCCCAACCACCTGCTGGATGCGCTGATTGAGAAATTGCATCTGAAGAACGACGCCGCCTTGTCGCGTGCGTTGGAAGTGGCTCCACCAGTCATCAGCAAGATCCGTCACCGTCGTCTGCCGGTGGGCGCGTCGCTGCTGATCCGCATGCACGAAGTCAGCGAACTGTCGATCCGCGAATTGCGCGAATTGATGGGCGATCGTCGCGAAAAATTCCGCATCAGCGACAAGCAATTCAAGCCGAAGCCAGGCTCGCCGGCAACACCAGGCGTGGAATAAAAAAACGGAGCGTAAGCTCCGTTTTTTATTGGCGCCCGGGAAAGCATTCCGGCGCCGGGCCACCGGCCCACGTGATACGCGAATTATGCAGGGAATACGCCGGTAGACAGATACCGGTCGCCGCGATCGCAGACCACGAACACGATCGTCGCATTCTCGACCTGCTGCGATATGCGCAGCGCCACTTCGCAAGCGCCTGCTGCGGAAATGCCGCAGAACAGACCTTCCACCATCGCCAGTTTGCGCGCCATGTTTTCGGCGGCGGCCTGGCTCACGTATTCGAGCTGGTCGACACGCGGCTTTTCATAGATCTTCGGCAGGTAGGCTTCCGGCCATTTGCGGATGCCCGGAATCGACGAACCTTCTTCCGGCTGGGCGCCGATGATCTGGATCTCCGGGTTCTGTTCCTTCAGGTAACGCGACACGCCCATGATGGTGCCGGTGGTGCCCATGGCGCTGACGAAATGGGTAATGCGGCCTTCGGTGTCGCGCCACAGTTCGGGACCGGTGGTTTCGTAGTGCGCCTGCGGATTGTCGCCATTGGCGAACTGGTCGAGGATCAGGCCCTGGCCTTCCTTCTGCATCTGTTCGGCGAGGTCGCGCGCGTATTCCATGCCGCCGCTCTTGGGCGTGAGGACGATCTTGGCGCCGTAGGCGGCCATGCTCTGGCGGCGTTCTTCGCTGAGATTTTCAGGCATCAGCAAGACCATTTTGTAGCCGCGCAGCGCCGCCACCATGGCCAGCGCAATGCCGGTGTTGCCGCTGGTGGCTTCGATCAGGGTGTCGCCGGGCTTGATCTGGCCGCGCTCTTCGGCGCGGCGGATCATCGACAGCGCGGCGCGGTCCTTGACCGACCCGGCGGGATTGTTGCCCTCCATCTTGCCGAGGATGATGTTGTTGCGTTGCTTGGCGTCTTCGCCGCCGAGGCGTTGCAATTGAATCAAGGGCGTATTGCCGATGGTGTCTTCGATGGTCAGATAAGGCATGGTCGGAGGAATCCTTTCAGGAGTCTCATTTTAATATGAGTCTTTGTCATGTGCCGGACAGGCCTAGCGACAAGATACTTATATAGTTATAGCAAATACGCCTAAGAATCTGTTTACGATCTGTAGCGAGAGGCCATCAGCCGGCAGCGGCCGGAGCGGAAGAACCGGAATGTACTTGAGTACATGAGGATTCTGAGCACCGCCCGATGCCGGATCATGGCCTCGCAGTAAGATCGCAAACAGGTTCTAACGCAGCTCTTCCGCGCCGGCTATGCCTTACACTGTCCGCGCTCGCCAGTCGTTCTTCCGTCTTCCCCTAGGAGCCGCAATGAAAACGCACGATGTCGCCAACCAGGTCCCGGAACTGCAGGACTTCAATCCGTATGACACCGATATCGCGCTGAGCCAGGGCGTGCAGCGCGGACAGGCCGGCTGGCATGCATCCACGCTGGCCAATTACGGCGCCGAACTGGGCAGCGCCGAGGTGTTGCAGATGGCGGCGCTGGCCAACCGCCACACGCCCGAACTGAATACCCACGATCGCTTCGGCAACCGTATCGACAGCGTCGACTTCCACCCCGCCTGGCACGCCTTGCTGGGCCTGCTGCGGCGCGAAGCCTTGCACGCGCTGCCATGGATGCCGGAATTCGAAGGCAAGCCCGGCGCCCACGTGGCGCGCGCCGCCGGCTATTTCCTGCATGCCCAGATCGAAGCCGGGTCGTTGTGTCCGACCACCATGACCTTTGCCTCGATCCCCGTATTGCGCGGTGAAGAGGCCTTGTACCGGCTGGTGCGCGACAAATTGTTTTCACGCGAACATGATCCGCGCGACCTGCCGCTGGACCAGAAGCGATCAATGCTGATCGGCATGGGCATGACAGAAAAGCAAGGCGGCTCCGACGTGCGCAGCAACACCACTGCGGCGCGTCCGCTCAACGGTAGCGGACGCGGCGCGGCCTACACCCTGACCGGTCACAAATGGTTTTTCTCGGCACCGATGTGCGACGCCCACATGGTACTGGCGCGCACCGACAACGGCCTGTCCTGCTTCTTCGTGCCGCGCTGGCGGCCGGACGGCCACAAGAACGGGGTACTGGTGCAGCGCCTCAAGGACAAGCTCGGCAATCGCTCCAATTCCAGCAGCGAAGTTGAATTCGAAGATGCCTACGGCGTCATGGTCGGCGATGAGGGGCGCGGCATCCCGACCATCATCGAGATGGCAAACCACACGCGCCTCGATTGCGTCATCGGCAGCGCCGGCCTGATGCGCCATGCGCTGGTCCAGGCGATCCATCACGCGCGTCATCGCAGCGCCTTCGGCAAGCACCTGGCCGAACAACCTTTGATGCGCAACGTGCTGGCCGACCTGGCGCTGGAAAGCGAAGCCGCGACCTTGCTGATGCTGCGCCTGGCGCGCGCCTTCGAAGCGCCGGCCGATCCCTTGCAGCGCGCCTGGCGACGCATCGTCACGCCGGCCGCCAAGTTCTGGATCTGCAAGCGTGCACTGGAATTCACCGGCGAGTGCATGGAAGTCTGGGGCGGCAACGGCTATGTGGAAACCGGACCGATGGCCCGCCTGTATCGCGAAGCGCCGGTCAACTCCATCTGGGAAGGGTCGGGCAACGTCATGTGCCTCGACGTGCTGCGCGCGATGGAGCGCGAGCCGGACGCCTGCCTGTTGCTGCTGGACGAATTGCAGCAGGTCGCCGATGGCCACGAAGTCTTGCAGGCGCCGTTGCATTCGCTCAAGCAGATGATGACACTGGCGCCGGAGCAGCGCGAAATGCTGGCGCGCCGGCTGGTGCAGCAACTGGTGCTGACCGTGCAAGGCGCGCTGATGCTGCAGCACGCGCCGCAGACTATGGCAGAAGCCTTCGTCCTCAGCCGCGGCGATGCCGTCAACGGCCGCGTGTACGGCACGCTGCCGGCGGGAACTGCGGATGCCGCGTCCTTGCAGAAAAGCATCCTGGCGCGCGCGTGGCCGCAGTAAGCTAGATACCGTTCGCCAGTCGTTCGAACAAATCCTCGCCGCCCATCTGACCGCCCTTGAGCATCAGTTCAACGCCCTCCTCGCGCGTGCCGTCGGCATGCGCGCGGCACAGCGCGACGCCCGGCGACAACTTGCCGAGATAAGACAGGCCCCAGATGTCGAGCGCCTTCAATGCATGGCTTGAGGTATCGCCGCCGGCCACGCCGATGCGGCGCACCGAGGTCATCGGCAGCAAGCGCTGCAGGAAATCACCGCTCGCCTGCGCCAGCCGCAACGACGCGTGTTCACCGTCGAGGCGCGCGCCGTCGGCGGTGCATGCCAGCACGTGGCTGCCGTTGTTCAGATGCTGTGCAACACGCAACAGCATGTTTTCGACATAAGTCTGGTCGCGTTCGATCAATCGGCGCGCATCCAATGTGATGCGCTCATAAGAGGTCGCTGCCGCCACCTGGCGCGCCGTGACCGGCGACAGGCTGCCGGCGAGCACGAACACCGCGCCTTCCGCGGCGGCAATGCGTGCCGTACCAGTCGACGACTCAGGCAATTCTTTTTGTTCGCGCCAATGAGTGCACAAGGCTTGCACCACGCTGCTGGCGCCGATCGCCAGCAAAGGCTGTGCTTGCGCGCGTCGCCATATCTGCCGGCCGATCAGCGGCAGATGCGCCGCGTCGCCGACGTCGAACAGCACGGCGTCGGGATGCGCTTGCGCAATCCGCTCCACTTCCCCATCCAGTTGCGCCGTATCCTTCGCATAAGCCGGGGCATGGATTGCAGCCACCGTCACGCCTTGCGCCGCCAGATGGACGCGCATGTCGGCTTCATGCATCGGCGTCACCGGATGATTGCGCATGGTCTGGTGGCGATCAATGCGGAACACCTCGCCGCCGCCGTTGACCGCAGCGTACAGGTTGCTGAACACGCAATAACGCTGCAGATTCGGCTGGCCGCCGACGATGGGGACAAAGTCGTTGGCGATGTGTTGCCGCCATACCGACAAGGCCGTGCCGATGTTGCCGACGTGCGGCGCGCTATCGAAGGTCGAACAAATTTTGTAGTGCGTCACCGGCGGCTGCAAACCGGCGAAAAAACGTGCCACCGGTTCCAGTTCTTCGCGCATTTCATCCGGCGCCATCGAACGTGCGGCGCCGGCGATGCCCAGGCAATCCAGTTCGCCGGCCGCCTCCAGCTGGCGCCGGTCCGGCACACGCAGGAACAGTAAACTGCGCAAGCCGGCCTCGGTCGCCGTCGCCAGTGTGTCGGTGGCGCCGGTGAAATCGTCACCGTAAAAGCAGACGCGCGGACGATGCCCTTCGCTCATTTCAGACGCGGCCCGAAGAAGTCCAGCGCGCGTTGCAGCTCCGGCGACTGGCGTGCGCGCTCCTGCAGGCTGACGCCGTCGCGCGCCGCTTCCCACGCCTGGCGCAGGCTGGCGACACCAGCCGAAGCGCCGTCCGGGTGCGCGAGGATGCCGCCGCCCGAGAGGAAGATCACGTCGGTGCTGTTGACCGCGGCAAAGGTGGCCGGCACCGTACCGGCCCATTGTCCCGACGAAAACACCGGCATCACTTCATCGCCCGCCGCCATCGGCGTCAGGCAATCGCGCGCCGACTGCACCACTTCGTCATTGAACTCGGAGAACTTGCCGTCGAGGCCGTGCACGTGCAGGTGATCGACGCCGCTCAGGCGCCACAGGCTTTGATACGCAGAGAACGACATGCCCAGCGCCGGCTGGCGCGACATCATGCCGAAGCCGTTGCGATGGCCGTGGATCGCCAGGCCGCTGGTGCGGCGCAGGCTTTGCAGCGCCGAGAAGCCGCACCAGTTGAGGCCGACCATGATGCAGCTGCCGCCTTCGCGCTCGACCAGTTCGGCATGACGGCGCATGGCGTCGAGCTCGTCGGTGATGTTGAACGCCACCATCACGCGGCGGCCGGATTTGTCCTGATACGCGCGCACCCGTTTCATGACTTCGCGCACGCGCTCTTCCAGCGGCGCATGGACCGGGTTGGCGCAGACTTCGTCGTCCTTGATGAAGTCGACGCCGGCTTCGCACAACTGCGTGACGAGCTGGCCGGTCTGGACGGCACTGAGGCCGACGTTGGGCTTGATGATAGTGCCCAGCAGCGGCGCTTGCGGCACTCCCGTCAGCTTGCGCGTGCCGGCGATGCCGTGGCGCGGCATGTCGAACTGGCGGCGGTAATGTTCCGGCAAGGACAGCGACACCAGTCGCATGCCGGTGACTTCGCCGAGATCGAACAGGTTGCCGGCGACAGTCGCCGCCAGCGTCGGCAAGTTGGCGCCGACGTTGTCGATCGGGAAGGAAATCTTCACTTTCGCCCGACGATAAGGACCCTGCATGTTCTGACGCTGCTGCCAGGCGTTGGGCAGGCTCGGCGTCGCCACGCTGTCGATCTCTTCCACCGACACCACGACGGCGCGCGCGCGTTCGCGCAGCTGTTCGGTCTCGCCCTGCACGCGCACGAAGGTGCCGCAGGATTGTTCGCCCGCCATGACCTCGGCGACCTGCTTGGGATCGAGCGGCGTTTCGATCAGGTAGTCGGCGTAGAAACGATTGTTATCCATCGTTGCCGCCATCACATCTTGCTCAGGTCGGGGAAGGTGCGCACCGGATCGCTGCCGTCCCAGTTTTCCGCCGACTCGCGGATGATGCGGAACACGGTGCCCTTGGGGCCGGCAATTTCCGACAGCTCGATCACGGTGCCGGGATGGAATTCGGTCTCGAAATAGACGAAGCGGCCGCGCTCGCCGACTTCACCGCTCATGCCGACCTTCCAGCCCTTTTCCAGCAGGCGTGCGAGATCGTTGTCGAAGTCTTCGGTCCAGTAAGCCAGATGCTGCAAACCGGTGCGGCCGGCCTTGAGGAAATCCTGATACATCGACGGCGCATCGTTGCGCTGCTGGATCAATTCCACCTGCACGTTGCCGGAGTTGGCCAGCGCCACCGACGAATGGATGTCCTGCAGCTCGCCCTTGTAGCGGTAGTTCTTCAGCGGCACTCGCTCCATGTAGTACCACGGGCCCACGCCCAGCACTTCGCTCCAGTATTTCATCGCGGCCTGTATGTCGTCGACGACGTAGCCCAGTTGTTTGATCTCACCCAGAAAACGGCTCATTGCTCACCTCTTTTTTCGTTTGTTTCGTTTGAATAATTGCTAAATTTTTTACGTCAGGAAGCCGATCGAAATCCACGGCACCGCAGCGACCACCAGCAAGGCCACCACCAGTGCGGCCAGATAGCCCCACACGCGGTTGAAGACCTTGTCCGGCGACACCTTGCCGATCGCGCAGGCGGCATAGAAGCCGACGCCGAACGGCGGTGCAAAGAGACCAATGCCCATCGCCAGGATCACCACCATGGCGTAGTGCACGTCATGGATGCCCAGTGAGCGCGCCACCGGGAACAGCAGCGGTCCGAACAGCACGATCGCCGGGATGCCTTCAAGGATGCTGCCCAGCACGATGAAGATCACGATCGTGATCAGCAGGAAACCGAAGCCACCGCCCGGCACGCCCTGCATCAGCGACACCAGCTTGGCCGAGAAGCCCGACTGCGTCAGCGCCCAGGCCATCGAGGTGGCCATGCCGATGATCAAGAGGATCGCGCCCGACAGCGTCGCCGCTTCCACCAGCATCGGATAGATGCGCTTGAAATCGAGATGCTTCATGAAGGCATGCATGACCAGACCGACCACGATGGTGTAGGCGACACCGATGGTGGCCACTTCCGTTGCGGTGGCGACGCCTTCAATCACCGCCACGCGGATCAGCATCGGCAAGGCCAGCGCAGGAATCGCCGCGATCAATGTCTTGCCGATCACGCCGATGGTGGCGCGCTTCACATCCGGCATCGGTTCACGACGGGCGCGGAACCAGCAGACAATGCCGATCGCAATCGTGGCGATCACCGCCGGCATCAGGCCGCCGATGAAGAGCGCCGTAATCGACACGCTGCACACGGCGCCGATGGTGATCAGCACCAGGCTCGGCGGAATCGTTTCGGTCATGGCGCCGGAGGACGACAGCAAGGCCACCAGTTCTTCCGGCTTGGAACCGCGCTTCTTCATTTCAGGGAACAGCGCCGGGGCAATCGCGGCCATGTCGGCCGCCTTGGAGCCGGAGATGCCGGAGACCAGGAACATCGCACCCAGCAAGACGTATTGCAAGCCGCCCCGCACGTGACCCAGCAAGGCCGCCATGAAGTCGATCAGCGTTCTGGCAAGTCCACTGATTTCCAGCAGCGAACCGAGCAAGACGAACAACGGCACCGACAACAGGATCAGGCTGGACATGCCCTCATCCATGCGGCTGACCACGATCATCATCGGCGCGCCGGTGGCAATCGTCAGGTAAGCCATGGTTGCCGTACCAAACGCAAACGCAATCGGAATACCGCCGGCCACGCAAGCGCCGATCAGCACCACGAAGAACACGATCAGGTTGTAGTTGCCCATGGCCAGCAGGGCCGGCTTGCTGATCCACAGCACCGCGCCGATCACGGCCACCACGGCCACGGCAGACAACACCTGCCTGATGCTGGAGCGGCTCGCCATGCGGGCAATCGCCGCCAGGAACATCAGGATCGCGCCGACCGGCAGCGCTGCTGCACGCAGGCCGTCGGGGATCTCCAAGGCCGGCGTGGTGATCGCCATTTGCTCCGACGCGTGGTCGACCGCAGGATGGATGATCATCAATACAAAAATGCAGACGATCAATGCGGCGACTGTTTCCAGCCAGACGCGCCATTTGTCGGAGAGCTTGTTGACGATGGCCGTCAGGCGCATGTGCTCGCCCCGGTCCAGCGCCAGCACTGCGCCCAGCATCGACAGCCAGATGAACAGCGTCGAGGCCAGTTCATCGGACCAGATCAGCGGGTCATGCAGCGCATAGCGGTAGATCACGCCGGCCAGCAGCACGCCGGTTTCCACCACCACCAGCGCCGCAGCAACCGCGGCGACAACGTGCATGACGCCGCGATTGACGCCCGCCAGCAGACGCGCCAGCGGGTTGGTCGGCAGCGGTGCGGCGTAATTCATTGCTGCTTCCATTTACGCGAGCTTCCCGGTGTACTTTTCCAGCAGCGCCCACGCCTCGGGACCGAACTTCTTGTGCCACTCGGTGTAGAAGCCGGAAGCGCGCAGCTTGGTGCGGAAGGCTTCGTTATCGGTATCGTTGAACTGCATGCCCTTACCCTTCATGTCGGCCACCAGCGATTCGTTCAAGGCCTTGACGTCGACGCGCTGCTTGAGGCCGGCTTCGTTGACGTTGCGTGTAACGATCTCCTGCAACTCTTTTGGCATGCGTTCAAAGGACTTCTTGTTGCCCATGAACCAGAAGCCGCTCCACACGTGGTTGGTCATGGAGCAATACTTCTGCACTTCATAGAACTTGACGGTGGAGATCACTGCCAGCGGGTTTTCCTGGCCTTCGGCGATCTTGGTCTGCAGCGCGGAATACACTTCGGCGAAGTTGATGCTGGTCGGCGCCGCATCGAACGCGCGGAACAGTGAAGTCGCCAGCGGGCTCGGCGGCACGCGCAGTTTCATGCCCTTGAAGTCTTCCGGCTTGGTGATCGGACGCGTGCTGGTGGTCACCTGGCGATAGCCGTTGTCCCAGCAGCGCTCGAACGCGAACAGCGAAGTCGTCGCGGCGATCTGCTTGCGCACGTAGGCGCCAAGATCGCCGTCCATCGCCGCCCACACCTGGCTGTAATCCTTGAAGGCGAAACCGACGCCGCTGATCTGGCCGGCCGACACCAGCGTGCCGAGCACTTCCGGCGAGATGGTGAAGAAGTCGATGGCGCCGGCGCGCACCTGCGACAGCATGTCGGTGTCGGTGCCGAGCTGGCCGTTGGGATAAACCTGGAAGTCGACGCGGCCCTTGGACTCGGCAGCGATCTTGGCGGCCATTTCCTTGGCGCGGACGTTCATCGGATGCGTCATCGGCAGGTTGTTGCCGTACTTCAGCGTGAATTCAGCGGCGGCGCTGGCGGAACCGGCATAGAGTCCGGTCGCGGCGGCGGCCGAAGCGACGGAAGCGGCCTTCAGAAAGTGACGGCGGGTCATGGCGTGCATTGCGTATCTCCTGGATTTTTATAGGTCGTTGATGGCGTGCGGATTCTGTTCGGGTAGCGAAGACCTGCGTGGCAATGCAGCGGAAAAAATGTTTCCGCGCATGCTGTCTCTTTGTATATTCTTGATGTTATTTGATTTGTCTCGATTGCTTTTTGCAGAGAATAGGCTTTGCATCTGCTGCGGTCAAAGCAATTTCATGATGGTTTTTGATGTAAACATAAAATATCTCGCTATGGCATTTTCCCCTGATCCCCGTTTGCCGACCGATGGCATCAACGATGGCGGCCGCGCCCGTGTGACCGACATCGCGCGCGCCGCCGGCGTGTCCACCGCCACGGTCGACCGCGTACTCAACCAGCGCCCCGGCGTGCGCGCCGCGACCATGCAAAAAGTCCTGAAGGCGGCCGCCGCACTCGACTATCTGCCGGAAGCTGATCTGTACAAGGCGATGCAACCCAAGCCGATGCGGCTGGTGTTCTTGCTGCCGCCGCAGAGCAACCGCTTCATGCAGATGCTGGGCGACTACATCGCGTTTTCCGAGGAGCAGCTGGCGCCGTTCAACGTGAAATGCAAATGCCATCACATCGAAGGCTTCAACCCCAGCGTGCTGGCCAAGCGTCTGCTGCATTACGGCCGCCAGGCCGACGGCGTGGCCTTCATGGCGCTCGAACATCCGCTGGTGCGCGAAGCCGTCAATACGCTGGTGGCCGAAGGCATCCCGGTGGTGACGCTGATTTCGGACTTGTCGAATTCTCGCCGTGCGGCTTACGTCGGTATGGACAATCGGGCGGCGGGACGTACCGCCGGTTACTTGCTGGGACGCTTTCTCGGCGGCGGCAATGTCGGCGGCAATAAGGCCAAGCCGATGAAAGTGGCGATGATCGCCGGCAGTCTCAGCTATCGCGGTCATGAAGAGCGCGAGATGGGATTTCTGCATGTGCTCGAAGAAATGTTTCCGCATCTGCAGGTGGTCGGTCTGCGCGAGGGGCATGACGATGCCGACACCAACTACAAACAGGCGCGCACGCTGCTGGAGCAGTACCCGGATCTGGTCGGGATGTACAACATCGGCGGCGCTTCGGATGGCGTCGGCCGCGCGCTGCGGGAGAGCGGGCGCGAGCAGAAGGTGGTGTTCATCGGGCATGGCCTGACGCCGGATACGCGGGGGTTGCTGATCGACGGCACCGTGGATGCGATTCTGACGCAGCATCCGCAGAACATGATCATGAATTGTGTGCGGATATTTGGGAATTTGCGGGAGAAGAAGGAGGCGTTGGCGGGGGTGGAGGCGGTGAGGATTAGTGTGATGTTGCGGGAGAATTTGCCGTAGCTTTATAGCCGGTTTGTTGTAACTGATGCGGCATGTTCTTCGGACGACCAAGCCGGGGGTAGCCCGGCAGCTACTCACTTTTCTTGCTTCGCCAAGAAAAGTAAGCAAAAGAAGGCGACCGCAAGTTCGTAGCCCCTTCGGGGTCCCCGGCGTCGTCAGGCACAAATCGGGAGGGGAAACAAACTCGCTGCGCTCAGACAAGTTTCCCCTCTTTATCCGATTTGCACCTGCCGCCACCGG
>NZ_JBIWNS010000014.1:0-51690 GCF_044767325.1 Herbaspirillum sp. NPDC101397
CTCAGGACACGCAAGCATGCGTGCCCTGGGCAGGACGGCGCAAAGCATTGCTTTGCGAAACCCCGTCCAGCCTGCCTTGGATCAAGGCCAACAAATTGATGGATCAGTCGAAGAACTAATCGCTTTCTATCGATGACGAAAAGGACGCTCCGGCGTCCTTTTTTATTTTCCGCGATCTGCAGCAACAAAGATGTTGCAACGCTTGCATCTTGTCACAATTGCATTGTTCCTCCGAAGAACTAAGCGTCTTGCAAGGCGTCCAACGCCAGTCTTCGTTACTGCTTCTTTCGGGCTTTCATGCGCAGGGCAGTGCGAAACTCATCAATCCGTTTCATTTCTGGAGATATCCATGTCGCGCTCAAGCCAACTATTATTCGCCGCCGTACTTGCCACAGCCACGATGGCGGCACATGCGCAATCAGCTCAAACCACCGGCACCATGGTGGTCATCCCTGCTTCGGGCGAACTCGTCGTGCCCAACGATGAGGCCCGCGCCACCCTGAACGTGGAAGAGCAGGACAAGGACAAGGCCGCCGCTGCGTCGCGCGTCAACAAGAAGATGAAGCAGGGCATCGACATCGTGAAGCGGCAAGACCCGCAGGCGCAGCTCAAGACACGCGGCTATTACACCTACGCGGTCTACGCCGAAGATCCGCGCCCGAGCAACAAGCCGCGCCCCATTGTCGGCTGGCGTGTGGGGCAGTACCTTGACGTCACAACCACCAATCTGGAAGGCCTGCCGCGTACCGTGGCAGCAGCACAGGGCATCCTGGGACTCAACAATCTGCAATTCGGACTGAGCCCGGCCGCAACCAAGAAACTGGATGCAGACCTCATCAATGCCACCTTCAAGAATCTCAATGAACGCATTGCATCGATTGCCGGCGCGATGGGCCGCCGCAGCAGTGACGTAGTGGTGGAAACGGTGGATTTCGAAGGCTCCGGCAACTACGCCCAGAACGCAGCGGCCCCCAAGGCGATGATGATGCGCGCGATGGCCGATGCGCCGGCGCAGGAAGCCGTCGCCGAGCCGAGCTTTGAACCGGGTGACACTACCATCGGCATGCATCTGGTCGGGAAGGTGCGGTTCAAGTAATTGAATGAATGCCATCGGGCGGCGTGCCGTGCAGGTCGCCCGATGCGCTGCGGGGCGCCGGTGCACCAGCATGCCGCAGCGCCATGACTGTTCTCCTTGTCCTGTCCGCCACCCACGCCATTGTTCGCGTCAATCGTGCTAATCGCGATAAAATAGTCACTCATCAGAAGAAGAATGGCTTTATCAGGCCACCAGGTCCCTCCGTTTTCCTCCGGCCGGAATCTCTGGCTGTCATTCGCTGTCTACGGGTAAATATCCGTCGATTTGACGCGCGGTGCGTTACATTTCTTAGGCGCTCGTCTAGAATAAGCACGCTTTAACATTTTGAAAACTATCAGCGACTATCGGAGCAACGTTGAATAATCACTATCCACATCCTATTATTGCCCGCGAAGGCTGGCCTTTTCTGGGCATTGCCGTTGTCGTCGCCGTTGTCGTCACCCTGATCGGTGGAGCATGGTCGATTCCTTTCTGGATCATCGCCTTGTTCGTACTTCAATTCTTCCGCGATCCGCCGCGCACCATTCCGCAGAATCCCAACGCCGTGCTGTCGCCTGCCGATGGCCGCATCGTTGTGGTCGCCAAAGCCCACGATCCTTACACCAATCGCGAAGCGCTGAAGATCAGCGTGTTCATGAACGTGTTCAACGTGCATTCCAACCGTGCCCCGGTGGATGGCAAGATTGAGACCGTGCAGTATTTCCCCGGCAAGTTCGTCAATGCCGACCTCGACAAGGCTTCGCTGGAAAACGAACGCAATGCACTGGCGATCACTACGGCCAACGGCCAAAGCGTGACGTGCGTACAAGTGGCCGGCCTGATTGCGCGCCGCATCCTGTGCTACGTCAAAGCCGGCGACGTGCTGGCGCGCGGCCAGCGTTACGGCTTCATCCGTTTCGGCTCGCGCGTTGACGTGTACCTGCCGTTGACGGCAACCCCCAAAGTGAGCGTCGGCGAAAAAGTCTCGGCTACGGAAACCATCCTGGCTGAATTCTGATCACCCGACGCATATTGGACTGACTTCCTATGGCAACTTTCCGCAGACGCAAAAACAAGGGCGCGATTCCGTTTCCGAAATCCTTGCGCAGCCATAAGGCGCCGATGTATCCGGCCCAGCTGGAAGACGTCGACGGTGCGCCCATCGTGCGTCCACGGCGCTCGCGCGGTATCTACCTGCTGCCGAATGCCTTTACGACGGCGGCGCTGTTTTGCGGCTTCTACGCCATCGTGATGGCGATGAACCTGAAGTTCGACCATGCCTCCATCGCAATTTTCGTCGCCATGGTGCTGGATAGCCTGGACGGCCGTGTGGCGCGCATGACCAATACGCAAAGCGAATTCGGCGCCCAGTACGACAGCCTGTCCGACATGGTGTCGTTCGGCGCGGCGCCGGCGCTGGTGGTGTATGAGTGGTCCCTGCGCGGCATGGGCAAGCTGGGCTGGCTGGCGGCGTTTGTGTATTGCGCCGGCGGTGCCTTGCGCCTGGCGCGCTTCAACACCAACATCGCGGTGGTCGACAAGCGTTACTTCCAGGGGTTGCCAAGTCCTGCCGCTGCGGCGCTGGTGGCCGGCTTCGTCTGGCTGATGGACGACCTGCGTTTTGCCGGCACCGACCTGAGCTGGGCGGCGTGGATCATCACCTTGTATGCCGGCATCACGATGGTGACCAACGTGCCGTTCTACAGTTTCAAGGACATCAATTTCCGCAAGCCGGTGCCGTTCATCGCGGCCCTGCTGGTGGTGGTGCTTCTGGTGGTGATCTCCAGCGATCCGTCCAAGGTGTTGTTCGGTCTGTTCGTCCTTTATGGCCTGTCAGGCTATATCGTCTATGCCTGGCGCAAGATCAAGGGCAAGCCCGTCAGCATCGTGCAGACGGAACACGAAGAGAAGTAGTTTTCAGGGCAACTGAAGCCGATCAAAACCGCCGCAGCGAAAGCCCGGCGGTTTTTTTTCGTCACGCGCTGCAGAGTCGACCGGGTTGTCACTGTTGCATCGAAAATCGTCCACATTGCTGCTAAGCTGAAACGGAGAGGCTGATACCCCCGTCGAGGACCTTCATGGCCATTGCAATCAACAGTTCGTTTACCGCCAGCGTTCCGGCTGCCTATGGAGGCAGCACGCCGGTGATCGACCTCGGCCTGAGCCCGGCGGCGATCAGTACGGCGGTGGCATTGACCAATGCCGGATCGGTGGTTGTCAGCATCAGCGGCGCGCCGGCCGGATCGGTAACGTATACGGCGGCCGGCTTGTTGCGTGAAATCTCTTTTGCAAGCGCGCCGACGCAAAGACCGTCGCCGCAAGTCGTTCGGCAAGAACGGGTACCGCAAGAACGGCAATCCTCTCAAGCAGCCAACTCGGCATCCGCAGCTTTTCCCGGCAACGACGTCCAGCAGCCGGACCAGAGTGAACCGGCAGTGGATGGCGTCTACAACGGCAGCGGCGTGTTCACGCCGACCAGCGGCATCTCGCCGCAATTCGCTGCGGCGCTGCGCAGCGATCCGGGCTTGTCGGCCGTCGCGGCCAACGACTCGTTCGCGTCAGGCGCCGTCGGCACGCTGGTATCGACCACAGCCTGATTATTTTTCTTCCGGATTTTCCAGCTTGTCCGCGCTGATGGCGGTGGCGATGCGTCGTCGCAGCCCGGCGTCCTGCGCGATTTTTTCGCTGAGGCGGTGGTCCGTGCCGGGCAGGTCGATCAGTCTTCGGAAACGCACCGACTGCGCTGCATCCATCAACAGGTCCGCGACGTCGTGCGGTATCACCGCGTCGTCGAGTGCGCGGATGATCGTCAGGCCGCCGCGATAGCTGCGGATCAATTCCAGCGTTTTCGCATCCCGCCAGCTGGCGGGCCGCCGTATCGCGGCGGAGAACTCTGGGCCGAATGGCAAGGCAAAGGCGGCTCGGTCATAAATCGCACCGACCATCAGGACCACGTGATCAATACCGCTGGCTCCGCTGCAGGCCAGGCGAATGGCGATCTCGCCGCTCATGCTGGTGCCGAC
This sequence comes from Herbaspirillum sp. NPDC101397, assembly GCF_044767325.1. Classification (NCBI taxonomy): domain Bacteria; kingdom Pseudomonadati; phylum Pseudomonadota; class Betaproteobacteria; order Burkholderiales; family Oxalobacteraceae; genus Herbaspirillum; species Herbaspirillum sp. NPDC101397. The sequence goes on from NZ_JBIWNS010000014.1 coordinate 4,099, forward strand.
GACGGTGTGGATATGGTGTTGGGGATCGACATGCTGCCGTACCTGCCCGGCCTGATGCAGGCGTTTTTTCAGCGAGCCGGGGGTACTGGCGCTGCTGTCGCCATGACCGGAAAAATCGAAGGCGACGCTGCCAAGGCCCTGCGCCGCGAGGTCTTCCCGCAGCGGGCGCTGGCGTTGGCGATGGCTTTGTCCGGCGCCATGCAGGAACAGTACGCCCGGCGCATTCGCCGTGCCGAGAACGTCGCCGACGATGGTCTCATCGTCAACGTTCAGTTCAAAGCGCCGTTCGTTCATTCAGGCGAATTTTGCCGCCGTTCGTTGCCCGGCGTCTTGGCGTAATAAGAACGCTTGTCTTCGTACATCAGCGCGTCCGCGCGTTGCACCGTGGCTTCCAGGCGTTCGCCGTGCTGGCTGGTGGCGCTGCCCATCGACAGGCTCAGCGGCGAGCCGGAGTAATACTGGTTGTTGATGTCGATCAGGCTCTGGATGTTTTCCATCATGGCGACGGCGCCGCGTTCGTCGGTGGCCGGCATCAGGATGGCGAACTCGTCGCCGCCGATGCGCGCCGCATGCACCGGCCGGTCGGCCGCCTTGCCGAGCACTTCACCGATACGGCGCAGCAGGGCGTCGCCGGCTGCGTGACCGAGCTGATCGTTGACTTCCTTGAGACCGTTGAGGTCGGCCATGATGATGCTGACCGGGAACGGTCCCTTGCGCTCGAGGCGATTCATTTCATCGACCATGAAGGCGCGATTGTGCAGCTTGGTCAGTTCGTCGTGCTTGCCGAGGAATTCGAGATAGGCTTCGGCCTTCTTGCGCGCCGTGATGTCGGTCAGCGCGACCAGCACCAGGTCCCAGTTCTCTTCGTGGCCGGGGAATACCGAGAATTGCAGATGCACGTGCAACTGGTCCCCATTGAGCGAATAATTCACCACTTCGCGCTGGTGGAACAGATTGCCGTGCCACAGTTCTCCCAGCTGCTCGTTGAAATGCGGTCGCATGTCGTCGCGGAACACTTCGCTCAGGCGCGACAGCAGGGTCTGCTTGTCCGGCGCGTGAAACATCGTCAGCGTCTGCTGGTTGACGTCGATGACGCGGATCTCCTGCATGCAGCGTTCGACGAACTCCGGATGCACATCGGTGAACACGCGGAAATCCTTGATGCCGATCTGGCGCAGGTCGCCGAACAGGCGCTTGACCGCGCTGAAATCTTCCACCCACAGCGAGATCGGTGAATACTCGAACAGCCCGCGAGCATAGTCTTCGCTGTGCGTGAGCTTGCGCCGTGCAGTTTCGCGTTCGGTGACGTCTTCCACCGCCAGCAGCACGCGCCCCCAGCTGTCTTCGTAGCCGGGCAGGATACGTGCATTCAGCTGGATGTCGAGGCGCTTGCCGGACAGCGTGTAGTTGACGCTGTGGCTGGAGAATTCGTGCTTGCCTTCCCATACCTGCAGCAGCTCTTCGATATGCGTGTGCAGCATGTCGTCGCGGAATACCTTGCCGAGGTTGGCGATCAGATGATCGAGATTGTCGGCCTCGAACAATTGCAGCGTCTTGCCGTTCACTTGCAGGACGCGGATGTTCAAGGTGCATTCATGGACGCGCGACAAGTCTGCTTGCAGGTAGCTGCGCAAATCGGTGACGCCGGCTTCGCGCCAGGCATCGAGCAGATCCTTGACGCCGCTGAAATCTTCCAGCCACATGGAGACGGGAGCCAGCTCAAACATCTCCGCATTGACAAACCCGACGCCGTCGGTGGCGGCATTGTCGAGGGGGCTGCTTTGATTCTGCATAACGGTGAAGAAAGGTGGGTGACGCATAAGTGTAATGCCTTTAATGCAATGCACCCACATCCTTCAAGGTCAATTTGCAGATTTTTTGATGAAAATTATGCAATTTTACTAAGCAGCTTGACGCGTGCAATTCCTACCGGGGCGCCAGCAATTGCGCCGCCATGTTGCGCAAACGACGGGCCGGCGCCGTCGCCAGGCGAACCAGGGATTCCAGCGAAAAGTAACGCGTCGGCGCACTGGCGTAATGCAACACTTCAGCCGTTCGTGTTGCATGCAGGCAAGTCCAGCCGCCGCGCTCAATCTGGTAGTGCTGACCTTCGTGCACGGTCGACAGGGTCCTCAGCACGGCGTCGGACAGCCATTCGGGCGACTCGCGCAGGCGGATGCTGCCGGCTTCCACCACCAACACGGCATCGCGGCGGCTCCACAAGTAATAGCTTTGGCCGGCGCTGAGCTGGATCCGGGTCGGGGCGGTCTGAGGGCTGTCGGTTGTGCGCATGATGTTTTCCCTGTTGGTTGGCGTAGGGATAGTCTAGGCAGGACCGGTCTTACGAAACAGGCACAGGCGGTTGCCATGTGAATCGAAACAGCGTGTCTTTTTTTGATCTGTTATCGTCTGTTTTCGACTGCTCTGTATCTATCGCCGCCACAGCGGAAAGCTGAAGATTCACCCATGGACATGCAACCACCCCCTTTCTCTAACGCTGCTGCTGCGGCCATCGCATCAGTGTCGCCAATATCACCGGTGCCACCGGCCCCGGCCTTGCCGATCTATCGTCGCCTGGCCGAACACTACCTGTCGGCGATCCAGTCGGGCACCTTGGCGCCGGGCGACCGCATGCCGTCGGTGCGCGACCTGATGCGGCAGCATCATGTCAGCCTGTCGACTGCGTTGCAGACCTTGCGTCATCTGGAAGAGGGCGGTTGGCTGGAGGCGCGTCCGCGCTCCGGCTATTTCGTGCGCCAGCCGCGTCGCGCCGCCATCCGCCCGGTGGGCGAGCCTAACATCCTGGCGCCGCTCGATCCCGCGCAATATGTCGGCATCCATGAGCAGGTTTCCGATTTCATCGCACGCCGGCAGTTGCAGGCGCCCGCCATCGACCTCAGCGGCATGACCTGTGCGCCCGAGCTGTATGCGGTCGAAGCGCTCAAGAACGCCGCCATCCGCGCTTTGCGCGAGCAGCCTTCCTTGCTCACCAGTGCGATGCCGATCAACGGCAATGCCACCTTCCGCCAGGTGGTCGCGAGGCGGGCGCTCAATGCCGGCATTCGTATCGGCGCCGATGACGTGGTGGTCACGCACGGCTGCATCGAGGCGCTCAATCTTGCGTTGCGTGCGGTGGCCCAGGCGGGCGACACGATCGCGGTGGAGTCGCCGACGTATTTCGGCTTGCTGCAGACGCTGGAAAGCCTGGGCATGCGCGCGCTGGAAATTCCGACCAGCCCGCAGACCGGCATTTCGATCGAGGCGCTGGAACTGGCGATCCAGACTTACGGCAACATCAAGGCGGTCGTGGTGGTGCCGACGCTGCAAAATCCGCTCGGCTGCATCATGCCGGACAGCCACAAGGAACGCCTGGTGGCGCTGTGCGAGCGCTGCGCGGTGCCGCTGATCGAAGACGACGCCTATAGCGAACTGGCCGACGGCGACGTCGCGCCTAGCGCGGCCAAGGTATGGGACCGCAGCGGCAATGTGATTTACTGCGCCTCGCTCAACAAGGTGCTGGCGCCGGGCATGCGGCTGGGCTGGATGACCAGCGGCAAATGGCATGAACGCGTCAAGATGCTCAAGTTCGCCTATACCCGCGCCAATGAGGAATGGACCCAGATCACCGCCGCCAACTACATGGGCTCGCCGGCCTACGACCGTCACCTGCGGCGCTTGCGCGGCAGCCTGAAGGAGCAGCGCGAGCAGATGGCGGAAGCAATCGCCGGTTACTTCCCCGCGGAAACGCGTCTGAGCGTGCCCGACGGCGGCGTCGGCCTGTGGGTGGAGTTGCCGCGCGGGCTGTCGTCAAAAGCCGTGTTTGCCGCCGCGCTTGATCAGGGCATCGGCGTGTCGCCCGGCGTGATCTTTTCCAACTCCGACCGTTTCGACCACTATCTGCGCCTGTGCTGCGGCAAGCCGTTTACGCACGAGCTGGATCAGGCTCTGCGCAAGCTGGGCGGGATTGTCGAGCGCCTCCCAGGCTGACGGCATCGGCATGCGATTGACGAGAGGCTTTCCCGCTGCTGCCGGAAAGCTTTTTTTTGCTTCCCTGAAGAAAACTTGTAAGATTGCGTTCGATCCCCGCGACAAAGCACCACTTGCCGACCGGCGCACCGTGCTGATTTCCACGTCGCTGCAGGACAGGCGTATTCCTAAACAAATTACAGGAACAGCATATGCAGTCTCTTTCTCAGGGCGGGGCGGACGCGGCGTTGTTGCAGCTGCTGCAGCAGGCGATCAGTTTTCATACTGCCGGTGATCTGGCCCGGGCCGAGCGGATCTATCGTGAAGTGCTGGCGCAGGACCCGGTGCATCCGATCGCCCTGCATTACCTCGGCATTTTCTTGCATCAGAACGGTCAGCATGACGAAGGCGTGCAAAGCATCCGCCTGTCATGCGCGCTGCAGCCGGACAACGCGGCCTGGCACAACGACCTTGGCAACGTACTGTTTGCGCTGCGCGAATTCGAAGAAGCTTCCGAAGCCTATCAGGCCTCGCTCGACGCTGATCCGCACGACCATGTGGTGTGGAACAACCTGGGCTCGTCCCAACTGCAGCACAACGACAGCGAAGGCGCGATCGCGTCGTTCAAGCAAGCCGTCGCGTTGTCTCCGGAATTCGGTCCGGCGCTGATCCACCTCGGCAATATCTACGACGCCGCCGGCGACAAGATGACCAGTTCGCACTATCAGTGCCGCGCCTTCGTACTGCCGCCGCTGGAAGGGAAGTCCAAGGAGATGCTGGGCATTTCGTTCTACTTCCTCGGCCGCCTGCAAGAGGCAGCCGACATCTATCGCGACTGGATGGAAGACGAACCCGACAATCCGATCGCTGCGCACATGTATGCCGCTTGCTCGCAGATCGAAGTGCCCGGCCGGGCGTCGGACAGCTATCTGGAAAAACACTTCGACCGCTATGCCGACACTTTCAACGCCAACCTGGTCGGCAGCCTCGGCTATCGCGGTCCGCAATTGATGGGGCAGGGGCTGGACATCATCGGCGCCGCCGGCAAACAGTACGACGTACTCGATCTCGGCTGCGGCACGGGATTGTGCGCGCCCATCGTGGCGGCGCACGCGCGCTCGCTGACCGGCGTCGACCTGTCCGGCAAGATGCTCGACCAGGCGCGTGCACGCGGCGGCTACGATCGGCTGATCAAGCAGGAAATCACCGACTTCATGATGGCGGAGTCACAGGCGTTTGATCTGGTGCTGGCAGCGGACACGATGATTTATTTTGGCGGCCTGGATAGCGTCTTCCAAGCCGTGGCGGCCACGCTCAGGAGCGCCGGTCATTTCATGTTTACCGTGGAAGCGGTTACCGAGGAAGCCGGGCAGGTGGACGGCTTTCAACTTCACCCGAGCGGCCGCTATCGCCACGGCACCGACTATGTCGTCCGCTGTCTGACCGACGCCGGCCTTACTCCGATCAGCATGACCGATGCAACCTTGCGCGAAGAGATCCGCCAGCCGGTCAAAGGCATGCTGGTAGTGGCGCAAAAACGATAGGTCCGGTTCAGGACGACAGGCAAAAAAAGAGCGGCGGGCATCAGCCTCGCCGCTTTTTTTGGGGGTACGCCTGAATCAGTTCAGACGGCTCAAGACCGCGCGTACCTGTTCGCCGGTCGGAATCGGCGCGACGGCGCCGTAGCCGGTGGTGGAGATCGCTGCCGCCACGTTGGCGTAACGCGCCGCTTCGAACGGATCCTTGCCGTCGACCAGTTGCGCAATGAAAGCGCCGCCGAAACAGTCACCCGCACCGGTGGCGTCGATGGCGTCAACTGTGTGGGCCGCCACCATGCGTCGTTCAGCGGGCGTCGCGACATAACAGCCTTCCTTGCCGAGCTTGAACGCGACCAGTTTGACGCCGTATCCCAGCAATTTGTCGACGATGGCGTCGCGGTCTTCCAGACCGGTCAGTGCGCTGACGTCTTCCCAGCTCGGCAGGCAGATGTCACACAGCGCAAAGGCTTCGGCCATTTTGGCGCGGGCGCGTTCCAGCGGCCACAGCCGCAGCCGCAGATTGGTGTCCAGCGAGGTCAGCGTGCCGTTCTTGCGTGCATGCGCCATGGCAGCCAGACCGGCATCGCAGGCGCTTTCGCTGATGGCCAGGCTGATGCCGGACAGGTGCAGCACCTTGGCGTCGGCGATGGCTTGCAGCGGGAGTTGTGCCGAAGTGTAGCGGCTGGCGGCGGAGTTGGAGCGCAGGTAGGTAAAGTGATGGCCTGCATCGTCGTGCGTGACGAAATACACGCCTGATGGCGTATCTTGCACCACGTTGACGTGGGCATCGCTGACACGCTCGGTTTTCCAGAGCGCCTGCAGGCTCTTGCCGAAATGGTCGTCGCCGACCGCGCTGACGTAAGCGGTGTCGGCGCCCTGGCGCGCCGCAGCGATGCAGAAGTTGGAGGTGTCGCCACCGAAGCCTTCCAGGTAATAGCGAGGGTCTTCGATGCTCTGGTTGAATTCCACCATCGCTTCGCCGTAGGCGAGGATTTTCTTGCTCATGATGTCAATGTATTAAAGGCTCAGAAGAAGGTCTGGACGATGTCGAGAACGTTGAATTTAGCGTCCAGCACCGGCAGATGGCGCCACTTGTCGAACGTCAGGCAAGGGTGCGAAATGTCGAAGGCGATCATGTCGCCCACGCGGATGTCGTCGCCCGGGGCAATCTTGAGATAGGCGTGCTGGTCCATCATGCCGGTCACTTCCCAATGCGCAGGAGAGTCTGCAGGTGTGGCGTCCTGGCCCGGACGGAAGCGCTTGACCGGCAGCGGCAGGCCCGCATCGAAGGCGGCGTCGCGCTTGCCCAGGGCGATGATGGCTTTGTCGGCTTCCGGAATCGATTGAACGTACGCCCATAGTTGCAGGGCCGGCAGCAGTTCACTGCGCATCTTGCGTGCTACCGGATTGCGGGTCTGGATCTGTTCCTGCGCGGCGCGATAGACGCCGACGTCATGCGTGAGATAGCAGCCCGGGCGCAGCACCACGTCCAGCGGCACGCCGATGTCGGCGCCGGCGAATTCTTCCGCGACCACGTCGTACCAGGCCGAGCCGGCGCCGGTCAGCACCGCCGGCTTTTGCGCCGTGCGATGGCTGAGGTAGCCTTGTTGCGCCAGGTCCTTGGCGCATTGCACCGCGCGTTGCAGGAACAGCCGGATATCGGCTTCTTCCTTGAGAACGCCTTCATACACTTCGATGCCGGACAGCGCGATGCTGCCTTCCCAGCGCTTAATGGCGGCCAGTACGGTAGCCTGTTGTTCGTTGTCGCGCACGCCGGTGCGGCCGCCGACAGGACCCAGTTCGAGCAGGACGTTGAGGGTTTGTTTCTTTTCCGAGAAGAAGCGGCCGAGCTGATCGACCAGATCGGCGGAGTCGACCAGGCAAAAGAATTCGAACAAAGGATCTTCCAGCAGGCGCGAGATGATCTGCATGTTCTGTTTGCCGACTAGTTGATTGGCCATCAGCACGCGGCGCACGCCGTGGTGATAGGCAACGTTGGTCTGGTGCGCGGTGGCCAGCGTGATGCCCCAGGCGCCGGTGGCGAGCTGGCGCGCGAACAGCTTCGGCGCCATGGTCGTCTTGCCGTGCGGCGCCAGCTTGACGCCGTATTCGGTGACGAAACGCTGCATCCAGTCGAGGTTATGCGTCAGGCGTTCTTCATACAGCACGGCGGTCGGCAGGCTCAGGTCTTCCTTGAGGAGATTCCAGGGCAGGGCGTTGGCGGCATCCGGCGCCAGCGGGGCTGCCAGCGTGCCGATTCCCTTGTTGAGCGGATCGATGATGCCACTTTGCCATTCTTTCTGGTAGTTTGTATCACTCATCTTGAATTTCTCCTCAAAAATTTGATTTGACGTAATCATAGTCCTGAATTTACTATGTTGGAAGTGTGTTATAAACTAACACGAAAAAATTATGATGCACCTGACAGTAAGTTTTTAACGGCGATTCCGGTCAGGATCTCATTCACAATTCGAGACTTCATTCCACAGCCATGGCACAAGCTTTCGACATCGTTTCACGCATTACCGAGCGCAGCGGTCAGTTGCGCTTGGCGGAGCAAAAGGTCGCCGAGGCGATCTTGACCGATTTGTCCTTTGCCGCCAGCGCGAGCATCGGCGAGCTTGCGTTGAAGGCCGGTGTCAGCCTGGCGAGCGTGACGCGATTTGCCAAGGCCATGGGTTGCCGCGACGTGCGTGAATTCAAATTCATGCTGGCGCAGGCCGTGGCGGTCGGACAACGCTTCTTCGATGGCGTCAAAACCATTCCGTCCGGACAACCTCCGGAGTTGATCGACGTGGTCTACAACGATATCCACGCGGTGTTGGAAGTCAATCGCGCACTGATCAACACTGACGCGTTGGCACGTGCCGCCGAACTGCTGCGCGACGCGCGCATGATTTATTCATTCGGCATGGGCGGCGGTTCCACCATGATGTCCGACGAAGCGCGCTACCGCCTGGTGCGGCTGGGCCGCCCGGTGGCGACTTACCATGACGCGTTGTTGCAGCGCATGGTTGCAGCGACGCTGGACAAGAACGATGTGCTGCTGGTCTTTTCGACCACGGGTAACGTGCCTGAGTTGCTGACCAATTGCGAAGTCGCCAAGGAATATGGCGTCAAGATGATCGCCATCACCGCACTGGGCTCGCCGCTGGCCGGGATGGTCGACGTGCTGCTGCCGATCAAGGCGCTGGAAACCGATTTTATTTTCAAACCGTCATCGTCGCGCTACGCCATGATGATGGCGCTGGACATGCTGGTGCTGGAGCTGGCCCTGCTGCAGAAAGATAGCAGCCAGGAGCAGTTGCGGCGCCTGAAGTATGTGCTCGACATGCATCGCGGCGGCGGCGACCGTCAGCCGCTGGGAGATTGATATGACCACCCCGAACACTTCCAACGCATCCGGCGTTGCAAATTCCGCAGGCGCCTGCGACACCCTGATCCGCCAGGCTCTGGTGGTTGACGGCAGCGGCGGCGATCCTGCTGTCGCCGACGTCGCCATTGCCGACGGCCGCATCGCCGCCATAGGCACGCTGGATGGCTGGCAGGCGAAGCAAGTGATTGACGGCTCAGGAAAAGTCCTCAGCCCCGGCTTCATCGACGTGCATACGCATGACGATACCAACGTGATCCGCATGCCGGACATGTTCCCCAAGCTGTCGCAAGGCGTCACCACCGTGGTGGTCGGCAACTGCGGCATCAGCGCCTCGCCGGTCACGCTCAGGGGCGATCCGCCGGACCCGATGAATCTGCTCGGTCAGTCGGCGGCATTTTCCTACCCGACATTCGCCAGCTACGTCGCCGCCATTGATGCCGCCCAGCCCTCGGTCAATGTCGCCGCGCTGGTCGGGCACACCGCCTTGCGCAGCAATCACATGGACCGCCTCGACCGTGCCGCCAGCGATGCTGAAATCACCGGCATGCGCGACCAGCTGACCGAAGCGTTGGAGCATGGCGCGCTCGGCCTGAGCACTGGCCTGGCCTACGGCAATGCCATCAACGCGCCGACTGAAGAAGTGCTGGCGTTGGCCGAGCCGCTGGCGGAGTACGGCGCGATGTACGCGACCCATCTGCGCAGCGAATTCGCCGACATCCTCGACGCCATGGACGAAGCCTTCCACATCGGCAAGCATTCACGCGTGCCGGTGGTGATCTCGCATCTCAAATGCGCCGGCGTCGAAAACTGGGGCCGCAGCAGCGAAGTGCTGGCCGCGCTGGAACAGGCCGAAAAACATCAGCACGTCGGCTGCGATTGCTATCCCTATACCGCCAGCTCCTCAACACTGGACCTGAAACAAGTCACCGATACCTACCCCATCCAGGTCACCTGGTCCGAACCGCATCCGGAGCAGGGCGGCAAGCTGCTGTCCGACATCGCCGCGGCATGGCAGGTCGACTTGACGGAAGCGGCGCGCCGCCTGATTCCGGCAGGCGCCGTGTACCACTGCATGGCCGACGATGACGTCAATCGCATACTGAGCCATCCGGCCACCGTGATCGGTTCCGACGGCTTGCCCAACGATCCGCTGCCGCATCCGCGCCTGTGGGGAGCTTTCCCGCGCGTGCTCGGCTATTACAGCCGCGAGCAGAAATTGTTCTCGCTGGCGGCGGCGGTGCGCAAGATGACCGGTTTGTCGGCGCAGCGTTTCGGCCTGCACGAACGCGGTCTGGTCAAAACCGGTTACTGGGCCGATCTGGTCCTGTTCGACGCCGCCACCATTCGCGATGCCGCTACCTTCACCGATCCGATGCAGCCGGCGCACGGCATCGATGCCGTGTGGGTCAACGGCGTGCTGTCCTATCGCGGCGACGACAAGAAGGCCACCGGCGAACGCGCCGGTCGTTTCCTGGCGCGTCAGCGGATTCAGGCGGAAGACACCGCCCCGGCGTAATTCAGAAGTAATTCACAAATAATTCACAACCAACAATTGCAATAGCGGGATGCATCGATGGTCGAGCAGTATCCCGATTTCATTTCTTGAAGGAGAAACACAATGAGCATCAAACGATATGGCGTCGACGGCGGCAAAGGTACTGGCGGACAGCATCTTCCTTTCGCCCGCGCAGTGGAAGCGGATGGCTGGTTGTACGTCTCCGGCCAGGTGGCGATGGTTGATGGCGAAGTGATCGACGGCGGCATCGTGGCGCAGTCGCACCAAGCCATCAAGAACGTGCTGGCCATCCTCAAGGAGGCCGGCTACGGCCCTGAGCACGTGGTGCGTTGCGGCGTCTGGCTTGACGACACACGCGACTTCCAGTCCTTCAACAAAGTGTTCAAGGAATACTTCGGCGCCAACCCGCCGGCGCGCGCCTGCGTGCAGTCGGCAATGGTCGTCGACTGCAAGGTTGAAGTGGATTGCGTGGCGTTCAAGCGCTGAGTTGAATGAGGCCCGGGGTTCAATGAAACCCGGGGTTGAGTGAAACCCGAATTGGGGTGAGGAGAAGGAAATGGAAGCAGTACAAGGAAGCATGTTGCTGATCTACGCACTGGTGGCGGTGATCGCATTGATCGTGCTGATCGCGAAATTCAAGATGAATCCGTTCATCGTGCTGATCGTGGTCTCGCTGATATTGGGTCTGGCCGTCGGCATGCCGATGGGCGCGATCGTCAAATCGTTTGAAACCGGCGTCGGCAACACCCTTGGTCACATCGCACTGGTGGTCGGTCTCGGCACCATGCTGGGCAAGATGATGGCGGAGTCGGGCGGCGCCGAACGCATCGCGACGACGATGATCGACGCCTTCGGTGAAAAAAACGTGCACTGGGCAATGATGACGGTGGCCTTTATCGTCGGTCTGCCGGTGTTCTTCGAAGTCGGCTTCGTGCTGCTGATCCCGATCGCCTTCAACGTCGCCAAGCGCACCGGCACGTCGATGGTGCTGGTCGGTATCCCGATGGTGGCGGGTTTGTCGGTGGTGCACGGCCTGATTCCTCCGCATCCTGCGGCGCTGCTGGCGGTGACCGCGTATAACGCGGACATCGGCCGCACCATCCTGTTCGCGCTGATCGTCGGTATTCCGACCGCCATCATTGCCGGCCCGATCTTCGGTAAGCTGATGTCCAAAGTGGTGATCCCCAATCCGGACAATCCCCTGATCGGCCAGTTTGTCGATCAAGGCGCAAATGGTGGGACCAAGCGTGAACTGCCGGGCTTCGGCATCACGCTATTCACCATCCTGTTGCCGGTGGCGCTGATGCTGATCGGCAGCTGGGCGGACGTGTTCTTCACACCGAAGACCTTCGCCAACGACTTCCTGCGTCTGATCGGCAATTCGGTGATCGCGTTGCTGATCGCCACGCTGGTGAGCTTCTACACCTTCGGGAACATGCGCGGTTTCAACCGCGAAGCCATCCTCAAATTCACCAACGAATGCCTGGGCCCGATCGCCAGCATCACCTTGGTGGTGGGCGCGGGTGCCGGTTTCGGTCGTATCCTGATGGATGGCGGCGTGTCCAAGGCCATCGTCGGTATCGCGACCGATGCGCATTTGTCGCCGTTGCTGCTGGGCTGGTTCGTGGCGGCGCTGATTCGTGTAGCGACGGGTTCGGCTACTGTCGCGATGACTACCGCTTGCGGTATCGTGGCGCCCATCGTGATGGCGGGCGGCGGCGCGCGTCCGGAATTGATGGTGCTGGCCACCGGCGCCGGTTCGCTGATCCTGTCGCACGTCAACGACGGCGGTTTCTGGCTGGTCAAGGAGTACTTCAACATGACTGTGCCGCAAACCTTCAAAACCTGGACCGTCTGCGAAACGCTGATCTCGGTGCTGGCCCTGTTGTTCACGCTGGCGCTGTCGACTGTGGTCTGAGTTGTCTGAATTCTATGAGATCCAAGAAAAAAGCCGCTTTTTCAAGCGGCTTTTTTTATGGCGAGGCTGGAGCGTGAACGATCAGAAGCGCATGCGGCTGTCGTCGTAACGCGGATCGGGACCATTTTCGACTTTGCGGACGATGCCGTTGCCATCGAAGTAGACCGTCATCTGCGAGTTCCAGACGCCGCTTTCCTTGAAGCCGTAGTTCCAGGCTTCGTAAGGGATGCGCGCATAACGCGTTACTTCGGTCGGCTGACCGACGATACGCAATACATCGTTCTTGGTGGCCTGGTCGACTTTGATTGACTGGAATTTCTGGACTGTCCACACTTGCTCATAGGAAATCAGGCGTCCGTCCGGACCAATACGGGCCATATAAGAGTATTGGCCGAAAGGACCTGGCGCATATTCAAGCAGATGGGTGTTGCCGTCGGGATAGACGGCGGTCGGATGCCCCAGGCGCGTGACGACCTGTTCTTCGGAGTCGCCGGCGGCTGGCGGCGGGGCGAACACGCTGGCGCAGCCGCTCAAAGACAAGGCGGCCGCAGCTAAAACTGGGAGAAGGAGTCGTTTCATGAGCAGTTGGAGAGATGTTTGTAAGAAAAATATCCCGAGAGGTCTGTGATTCTACGCTTTTCAGGTAAGTATTTGAATCTGCTGGTCTTTTGCTATATACTTGCGCCTCTGGTCATTTCGGCCAGTTTTTATTTTTGTTCACGGTATGCAGGGTAGCCACTCCGCACACCGCTTGTGAAAGGTATAGCATGTCGATCGAAAAAACAGCCAAGGCTGCCATTATTACTGATAACGCCCGTGGTCAAAACGACACCGGCTCCCCGGAAGTTCAAGTTGCGCTGCTGACAGCACGCATCAACGACCTGAATGGTCACTTCAAAGAACACAGCAAGGATCACCACTCCCGTCGTGGTCTGATCAAGATGGTTAACCGTCGCAAGAGCCTGCTGTCCTACCTCAAGGGCAAGGACGCCGACCGTTACCGCGCACTGATCGAAAAACTCGGTCTGCGTAAGTAATTTTGTTCCCTCGTACCATTCAGGTTCAGGGTTCATAGCCAAAATGCCTGCGTCAGTTTCTGACGCGGGCATTTTGTTTTTTGCGATTCCGCTTCGTGTGGTTCTCGATGTTTTCCCGGTTCGCAAAACTTCTTTGCAGTACCGCGATCCCATCCAATGATCGTGATTCGTAAGATGTCTTGCAGCGGTGCTGTTTTTGCCGGTGACAAGCATCCGTGGTGAGGTGAACGACAGCGCCTGAAAATCTGTCGGCAAAAAAGAATCCCCGCCAAGCAAGGCAACGCGGAGGTTCAATATAGAAAGGAAATACCGTGTTCAATAAAGTTACTAAAACCTTCCAGTATGGACAACACCAGGTCACTCTGGAAACCGGCGAAATCGCTCGCCAGGCTTCCGGTGCAGTCGTCGTTTCGATTGAAGACACTGTTGTGCTGGCAACGGTTGTGGCCCGCAAGGATGCCAAGCCAGGTCAGGACTTTTTCCCACTAACCGTCGATTACATCGAGAAGACTTACGCTGCGGGTCGCATCCCCGGCGGCTTCTTCAAACGTGAAGGCAAGCCTTCCGAAAAGGAAACACTGACATCGCGCCTGATCGATCGCCCGATTCGTCCGCTGTTCCCTGAAGGCTACCTGAACGAAGTCCAGGTCATCATTCACGTTCTGTCCGTGAACCCGGAAATCGATCCGGACATCGCGGCAATGATCGGTGCGTCGGCTGCTCTGTCGATCGCCGGCATTCCATTCAACGGCCCGGTCGGCGCCGCACGCGTCGGTTACATTGACGGCCAGTACGTCCTGAACCCAACCGCAACGCAATTGAAGACTTCGCAACTGGATCTGGTTGTCGCCGGCACTGAAACCGCCGTGCTGATGGTCGAATCGGAAGCCAAGCAATTGTCCGAAGAAATCATGCTGGGCGCGGTCGTGTTCGGTCACGATCAATCGAAGGCTGTCATCAACGCGATCCACGAACTGGTGCGCGACGGCGGCAAGCCTGAAGTGCAATGGACTGCGCCTGCCAAGAATGAACCGCTGATCGCACGCGTCACCGAACTGGCTGACGGCAAGCTGCGCGCTGCGTATCAAACCAAGGACAAGCAAGCCCGTACCGAAAAGCTGAAGACCGTCACTTCCGAAGTCAACGCAGCGCTGGCGGCAGATGCTGCAGCGGCAGGTACATCGGCAGCTGACTCCGCAGAAGTCGGCGGCATCCTGTTCGATCTGGAAGCCAAGATCGTCCGCTCGCAGATCCTCGACGGCGAGCCACGCATCGACGGCCGCGACACCCGCACCGTCCGTCCGATCAGCATCCGCACCGGCGTGCTGCCACGCACCCACGGTTCGGCATTGTTCACCCGCGGCGAAACTCAGGCCCTGGTCATCGCGACCCTGGGCACTGCACGCGACGAACAAAAGATCGACGCGCTGATGGGCGAGTACACCGATCGCTTCATGCTCCACTACAACATGCCTCCGTTCGCAACCGGCGAAACCGGCCGCGTTGGTACGCCAAAGCGCCGCGAAATCGGTCACGGCCGTTTGGCCAAGCGCGCACTGATCGCCGCCTTGCCGCCAGCTGAAGAATTCAGCTACTCGGTGCGTCTGGTGTCGGAAATCACTGAATCCAACGGCTCCTCGTCGATGGCTTCGGTCTGCGGCGGCTGCCTGGCATTGATGGACGCCGGCGTGCCGATGCAAGCACACGTGGCCGGTATCGCCATGGGTCTGATCAAGGAAGGCAGCAAGTTCGCCGTCCTGACCGACATCCTGGGCGATGAAGATCACCTCGGCGACATGGACTTCAAGGTGGCGGGTACTGCCAACGGCATCACCGCACTGCAAATGGATATCAAGATCCAGGGCATCACCAAGGAAATCATGCAGGTCGCACTGGAACAAGCCAAGGAAGGCCGCGTGCATATCCTGGGCAAAATGCAGGAAGCCGTTCCAGCCGGCGCCGGCGAACTGTCCGATTTCGCTCCACGCCTGATTACCATCAAGATCAATCCGGAAAAAATCCGTGACGTGATCGGCAAGGGCGGCGCAGTCATCCGCGCATTGACCGAAGAAACCGGCACCCAGATCGACATCAGCGACGAAGGCGTGGTCACCATCGCTTCCGTTGACGCTGGTGCAGGCCAGGAAGCCAAGCGCCGTATCGAAGAACTGACCGCTTCCGTCGAAGTGGGCAAGGTCTACGAAGGCACCGTCCTGAAGCTGCTGGACTTCGGTGCGATCGTTCAGGTCCTGCCAGGCAAAGACGGCTTGCTGCACATCAGCCAGATCGCCAACGAGCGCGTCAACGCCGTTGCCGATTACCTGAAGGAAGGCCAGCAAGTCCGCGTCAAGGTTCTGGAAACCGACGACCGCGGCCGTCTGAAACTGTCGATGAAGGCAGCGCAAGAAGGCACGGAAGCGCCTGCTTCGCAAGACGCGCAGTAATCGCCGTATTGGCATGGCGGATGCAGGCATCGCCTCATTCGCCAGCTGCAGTCAGGTAGTGTCGAATCCCTCAGGGCGAAAGTCCTGGGGGATTTTTGTTTTTGGCGTGTCTTGTCCTTCCTTGCTTTGCCTGGTTTGTCGGAAAGCGCCGCATGCAGCTGTCGGACGCGCGCCGATTCGCGTCTGTACACCTTGCCCATGCCTGCAACTGGCATTACCCTCGGGGTAGTCGTTTGAGACAATGCAGGCGCAAACTATTCAGGACAATTTGGGAGCGTCATTTCATTCGAATCTGAAAGGAGTTCCATGCCTCACGTGATCATCGTCGGTTGCGGTTTCGGCGGCCTCGCCGCAGCTCGCGCACTGGCCGACGCCAAGGTCGACATCACCATGATCGACCGCAGCAACCACCACCTGTTCCAGCCGCTGCTGTACCAGGTCGCCACCGCCGGCTTGTCGGCGCCCGCCATCAGCGCGCCGATCCGCAGCATCCTTGCGACACAACGCAATGTCACCAGCCTGATGGCGGCGGTCGCCGACATCGATGTGACGCGCAAGACGGTCGCGCTGGAAGACGGCAGCGAAATTGCCTACGACTACCTGATCGTTGCCGCAGGTTCCACCCATAGCTATTTCGGTCACGACGAATGGGCATCCTTGGCCCCCGGACTGAAAACGCTGGAAGACGCCTTCGACATCCGCCGCCGCATCCTGATGGCGTTCGAATATGCGGAACGCGAAGACGACCCCGTGCGCCGCGCCGAATGGCTCACCTTCACCGTGATCGGCGCCGGCGCCACCGGCGTCGAGATGGCCGGCACGCTGATCGAAATCGCCCGACATACGCTGAGCGGGGAATTCCGCCGCATTGATCCGCACCATGCCAAGGTGGTGTTGCTGGAAGGCTCCGACCGCGTGCTGGCGGCCTTTCCACCCGACCTGTCGGAAAAGGCGCGCACGCAGCTGGTCAAGCTCGGCGTCGACGTGCGTACGGGCAGCCGCGTTACTGACATCGATGAAGAATGCGTGCGCTACACCGACAAGGACGGCGAGCAACGGCTGGCGTCACGCACCGTGATCTGGTCGGCCGGCGTGGCGGCGTCGCCGCTGGGCAAGGCGCTCAATGTGCCGCTCGATCGTGCGGGCAGGGTGCCGGTGGGCGGCGGGCTATCGATTCCCGGCCATCCGGAAGTCTTTGTCATCGGTGATCTTGCCGCTGCGACTTCCGACGGCAAGCCGGTGCCGGGTGTATCGCCGGCGGCCAAGCAGATGGGCCGCGTCGCTGCGCGCAATGTGCTCGCCCACATGGCGGGCAAGACGCCGGAAAACTTCGTCTACCAGGACTATGGATCGCTGGCCACGATTGGTCGCAAGGCCGCCGTGGCGATGGTCGGCAAGCTGAAGTTTTCAGGCTATCCGGCGTGGCTGTTCTGGTTGTTCATCCACGTCTATTTCCTGATCGGCTTCCGCAATCGCCTGATGGTAATGACGGACTGGGCGTGGGCTTACCTGACCTTCAAGCGCAGCGCACGCGTGATCTCCAGTGCGATCAACACGCCGCCTGCCAAGCCGCATGACAAGCATGATGAAGCGCCGACGCAGTAATTGATTTGCGAAATAAAAAGGCCGGCATCAATATGCCGGCCTTTTTTTCGTTTGCAGTTCGTTCCGCAGCGTCAGTTTTCCAACGCCAGCAGCGCAAAGCTGGCAAGCCAGTGGCCGCCGCTGTAGTGGCTGCCGACGACGTGATCAACGCTGGCTTTCAGGTGACGTTCGATCGCGCCAGTCAATGCCGGTTGCGCCGGGTGAGCGGCCGGCAGATGCCGCGCGATGTGTTTCATGCACCAGGCGCGACTCAGGTTGAGGCCGTCGAGATGGGCGATCTTGGGATCGGTGCGGTCGCTGACTTGTGCCGGCTGCATCAGGCGTTCGATCTTGTCGATCTGCGGCAGGAAGGTATCGAACCACGCCGGGAATGCGGTTGTGTCCAGGACCTTGCTCATCAACAGCGCTTCCGTCAACGCCGCAGAGATGTATTCGTCGCCGCCCGGTTCGTAATGCGCCGGATAGTTGACGTCCTTGCCGTAGTAGCCCAGCGACGCCTGGACGATGGCGCTTTCCAGCTCGTCATCGTTTGCGGCGCGGGCGTAGTCGAGCGCCAATGCCAGCGCAAACGCCGTGTTGTAATGCGTGCCGACGCGAATCGGGTAAGTCAACTTGCCCAGGTATTCCAGCAGGCGCTTGCGGATTTCCAGTGTCAGCGGTTGCATCGCAGCGTGCCACGCGCTTGCGCGTGGATGCGACGATGCGGCAAGTTCCTGCTCCAGACCGAGGATCCAGCCAAAGCCGTAAGGACGCTCGAAAGACGCGCGGCCGCCGACCTGGAAGTAGGCGGTTTCCTGCGCCATCAATTCCGGCGTGAAGTGTTCGTCGAAGATCGCAGTGATTTTGTCCTGCGTCGGCAGCGTCGGATACAGCTTCGCGCAGCGCAACAGCAGCCAGTAGCCATGGACGGCCGAGTGCCAGTCGTAGCAACCGTAAAACACCGGATGCATGGCGCGTGGCGACAAAACGTCGTCGGCGCTGTGGAGCACGTGCATGATGTGATTGGGATATTCCTGGCGGAGGTAGGTCAGCGGCATCTCGGTGTATGCGGCGGCCAGTTCGATAGTGAGTTGCATGAGAATTTTCCGGTTTTCAGATCAGCGTTGTTGCAGCGTGTTTGCGGCCGGTGCAGAAGCGCCGGCCGCGACGTACATTGACGGAACAGTTAACGGAACACGATGAAATACATCAGCAGGATATTGGCTGCCAACAGCGCGATGCCGGTAGGAATCTGCACCTTGATGACCTGGTACTTGTCCTTGAGCTCCAACAGCGCCGCCGGCACGATGTTGTAGTTGGCTGCCATCGGCGTCATCAGCGTGCCGCAATAACCGGCCAGCATGCCGATGGTGACCAGCGGCGCCGGGTCGGCATGTTGTCCGACGATGATGAAGGGCAGGGCGATGCCGGCGGTCATGACGGGGAAGGCCGCGAAGGCGTTACCCATGATCATCGTGAAGAGCGCCATGCCGACACAGTAGATCACGATCAGCATGAAGCGATTTTCAGGATTGACGAACAGGCCGACAACCTGCTGCACCGATTTGCCGGTTTGGGCTGCGACGAAAACGCCGCCGAGCATCGCCAGCATTTGCGGCAACACCGCAGCCCAGCCGATGGCGTCGAGCAGCCGGCGCGATTCACGCACGGCATGCAGCGGCGTGCCGCCGGTCAGTTTCCAGCCTGCCAGGATGGCGCAGATACAGCCGACGCACAACGCCGCCAGCGTCAGTTGTTTCTGGTCGAGGATATACATGCCGCCGATGGCCACGCCCTTGAGCAGGATGGTGCACAACACGGTCACGACCGGAATCAGGATGGCTGGGACAAAGATCCAGTTACCGTATTGATTGGCCGATGCCTGGCGTTGCTCGGCGCTGCGCTGCTTGTACGTGCCGAGCGACAGCAGGCCGAAGCCGGCAATCAGCGAGATCAGGATGACCACGACGCCGATGATGCGATAAGCCAGCGGTTTGCCCAGTGAGGAAACCAGCAGATCGCTGAACAGGAATACCGCACCGAACAAGAACCAGAACAGCGCGGTGGTCAGGCGTTTGGGGTTGCCTTTGTCGCGCAATGTCATGCCGACCAGCAGCATGACGATGACGCCGATGAGATAGTAGATTTCGTTGATGGTGATAAGGGTACTCATGCTGCCACCTCTTTTCCTTCTGATTTTTTCCAGGCATTGACGTCACGCTGAATCCCGGCATCGAGACGCACCAGACGGAACATGTGAATGGCCAGCGCCGCAATCGCGGTCGGAATGGCCCACAAGCCGAGATGCAATGGCTCGATGTTGGTGATGCCGTTTTCCTTGAGGAAGGCGTCGATCAGCAGTACTGCACCGAAGGCGAGGAAGATGTCTTCGCCAAAGAACACGGCGATATTGTCACAGGCAGCGGAGTGCGCGCGCAGTTTGTCGCGGATATGTTGCGGCAGGTCGCCATAGCGCGCTGTCGCAGCACCTTCGACCATGGGGGCGAGCAAGGGCCGCACGGTTTGCGCCTGGCCGCCGATATAGGTCAGGCCGAGCGCGCCAAACACCTGGCGCAGGATGAAGTACAGCATCAGGATGCGTGCGGAGGTCGCGCTGGCCATGCTGGAAATCCAGTCTTGCGCGCGTTCCTTGAGACCATAGCTTTCCAGTAGACCGATGATCGGCAGGATCAGTACATACACAGCCAGCGAGCGGCTGTTGATGAACTTCTCGCCGAAGGTTTCCAGCAGCATGCCGAAATCCATGCCGACGGCAAGTCCGGTGGCAAGGCCTGCGACGGTAACGACCAACAGCGGATTGAAGCGGAA
Source organism: Herbaspirillum sp. NPDC101397 (assembly GCF_044767325.1). Taxonomy (NCBI): domain Bacteria; kingdom Pseudomonadati; phylum Pseudomonadota; class Betaproteobacteria; order Burkholderiales; family Oxalobacteraceae; genus Herbaspirillum; species Herbaspirillum sp. NPDC101397. The sequence goes on from NZ_JBIWNS010000014.1 coordinate 24,307, forward strand.
TGCAAAGCCTGCAACGACGATCGGAATCCCGATCAACGGTAGCAAAATCGAGCTATCCATGGACTATCTCCCAAGTAGGAATGGTTATTGTGAATTGACTGCTGACGACGGAAAATCAAAAAGAACGGACGGCAAAATGAACTTAGGACGGGGCGCGGATGCCGATGTGCTCGCTGCTCAGGCGAGCACGGATCTGGCGTGCAAATTCCAATGCATGCGCACCGTCGCCGTGCAGGCAGACGGTCTGCGCGTTGACCTTCACAACGCTGCCATCGATGGCGGTGACTTGCTTGTCCTTGACGAATGAAATCGTTTGCGCGATGGCCTGCGCTTCATCCTCGATCATGGCGCCGGGCAACGCGCGGCTGACCAGGCTGCCGTCGGCGTTGTAGGCGCGATCGGCAAACACTTCTTCAACGGCAGTCAGGCCAGCCTGTTTTGCTGCGCTGACGAGTTCGCTGCCGGCCAGGCCGAACAGCGCCAGCTCCGGATTGAAGGTGCGTATCGCTGAACAGATTGCCTGCGCCAGCACGGCATCTTTGGCGGCCTGGTTGTACAGCGCGCCGTGCGGCTTGACGTGCACCATGCGACCCCCTTCGGCACGTACGATGGCATCGAGCGCACCCAATTGATACAGCATGCCGCTGATGATTTCTTCAGGCGGCAAATTCATGGCGCTGCGGCCGAAATTTTCGCGGTCTGGAAAACTCGGGTGCGCGCCGATGGCGACCTGATTCCGGATCGCCCAGCGTACGCTCTGGCGCATGGTGTTGGCGTCGCCGGCATGCCAGCCGCAGGCGATATTGGCCGAGCTGACCAGCGTCAGCAGCAGTTCGTCGTTGTCGCAGCCTTCGCCGAGATCGGCGTTGAGATCGATGTGCATGAGCTGTCCTTATTTCCGGTATTGCGTCGCGCGTGACCAATCGAGCGCAGCGACGGTTTGTTCGACATGGGCGAGGTAGCGCTGTTGTTCTTCCCATGCATGCAAGGCTTGTTCCAGATCGCAGAGTTGCAGTTGCAGCAAGCCATTGAGCGGCGCCTGCGCGAGCTTCCACATGTCCGCCGCGATGACCACGCCGATCTTCGGGTAACCACCGGTGGTCTGTGCATCGCCCATCAGGATGATCGGCTGGCCGGAGGGCGGCACCTGAATCACGCCCGGCACCACGCCGTGCGACAGCAGGTCGCGACTTTGCTTGCGCTTGAGTTCAGGACCTTCCAGGCGGTAGCCCATGCGGTTGCTGTTGGGCGTAATGCGCCACTTGTCGTGCCACAGCGTGTTGCGGGCGGCGACCGTGAATTGTTCGAATTCGGGCCCGGGCAGCACTCGCAGCGTGATCAGTTTGCTGCTGTCGTTGGCCTGTGCGCTAAGGCCGCTCCATTGCGGTGAACGTACGCCGAAGGCCGGTCCGGTCGCTTTGACGCCGGCGTCGCCCAGCGGCAGGCGGTCGCCCTTGCGCAGGATCCTCCCCTGGTGGCCGCCGAAGCCGGCCTTGAGGTCAGTGCTGCGCGAGTCCAGGATGACGGGAACGTCAATGCCGCCCGCGACGGCCAGGCAGGTGCGCATGCCTGGCGCACCGCTGCGGCCGACGTGGGCAAGGCGCAGCGTCTGTCCTGGGCGTACCGGCGTGCTCCAGTAAGGCGCCAGCGGTTTGTCGTCGATCCGCGCGTCGAAATCGTCACCGCCTAGCGCGATACGCGTGTCGATGGTGAACCGCAGCTCACAGGCGCCCATGGTGATTTCAAGGCCAGCGGCATTGACGTCGTTGCCGACCAGCAGGTTGGCAGTGCTGAGCGCCAGCGGATTGAGTGCTCCGCCTGGATTGATGCCGAGCTGCCGATGACCGGGGCGGCCGAGATCCTGCACCGAAGTCAGCAGGCCGGGTTGGATGATATCGATCATTTGGCGATCCGTTCCACGGTAAAGCGGACGCGGTCGCCCGGGCGCAGCAGGGTTGGCGGATTTTGCGTCGGATCGAACAGCGGCAGCGCGGTGCGTCCGAGCAATTGCCAGCCGCCCGGCGAGGCCAGCGGATAAATGCCGGTCTGTTCACCGCCGATGCCGACCGAGCCTGCGGGAATCGAGAGGCGCGGTTCATCCTGGCGCGGTGTCGCGAGTTGCGGATCGAGGCCGCCCATGTAGGCGAAGCCGGGCATGAAGCCGATGAAGTAGACGACGTATTCGCCTTCGCTGTGACGGCGGATGACTTCCGCCGTCGAGAGGCCGGTATGGCGCGCAATGACGTCGAGGTCGGGACCGCCGGCGCCGCCATACACGACAGGGATGTCGATGTTGCGGCCGCTCAGCTGGCCTACGTCGAGGTATTTCCAGCTGTCGAGGATGCGCTTTGAGACGGCATCCATATCGACAATGGGGCGGCGCAGGATCAGCGTCAGGTTGTTCATGCCAGGGACGACTTCGGCAACTTCGGGCCAGTCCGCTGCGGTGTCGGCGAGACTCCAGATGCGCTGCTGATGTGACAGGGTGGCCGGCGGCGGCAGATTGCACAATAGTGCGCCGTCGCCGAGAAAGTGGAGTTGAGGTTGAATCATTGTCATCCGGATCTGGCTGGAAGGCTTGCGCCCGTTAATCCCGAGGGATCATACATTTCGGACAAGGTATAGACAATATATAGATAAATTATTTATTTAAGATTGCTATATAGTGTCGTAGTTGTACGAACATTTTCATGACAGAAAAAAGCTTATGAGTGACAAATCCTTGAAAAACACGCCGGAACAGGCCGTGACACAAAAATCTCCGACCAAAATCGTCTCCTCCAATCATCTCGTTTCCGAGCGCAGCGCCGAGCTGTCGGAGCTGGAATATGCCCTCATCATGGCAGGTAATGCATTCAATCGCTGGATGATGCGTTGCATGATGGCCGCAGGCGCCAAAGATATGACGGCAATCGAGGTCTCTTTGTTGCATCACGTGAACCACCGCGAGCGCAAAAAGAAACTCGCGGACATTTGCTTTGTCCTGAATATTGAGGATACGCACGTTGTCACCTATGCGCTCAAGAAACTGGTCAAGGCGGGTTACGTGAAGAGCGAGAAGGCCGGCAAGGAACTGCTGTTTTCGACCACCGACGAAGGCCAGCAACTGTGCATGCGCTACAAGGAAGTGCGCGAGCGCTGCCTGATCGAAGTGCAGGTCGACAGCGGCATCCAGAACCAGGCCATCGGCGAGGCCGCGCAATTGTTGCGCAGCGCCTCCGGTTTGTACGATACCGCCGCGCGCGCGGCCGCATCGTTGTAAGCAACCGTCGGCCATCGACGGCGTCTCCCACTGGGGGCGCAGAGGGAAAATCATGCGAGCAATCGAAATTACCGAATTAGGCGGGCCGGAAGTGCTGCAGTTGTGCGAACGCCCGCTGCCGCAGCTGAAAACCGGCGAAATCCTGATCAAGGTTCATGCGGCGGGCGTCAATCGTCCAGACGTATTTCAGCGCCAGGGCAATTATCCGGTGCCCCCGGGCGCCTCGGATCTGCCGGGGCTGGAAGTGGCCGGCGAAATCGTCGACGGCGATCTGAGCGGCAGCGTCTTCAAAAAGGGCGATCTGGTGTGCGCGCTGGTGCAGGGCGGCGGCTATGCGGAATATTGCGCAGCGCCGCTGGCGCAATGCCTGCCGGTGCCGCAAGGTCTGAGCGCGTTGCAGGCGGCGGCGCTGCCGGAAAATTTCTTCACCGTCTGGAGCAACGTGTTCGAGCGGGCGCGACTGGCGCCGGGCGAAACCCTGCTGGTGCAGGGCGGCTCCTCCGGTATCGGCGTGACCGCGATCCAGATCGCAGCCGCACTGGGGCATCGTGTCTTTGCTACCGCCGGCTCGGATGACAAATGCCGCGCCTGCGAAGAGTTGGGGGCTGAGCTCGCCATCAACTACCGTACTGAAGATTTCGAAGAAGTCCTCAAGGCCGCCACCGAAGGCCGCGGCGTCGATGTCATCCTGGACATGGTCGGCGGCGACTACCTGCCGCGCGAAATCAAGACCCTGGCCGACGATGGCCGGCTGGTCATCATTGCCTTGCTGGGCGGCGCCAAGGGGCAGCTGGACATGAGCCAGATCCTGCGTCGCCGCCTGACCGTCACCGGGTCGACCCTGCGTCCGCGTCCGGTGGAGTTCAAGGCCTTCATCGCGCAGCAGTTGCAGGAGCGCGTCTGGCCGCTGCTGGCCAGCGGCAAGGTCAAGCCGGTGATCTACAAGACGTTCCCGCTGGGGCAGGCGGCAGAGGCCCATGCACTGATGGAATCGAGTGCGCATGTCGGCAAGATCATGCTGACGCTGGACTGAAGAATATCGGGCAGGCGCCAGATGCCGGGGTGTTTGGTTTGACCGGGTTTGCCGCGGCGCGATAGAATGCGGGGTTATTCAGAATTCTCCCCTTAATTCGTCCTTTGGCTCTCCCTTTTATGCGCCGTAAATTAGTTGCCGGTAACTGGAAAATGAATGGCGGCCTCGCCGCCAACGCCGCGCTGGTCGCCGATGTCAAAGCCGGTCTGGCTGCCGTCGGCGTCAATGCCGACGTCGCCGTGTGCGTGCCGGCGCCTTACCTGGCGCAAGTGCAGGCGGCTGTTGCCGGCTCCGCGCTGGCTTTGGGCTCGCAAGATGTCTCCGCGCATGCAAGCGGCGCGTACACCGGTGAAGTGTCGGCGGCCATGCTGGCCGAATTCGCTTGCAAATACGCCATCGTCGGCCATTCCGAGCGTCGCGCCTATCACGGCGAAAACGACGCGGCGGTTGCGGCCAAGGCCGCTGCGGCGCTGAAATCCGGATTGACGCCTATCGTCTGCGTGGGTGAAACATTGGCCGAACGCGAGGCAGGGCGCACCAACGCCGTCGTCGGCGGCCAGCTCGATGTCGTGCTGGCTGCGCTGGATGCGGCCGACGTGCAAAAGATTGTGGTGGCATACGAGCCGGTCTGGGCCATCGGCACAGGCAAGACGGCCACGCCCGACATGGCGCAGGATGTGCACGCGATGTTGCGCGCGCGACTGGCCGCAAAAAATGCTGACGCCGCCGTCAGGGTGCAAATCCTCTACGGTGGTAGCATGAAACCCGATAACGCCAAAGAACTGCTGGCCATGTCGGATATTGATGGTGGTCTGATCGGTGGCGCGGCTCTGAAAGCAGCGGATTTCCTGGCGATTGTCCAGGCTGCCCAGGGCAACTGATTGTTTGTTGTTTTAATTTAAGATGGCTATATGAATACTTTATTTACTGTTATTGTTGTGATTCAGGTGCTCGCGGCGCTGACTATCATCGGTCTGGTTCTGCTGCAGCACGGCAAAGGGGCGGATATGGGGGCTGCGTTCGGTTCGGGCGCGTCGGGCAGCTTGTTCGGCGCCACGGGTTCTTCCAACTTCTTGTCGAAGTCGACCGGCATCGCTGCTGCGATCTTTTTTGCGGCGACTCTTGCGCTGGCATTCGTCGGCAATCATCATGTTTCGCAATCTGGTGGCGTTATGGATAATTTGCCTGCTCCGGCTGCCGCAATTCCGGCAACTCCCGCTGCATCGGGCGCTCCTGCAGCAGCTCCTGCAAATCCTGCAGATCAATCAAATCAGATTCCGAAATAGTCTTTTGCGCAGAGTGTAATAATGCGCAAAACTTAAAGCAGATTGTGAAGTTTTAGTGTGATTGTGCATTGAACAAGAGCATCAAAACGGGTTACAATTGCAGTCTCAAGCCGACGTGGTGAAATTGGTAGACACGCTATCTTGAGGGGGTAGTGGCGAAAGCTGTACGAGTTCGAGTCTCGTCGTCGGCACCATGAAATACCGAGAAAAGCCAGCAAAGGACCAAGTCCCGAGCTGGCTTTTTGTCGAGGAAAAAGCTGTTTGATATTGAGAATCATTCCGCTAATTATCAACAAACCTACGCCAAATCGTGAACCTCGAAAATTACTTTCCAGTTCTGTTGTTTATCCTAGTTGGCATCGGTGTCGGTGTCGCTCCTCAGTTACTCGGTCGTTTGCTCGGGCCTCACCGGCCTGATGCGCAAAAGACCTCTCCTTACGAATGCGGCTTTGAAGCTTTTGAAGATGCCCGCATGAAGTTCGATGTGCGGTATTACCTCGTCGCCATCCTGTTCATTCTGTTCGATCTCGAAACTGCATTTTTCTTCCCGTGGGGCGTTTCCATGCGCGACCTGGGCTGGTCTGGCTACATCACGATGATGGTCTTCATCGCTGAATTTGTTGTCGGTTTTTGGTACATCTGGAAAAAGGGTGCCCTGGATTGGGAGTGAGCCATGTCAATTGAAGGCGTATTAAACGAAGGGTTTGTTACCACCTCGCTGGATAAGGTAATCAACTGGACCCGTACCGGTTCCATGTGGCCGATGACCTTTGGTCTGGCGTGCTGTGCGGTTGAAATGATGCACGTCGGCGCCTCGCGTTACGACCTGGATCGTTTTGGCATCATGTTCCGCCCGTCGCCGCGTCAGTCCGATGTCATGATTGTTGCCGGCACGCTTTGCAACAAGATGGCGCCGGCGCTGCGCAAGGTGTACGACCAGATGGCCGAGCCGCGCTGGGTGATCTCGATGGGATCCTGTGCCAACGGCGGCGGCTACTATCACTATTCGTATTCCGTCGTGCGCGGTTGCGACCGTATCGTGCCGGTCGACGTGTATGTTCCAGGCTGCCCGCCGACAGCCGAAGCGCTGCTGTATGGCGTGATCCAGCTGCAAAATAAGATCAAGCGCACCAATACCATTGCGCGCTAAGGGAGTGGAAGGGTCAGTATGACGACAAAATTGGAAACTCTCGAAGCTGCCTTGCGCAACGCGCTTGGAGGGTATCTTCAGAATTTGACAGTGTCTTTGGGCGAGATCACGGTAGTGGTCAAGTCCGCCGATTATCTTTCGGCGATGCGCGTTCTGCGCGATCACGCCGATACCCGTTTCGAAGAATTGATGGACCTGTGCGGCGTCGACTACTCGACGTACGGCGACGGCGTCTGGGACGGTCCGCGCTTTGCGGTGGTCTCGCATCTGCTGTCGCTGACGCATAACTGGCGCGTTCGCGTGCGGGTTTTTGCGCCGGACGACGACATGCCGCTGGTGGCCTCGCTCATGAATATCTGGTCCGCCGCCAACTGGTATGAGCGCGAGACTTTCGACTTCTACGGCATCCTGTTCGACGGGCATGACGACTTGCGTCGCATCCTCACCGACTACGGCTTCATCGGCCATCCGTTCCGCAAGGACTTCCCGGTGTCGGGCTATGTCGAAATGCGTTACGACGCCGAACAAAAACGCGTGGTTTATCAACCCGTGACGATTGAGCCGCGTGAAATCACGCCGCGTGTCATTCGTGAAGAAAACTACGGGATTAAATAATGGCTGAAATCAAGAATTACACGCTGAACTTTGGTCCGCAGCATCCGGCCGCGCACGGTGTGCTGCGCCTGGTGCTGGAGTTGGACGGCGAAGTCATTCAGCGCGCCGACCCGCATATCGGTCTGCTGCATCGCGGCACCGAAAAGCTGGCCGAGCAAAAAACCTATCTTCAATCGGTTCCGTACATGGACCGCCTCGATTACGTGTCGATGATGTGCAATGAGCACGCCTACGTCATGGCCATCGAGAAGCTGCTCGGCATCGAAGTGCCGCTGCGCGCCCAGTACATCCGCGTCATGTTCGACGAAATCACCCGTCTGCTGAACCACCTGATGTGGATCGGCGCCCACGGTCTGGACGTCGGCGCGATGGGCGTGCTGCTGTACGCCTTCCGCGAACGCGAAGATTTGATGGATTGCTACGAAGCCGTGTCCGGCGCACGCATGCATGCGGCCTACTATCGTCCGGGCGGCGTGTATCGCGACCTGCCGGAAACCATGCCGCAGTACAAGGCATCGATCATCCGCAACGACAAAGCCATCAAGCAACTCAATGAAAATCGCCAGGGCTCGATGCTGGACTTCATTGAGGACTTCACCAACCGTTTCCCGAAATACGTCGACGAGTACGAAACACTGCTGACCGACAACCGTATCTGGAAGCAGCGTCTGGTCGGCGTCGGCGTGGTCTCGCCGGAACGCGCAATGGCAATGGGCTTTTCCGGTCCGATGCTGCGTGGCTCGGGCATCGAATGGGATCTGCGCAAGAAGCAGCCGTACGAAGTCTACGACCTGCTCGATTTCGACATCCCGGTCGGCAAGAACGGCGACTGCTACGACCGCTATCTGGTGCGCGTGGAAGAAATGCGCCAGTCGAACCGCATCATCAAGCAATGCGTCGAGTGGCTGCGCAACAACCCGGGTCCGGTCATCATCGACAATCACAAGATTGCGCCGCCGCCACGCATGGACATGAAGTCCAACATGGAAGACCTGATTCACCACTTCAAACTGTTCACCGAAGGCTTCCACGTGCCGCCGGGCGAAACATATGCAGCGGTCGAGCATCCGAAGGGCGAGTTCGGCATTTACCTCGTGTCGGACGGCGCCAACAAGCCTTACCGGATGAAGATCCGCGCGCCGGGTTATGCGCATTTGCAAAGTCTCAACGAGATGGCCAAGGGGCACATGATTGCCGATGCCGTAACCATCATCGGTACGCAAGACATTGTGTTTGGTGAAATCGACCGGTAAAACCGGTCCCTGGATGTTTTTGAAAACCCATTAGGTTCTGGGGAATATCCGATAAACCCGCGCAGGTTCTCAACAAACCATGCGCACGGATGGCCAACGATATGCTGTTAAGTCAAGACGCTCTTAAGAAAATCGATCGCGAACTCGCGAAATACCCGGCGGATCAACGCCAGTCTGCCGTCATGTCCGCGCTGCGCATTGCGCAGGTCGAACACGGCTGGCTGCCTGCTGAGCTGCAACAGGAAATCGCCGATTACATCGGCATGCCTGCGGTGGCCGTGCAGGAAGTCGCCACGTTCTACAACATGTTCAACACCAGCCCGCAGGGCAAGCACAAGATCACCGTCTGTACGAATCTGCCATGCCTGCTGTCGGGCGGCGATCGTGCAGCGCATCACCTGAAGCACACGCTCGGTGTCGGCTACAAGGAAACCACCGCCGACGGTCAGTTCACGATCGTCGAAGGCGAATGCATGGGCGCATGCGGCGACGCACCTGTCATGCTGGTCAACAATCACCGCATGTGCAGCTGGATGTCGAACGACAAGATCGACGCGCTGCTGGAGGAACTGAAGAAATGACTTGTCTGCACGATCGTCATATCAAGCCGCTGATTCTGGCGGATCTGGATGGCCAGAATTGGCATCTGGAGGATTACGTCAAGCGCGGCGGCTACGAGTCGCTCAAGCGCATCCTGGCTGAAAACATCACGCCTGAACAAGTCATCGCCGAACTCAAGTCCTCGGGCTTGCGTGGTCGCGGCGGTGCAGGTTTCCCGACCGGCCTGAAGTGGAGCTTCATGCCGCGCCAGTTCCCAGGACAAAAGTACCTGGTCTGCAACAGCGATGAAGGCGAACCGGGTACATTCAAGGACCGCGACATCATTCGCTACAATCCGCACTCGCTGATCGAAGGCATGATCATCGGCGGCTACGCAATGGGCATCACGGTCGGCTACAACTACATCCACGGCGAAATCTTCGACGCGTACCTGCGTTTTGAAGAAGCGCTGGAAGAGGCACGCGCAGCCGGCTTCCTGGGCGACAACATCCTCGGCACCAATTTCAGCTTCCAGCTGCACGGTCACCACGGTTACGGCGCCTACATCTGCGGCGAAGAAACTGCGCTGCTGGAGTCGCTCGAAGGCAAGAAGGGCCAACCGCGCTTCAAGCCGCCGTTCCCTGCCAGCTTCGGCCTGTACGGCAAGCCGACCACGATCAACAACACCGAAACGTTTGCTGCTGTGCCGTTCATCTTCAAGATCGGCGCGCAAGCCTACGCCGACATCGGCAAGCCGAACAACGGCGGCACCAAGATCTTCTCGATCTCGGGCGACGTCGAACGTCCGGGCAACTACGAAATCCCGCTCGGCACGCCGTTCTCGACACTGCTGGAACTGGCGGGCGGCATGCGCGGCGGCAAGAAGCTTAAAGCAGTCATCCCAGGCGGCTCGTCCGCTCCGGTGATCCGCGGCGACGTCATGATGGAAACCACCATGGACTACGATGCCATCGCCAAGGCCGGCTCGATGCTGGGTTCGGGCGCTGTCATCGTCATGGATGAAACGCGTTGCATGGTCAAGTCGCTGTTGCGCCTGGCGTATTTCTACTACGAAGAATCCTGCGGTCAATGTACGCCGTGCCGCGAAGGCACCGGCTGGATGTACCGCATGGTGGAGCGTATCGAAAACGGTCACGGCAAGCTGGAAGACCTCGATGTGCTCAATTCGGTTGCCGACAACATCCAGGGCCGCACCATCTGTGCGCTCGGCGATGCGGCGGCAATGCCGGTGCGTGCTTTCATCAAGAACTTCCGCGAAGAATTTGAGTATCACATCGAGCACAAACACTGCTCGGTGCCTGCTTATATTTAACGCATAGCGTCAAGTACAGCATTAGGCAGCACGGCAAGACATGCGATCGGCGACAAGGCAGGGCGCATGTCTTCAAGGTCAAAAGAATACTTAGCTTGGGCAAAAAGCCATGGTTGAAATCGAAATAGACGGCAAAAAAGTTGAAGTGCAAGAAGGCAGCATGGTTATGGATGCTGCCAACAAGGTCGGCACTTACATTCCTCATTTTTGCTATCACAAAAAATTATCCATTGCGGCCAACTGCCGCATGTGTCTGGTCGACGTTGAAAAAGCGCCGAAGCCTCTGCCTGCCTGTGCCACTCCGGTCACGGCCGGCATGATCGTTCGTACGGCGAGCGACAAGGCGGTCAAGGCGCAAAAAGGCGTCATGGAATTCCTGCTGATCAATCACCCGTTGGATTGCCCGATCTGCGATCAGGGCGGCGAATGCCAGCTGCAGGATCTGGCGGTCGGCTACGGTGGTTCGACATCACGCTACGAAGAAGAAAAGCGCGTGGTTCCTCCGAAGGACGTCGGCCCGCTGATCTCCATGAAGGAAATGAATCGTTGCATCCACTGCACACGTTGCGTACGTTTCGGCCAGGAAGTCGCCGGCGTCATGGAACTGGGCATGCTGGGTCGCGGCGAGCACTCCGAAATCACTACCTTCGTCGGCAACACCGTCAACTCCGAACTGTCCGGCAACATGATCGATCTGTGCCCGGTCGGCGCGTTGACATCGAAGCCGTTCCGCTACGCTGCACGTACCTGGGAATTGTCGCGTCGCAAGTCGGTCAGCCCGCACGACAGCCTCGGCGCCAACCTGATCGTTCAGGTCAAGGGCGGCAAGGTCATGCGCGTTCTGCCGCTGGAAAACGAAGCGGTCAACGAATGCTGGATTTCCGACAAGGACCGTTTCTCCTACGAAGCGCTGGACAGCGAAGAGCGCTTGACCAAGCCGATGTTGAAGCAAGACGGCAAGTGGCAGGAAGTCGAATGGCAAGTTGCGCTGGAATACGTCGCACACGGCCTGCGCAACATCCGCCACGAACACGGCGCCAGCGCCATCGCTGCATTGGGTACGCCGTACTCGACGCTGGAAGAACTGACATTGCTGCAAAAAGTCGTGCGCGGCCTGGGTTCGGAAAACATCGATTTCCGCCTGCGTCAGTCCGACTTCGCGCTGGACCATCAGGTCACTCCATGGCTGGGCATGTCCATCGTCGAGTTCTCCGAACTGAACCGCGCCCTGATCATCGGCTCGTTCCTGCGCAAGGATCATCCGTTGCTGACCGCGCGTCTGCGCCAGGCAGTCAAGAGCGGCGCCAAGATCAGCGTCCTGCACGCCGCCGACGACGACCTGCTGATGCCGGTCGCCAACAAGATCATCGCAGCACCGTCCGCATGGCTGGCGGCACTGAGCGGCATCGTTGCCGCCGTGGCGCAAGCCAAGAGCGTCGCCGCACCGGCTGGTTTCGAAAACGTTGAGATTTCGCAGGAAGCCAAGCAGACCGCAGCAAGCCTGTTGTCGGGTGCATCCAAGGCCGTGTTGCTGGGCAACGCCGCTGCGCAACATCCGCAAGCATCGCAACTGCACGCCGCCGCACAATGGATCGCCGAACAAACCGGCGCCAAGCTGGGCTACCTGACTGAAGGCGGCAACGCCGTCGGCGGTTACCTCGCCAACGCGATCCCAGGCAAGGACGGCGCCAACGCGCTGCAAGCCTTCGCGCAACCGCGCAAGGCCTACCTCCTGTTGAACGCCGAACCGGAACTCGACAGCCATGATGCCCAAGCTGCTACCGCTGCGCTGAAGCAAGCTGAAATGGTCGTCGTGATGTCGGCATTCAAACACGGCGCGGATTACGCCGACGTGTTGCTGCCGATCGCACCGTTCACTGAAACAGCCGGCACCTTCGTCAACGCCGAAGGCCGCGCACAAAGCTTCAACGGCACCGTCAAGCCGCTGGGTGACGCTCGTCCGGCATGGAAGGTGTTGCGCGTCCTGGGCAATCTGCTCGGTCTGCAAAATTTCGACTACGAAACCTCGGAATCGATTCGCACCGAAGTCATCGGCGAAGAAACCGATCTGTCCGCGCGTCTGAACAATATCGCCAAGCTGGCGCCGCAAGCGGGCAACGTGGCCGCCAACGGTGCGCTGGAACGCCTGGCCGATGTGCCTATCCATTTTGCCGATGCCATCGCACGCCGTTCGCCGGCGCTGCTGCAAACGCAAGACGGCCAGGCGCCGAAGGCATGGTTGTCGGCCGCCTTGTCGCAAAAGCTCGGCATCGCCGCCGGCGATCGCGTGAGCATCAAGCAAGGGCAGGGCAGCGCGCTGCTGACTGCAGGCATCGACAAGAACCTGCCGGAAAATGTCGTACGTGTGGCAGCCGCCCATGCAAGCACCGCTAATCTGGGCAGCATGTTCGGCGCAATCGTTGTGGAGAAAGCGTAATGGATCAACTGATTGCCAACATCAACGCAGTCGGCCCCACGTATCTGGGCACCGCCTGGCCGTATGTGTGGACCTTCGTCTGGAGTCTGCTGAAGATTCTGGTCGTGATGGTGCCGCTGCTGGGCTGCGTCGCTTACCTGACGCTGTGGGAACGCAAGCTGATCGGCTGGATGCACGTTCGTCTCGGTCCGAATCGCGTCGGCCCCGCCGGTCTGCTGCAACCGATCGCCGACGCGCTGAAACTGATCTTCAAGGAAGTGACCACGCCGGCGCGCGCCAGCAAGGTGCTGTTCTTCATCGCACCGATCATGACCATCATGCCGGCGCTGGCTGCCTGGGCAGTGATTCCGTTCGGACCTGAAGCGGTCATCGCCAACGTCAATGCCGGCCTGCTGTTCGTCATGGCGATCACGTCGATGGAAGTCTACGGCGTGATCATCGCCGGCTGGGCGTCCAACTCGAAGTACGCCTTCCTCGGCGCCATGCGTGCTTCGGCGCAGATGGTCTCGTACGAAATCTCGATGGGCTTCTGCCTGGTCATCGTGCTGATGGTGTCCGGCAGCCTGAACCTGATCGACATCGTCACCAGCCAGGGCAAAGGCTTCTTCGCCGACCACGGCGTCGGTTTCCTGTCGTGGAACTGGTTGTCGCTGCTGCCGATTTTCGTGATCTACATCGTCTCGGGCATCGCTGAAACCAACCGTCACCCGTTCGACGTGGTCGAAGGCGAATCCGAAATCGTGGCCGGTCACATGATCGAATACTCGGGTATGTCGTTTGCGATGTTCTTCCTGGCTGAATACGCCAACATGTGGCTGATTTCGATCCTGACCGCGCTGCTGTTCCTGGGCGGCTGGGCATCGCCGCTGAGCGTGTTGGACTTCATCCCTGGCTGGATATGGCTCGGTATCAAGACGTTCTTCATTGTGTCGCTATTTATCTGGGTGCGCGCATCGTTCCCGCGTTACCGCTATGACCAGATCATGCGTCTGGGCTGGAAAGTGTTCATTCCGCTGACATTGGTGTATCTGGTCATCGTTGCGACCTGGATGCAGACCTCGTGGAATATTTGGAAGTAATGTAAAGGCTGAGGTGAGAAGCATGGAAGCTATTAAGGATTTTTTCGGCAGCCTGATGTTGCGGGAGCTGTTCAAGGGCCTGGCCCTGACCGGCCGCTATCTGTTTGCGCGCAAGATCACGATTCAGTTCCCGGAAGAGAAGACGCCGCAGTCGCCGCGTTTCCGCGGTCTGCACGCCTTGCGTCGCTATCCGAACGGTGAAGAGCGCTGCATCGCCTGCAAACTGTGCGAAGCGGTTTGCCCTGCGATGGCGATCACGATCGAATCGGAACAGCGTGACGACGGTTCGCGCCGCACCACGCGTTACGACATCGATCTGACCAAGTGTATTTTCTGCGGCTTCTGCGAAGAGTCATGCCCGGTTGATTCGATCGTTGAAACGCACATCCTGGAATACCACGGTGAAAAGCGCGGCGATCTGTACTACACCAAGGAAATGCTGCTGGCCGTTGGTGATCGTTACGAAAATGAAATCGCCGCTGCACGTACTGCAGACGCGGCATATCGTTGATTGAGTTCGGGACGGCATGCGCTGGTTGTTGCATGCCGCTGAGATGATCGGGTCTGAAGCTTGTTGGGTAGCCTGATCGATGGATCGGGCGATCGAATGATCTGATGCTGGTTTTAGCCAACTTTTTGGTTGATTATGGAATTTAAAACTGTCTTGTTCTATGCGTTTTCGGTGGTCCTCGTGCTCGCCGCATTACGCGTCATTACGGCCCGCAATCCGGTGCATGCGGCCCTGTTTCTCGTGCTGGCCTTCTTTTCGGCGGCCGGCATCTGGATGTTGCTGAAGGCGGAATTCCTCGCCATCGTGCTGGTGCTGGTTTATGTCGGGGCGGTGATGGTGCTGTTCCTGTTCGTGGTGATGATGCTGGACATCAATCTCGACAAGATGCGAGAGGGCTTCTGGGGATACTTCCCGCTGGCCGCGACCATCGGCGTGATCATCGTGCTGGAAATGGCAGCGGTCCTGTTGCGCAGCTTCTGGGCGCCGGAAGCGCAAGTACCGGCGGCATCGAACACCATCGGCACCACCAAGGCGCTGGGCATGCTGATCTACACCGAATACGTCTACGCCTTTGAAGTCGCCGCCGTGATCCTGCTGGTCGCCATCGTCGCCGCCGTGGCGCTGACGCTGCGTCGCCGCAAGGACAGCAAGTACTTCTCGCCGGCCGAAGCAGTCAAGGTCAAGAGCACCGATCGCGTTCGCCTGGTCAAGATGAAGGCTGAATCCACTCGCAATGACACCAACACCGGCGGCGATGCTCAGGCATCCGGCGCAGGACCACAAGCTTAAGGAGCGCGCAATCATGACCCTCTCGCTCTCGCATTACCTGATCCTCGGCGCGATCCTGTTCGCGATCTCGATCGTCGGCATTTTCCTCAACCGCAAGAACGTCATCGTGTTGCTCATGGCAATCGAACTGATGCTGCTGGCGGTGAATATGAACTTCATTGCCTTTTCGCATTACCTCGGCGATGCAGCAGGACAGATCTTCGTGTTCTTCATCCTGACCGTCGCCGCTGCGGAGTCCGCAATCGGCCTGGCCATTCTTGTGGTGCTGTTCCGTAATCTGGACACCATCAACGTGGAAGACCTGGACACGCTCAAGGGATAAGCACGTTTGAGCTGTAGTGCGCATTGGAACGTCCGCAATGCAGGTAGATTGAATTTAAATTTCATTTAAAGATGGGTGTTCTCCGAGAGTCTTCCCGATTCGAGGAGAACCCAAATAGCGATAAGGTTCATCATGGCGGGGCAACTTAACCCACATCTTCTTTTAGCCGTACCACTGGCGCCGTTGGCCGGTTCTGCGATCGCAGGCCTGCTCGGGACGAAGTTCTTCGGCAATGTAGTCGGCCGCAAGGTTTCGCACACGGCGACCATCCTCGGCGTGTTGATCGCACTGATCATTTCCGTCCAGACTTTGCTGGCGGTAGTCGACGGCGCGACCTACAACGGCACGCTGTACACCTGGATGACCGTGGCCGGCCTGAAGCTGGAAGTCGGCTTCCTGATCGACAGCCTGACCGCGATGATGATGTGCGTGGTGACCTTCGTGTCCCTGATGGTGCACGTCTACACCATCGGCTACATGAAAGACGATGACGGCTACAACCGCTTCTTCTCGTACATCTCGCTGTTCACGTTCTCGATGCTGATGCTCGTCATGAGCAACAACTTCCTGCAGCTGTTCTTTGGCTGGGAAGCAGTGGGCCTGGTTTCCTACCTGCTGATCGGTTTCTGGTACACCCGTCCGACCGCGATCAAGGCCAACATGAAGGCCTTCCTGGTCAACCGCGTCGGCGACTTCGGCTTTATCCTCGGCATTGGCCTCTTGCTGGCCTATGCCGGTTCCATGAACTACGGCGAAGTCTTCGCCAAGCGCGGCGAGCTGGCTCAGCTGACGCTGCCTGGCACCGACTGGATGCTGCTGACCGTGGCGTGTATTTGCCTGTTCGTCGGCGCGATGGGCAAGTCCGCCCAGTTCCCGCTGCACGTCTGGCTGCCTGATTCGATGGAAGGCCCGACCCCGATTTCCGCACTGATCCACGCCGCGACGATGGTGACTGCCGGCATCTTCATGGTGACCCGCATGTCGCCGCTGTTCGAACTGTCCGACACCGCCTTGTCCGTGATCCTCGTGATCGGCGCGATTACCGCGTTGTTCATGGGCTTCCTCGGCACCATGCAGACCGACATCAAGCGTGTGGTGGCGTATTCGACGCTGTCGCAGCTGGGTTACATGACTGTCGCGCTGGGCGCATCGGCTTACTCGGTCGCCGTGTTCCACCTGATGACGCACGCGTTCTTCAAGGCGCTGCTGTTCCTCGGCGCGGGTTCTGTGATTATCGGCATGCACCATGACCAGGACATGCGCAACATGGGCGGCCTGCGCAAGTACATGCCGATCACCTGGATCACCTCGCTGCTGGGTTCGCTGGCGCTGATCGGTACACCGTTCTTCTCCGGTTTCTATTCCAAGGACAGCATCATCGAAGCCGCTGCCGAATCGCATCTGGCGGGCTCCGGTTTTGCCTACTTCGCCGTGCTGGCCAGCGTGTTCGTGACCGCGTTCTATTCGTTCCGCATGTACTTCATGGTGTTCCACGGCGAAGAGCGTTTCGGCAAGGCTGACGCACATGGTCATGATGACCATCACGCTCCCGTTGCCGCACACGCTGCGCATGACGCTCATGATGCCCACGATGCGCACGGTCATGATGACCATGCACATGACGATCATGAACATCACGGTCTGGCCCCGGGCCAGAAGCCGCACGAGTCGCCGCTGGTAGTGACGCTGCCGCTGATCCTGCTGGCGATTCCGTCGGTCATCATCGGTTTCTTCGCGATCTCGCCAATGGTCTTCGGTGATTTCTTCAAGAACGTGATTTTTGTCGGCGAAAACCACAAGGCGCTCGAAGAGCTGGCGCACGAATTCCACGGTCCGATCGCGATGGCAGTGCATTCGCTGACATCGGCGCCGCTGTGGCTGGCGATCGCCGGCGTCGTGACGGCCTACTATTTCTACATGGTCAACCCGCGCGTCCCGGCCTGGTTCAAGGACAAGTTCAGTGCGATTTACACCTTGCTGGACAACAAGTACTACATGGACAAGTTCAATGATGTCGTGTTTGCCGGTGGCGCACGCTTGCTGGGCACCGGCCTGTGGACAGTGGGCGACAAGGGCCTGATCGACGGCCTGGTCGTCAACGGCAGCGCCAAGGTCGTCAACTGGTTCTCGAAAGTCACGCGCCTGTGGCAATCCGGTTACATCTACCATTACGCGTTCGTGATGATTATCGGGGTGCTGGGTTTCCTGGTTTGGTTCATGCCGTTTCCGTTTGGCAAATAAGCTGTAAGAAGATAACAACCATGATGCAGTCAACTTTTCCTCTCCTTAGCCTTGCGATCTGGTGTCCGGTCGCGTTCGGCATACTCGTCCTGGCCGTGGGCCGCGACGACAATCCATCCGTCGCACGCTGGCTGGCGCTGCTCGGCGCCGTCGTCAGCCTGCTGGTAACCATCCCTCTGGTCCTGCATTTCGATGCGGCCGCGCACGGTTACCAGTTCGTCGAGAAGACGCCCTGGATCGATCGTTTCAACATCAGCTATTTCCTCGGCATTGACGGCCTGTCGCTGTGGTTCATCCCGCTGACCGCCTTCATCACCGTGATCGTGGTGCTGGCCGGCTGGGAAGTGATCCAGAAGCGCGTCGGCCAATACATGGGTGCGTTCCTGATCCTGTCGGGCCTGATGATCGGCGTGTTCTCGGCGCTCGACGGCATGCTGTTCTATGTGTTCTTCGAAGCGACCCTGATCCCGATGTTCATCATCGTGGGTGTGTGGGGCGGCGCCAACCGCGTGTACGCGGCGTTCAAGTTCTTCCTGTACACCTTGCTCGGCTCGTTGCTGATGCTGATCGCGCTGATCTATCTGTACATCGTGTCCGGCGGCAGCTTTGAAATCCCGACATGGCATCAACTGCCGCTGTCGATGATCGAGCAAAAACTGCTGTTCTTCGCATTCCTGATGGCATTCGCAGTCAAGGTGCCGATGTGGCCGGTGCATACCTGGCTGCCTGACGCCCACGTGGAAGCGCCTACCGGCGGCTCGATCGTGCTGGCTGCGATCATGCTGAAGCTCGGCGCCTACGGTTTCCTGCGTTTCTCGCTGCCAATCGCTCCTGACGCCAGCCACGCGCTGTCCGGTTTCATGATCACGCTGTCGCTGGTCGCCGTGATCTACATCGGCCTGGTCGCGCTGGTGCAGCAGGACATGAAGAAACTGGTCGCGTACTCATCGATCGCCCACATGGGCTTCGTCACCCTGGGCTTCTTCATGTTCAACGACATGGCGGTGCAGGGCGGTATCGCACAAATGATTTCCCACGGCTTCGTGTCGGGCGCGATGTTCATGTGTATCGGCGTGCTGTACGACCGCATGCATACCCGTGAAATCGCCCAGTACGGCGGTGTGGTCAACAAGATGCCGCGCTTCGCTGCTTTCTTCATCCTGTTCTCTCTGGCTAACTGCGGCCTGCCTGCGACCTCCGGTTTCGTCGGCGAATTCATGGTGATCCTGGGCGCGGTCAAGTTCAACTTCTGGATCGGTCTGCTGTCGGCAACCGCCTTGATCCTGGGTGCGGCTTACTCGCTGTGGCTGACCAAGCGCGTGATCTTCGGCGCAGTGACCAATCACCACGTGGAAGAACTGACCGACGTCAACAAGCGCGAATTCTTCATCCTCGGCCTGCTGGCGATCGCAGTGCTGGTGATGGGTCTGTACCCGGCGCCGGTGACGGACACCATGCAGACTTCGGTCAGCGATCTGTTGAAGCATGTGTCGGTCTCCAAGATCGGCAACTAAGCAACTCAGGTAACAAAGCGTCGGCGCTGCTGCAGCACATGCACCATGTGGCACCGACGCCAGCAAGCAATTCGGTACGACGTTTCGAAACAGGCAGGGCAGGCGAAGTGCAGGCCCGGCTGAAAACGGCGGCAACGGTAAGCGGACAAAATACGCGGACGAAACTAAGCGGTAACTAAATGAACAACATGAATCTGATCCCTGTCTATCCGGAAATATTTCTGCTGATTGCGACCTCCGCAATCCTGCTGATCGATATGTTTTTGCCGGATGCAAAGCGCGTCATCACCTACGTGCTGTCCCTGCTGGCGCTGGTAGTCTGCGCAGTGCTGACCTTCACCAACTACGCAAGCGGCGAAACGGTCTACACCTTCAGCAACATGTTCGTCTCGGATCCGCTGTCGAGCCTGCTGAAACTGTTCTCCTACCTGGCCATCGGCCTGACGCTGATCTACGGCCGTCAATACAACTCCGACCGCGGCATCGTCGGCGGCGGCCACCTCGGCGGTGAATTCTACGCGCTGGCCTTGTTCGCGCTGCTGGGCCAGATGGTCATGATCTCCGGCAACAGCTTCCTGTCCATCTACCTGGGCCTGGAACTGATGTCGCTGTCGCTGTACGCGCTGGTCGCCCTGCGCCGCGACAACGTCGGTTCGACCGAAGCCGCGATGAAGTACTTCATCCTCGGCGCGCTGGCTTCCGGCTTCCTGCTGTACGGCATCTCGATGCTCTACGGCGCCACCGGTTCGCTGGAACTGAACGACGTCTTCCGCGCCATCGTCTCGGGCACTGTTGACCGCAACGTACTGGTATTCGGCATCGTGTTCGTGGTGGCCGGCCTGGCATTCAAACTGGGCGCGGTGCCGTTCCACATGTGGGTGCCTGACGTCTATCACGGCGCACCGACCCCGATGACGCTGCTGATCGGCGGCGCGCCGAAGCTGGCGGCGTTCGCAATGGTGTTCCGCATCCTGGTCGAAGGCCTGCTGCCGCTGGCGATCGACTGGCAACAAATGCTGATGGTGCTGGCCGTGCTGTCGATCATCGTCGGTAACGTGACGGCGATTGCACAGACCAACATTAAACGCATGCTGGCGTACTCGACCATCTCGCACATGGGCTTCATGTTGCTGGGCATGATGTCGGGCGTGGTCGACGGCAATCTGTTCCAGGCCGTCAACGCCTATAGCTCGTCGCTGTTCTATGCGATTACTTACGTGCTGACCACGCTGGGTACCTTCGGTGTGATCCTGCTGATGGCGCGCTCCGGTTTCGAAGCCGACACGCTCGACGATTTCAAGGGCCTGAACCAACGCAGCCCATGGTTTGCCGGCATCATGCTGGTGCTGATGTTCTCGCTGGCGGGCATTCCTCCGATGGTCGGCTTCTACGCCAAGCTGTCGGTGCTGCAAGCAGTGCTGGGCACCGGCCAGATCTGGCTGGCCGTGCTGGCCGTGGTGTTCTCGCTGGTGGGCGCGTTCTACTACCTGCGCGTGATCAAGAACATGTACTTCGATGATCCTGCCGACAGCGGCAAGATCACCGCCAGCTTCGACGTGCGTATTGCATTGAGCCTGAACGGTATCGCAGCGCTGGGCCTCGGTCTGTGGCCCGGTCACCTGATGGATGCCTGCACCAACGCCATCGTCACCACGCTGGCGACGTTCCTCAGCAAAGTCATCGCAGCGTAAAGCGAAGCCGCCAGTGAACGTCTCTCTGTTGAGCTGGTGTGTCATCGTGTTGGCGGTCCTGGCCGCCAACCTTCCTTTCCTCAATCAGCAGCTGTTCGCGCTGATCCCCCTGAGCAAGTCACCCGATTATCGCAAGCCGATATGGGTGCGCTTGCTTGAGCTGGTGGCCCTGTATTTCATCGTCGGCGCGCTCGCGCATGTCTTCGAAGCCAATATCGGCAATGCCTTTGCCCAGCGTTGGGAATTTTATGCCGTCACCGGCTGTCTGTTCCTGGTGTTGGCCTATCCGGGCTACGTTGCGCGTTACTTGCGCAAGAGCCACGCCTGAGCTGCTCCGGCCTGTGCCCGACACTTGTCGCGGCGACAAGATTTTCTTTCTCCATCCACGCTTATTGATTGCCTGATTCCCTATGGACGCACATCCGGACGCACATCTCAAAGAAAGCAAGGTAGACGGTAAGCTGGTCTACGAGGGGCATTTCCTCAAGGTTCAGTGCGACACGATCCAACTGCCTGATGGCAAGCACGCAATACGCGAACATATTCGTCATCCAGGCGCGGTGGTGATCCTGCCGTTGTTCGACGACGGCTCGGTGCTGCTGGAGCGTCAGTTCCGTTATCCGCTCGACCAGGTCTTCATCGAATTCCCGGCCGGGAAGATCGATGCCGGCGAAGACCATCTGGCCTGCGCCAAGCGCGAGCTGCAGGAAGAAACCGGCTATACCGCCACCGACTGGCAATTCGTCTGTACCATCCACAATGCGATTGCCTACTCGGACGAGCACCTGGACATCTACCTGGCGCGCGGCTTGACGGCAGGGGAGCGCAAGCTCGACGACGGCGAGTTCCTCGACATCTACAAGGCGCCGCTGTCGGAGTTGCTGGAGCAAGTCCGTCTGGGTAAGGTAACCGACGTCAAGACGGTCATCGGCGCGTTCTGGCTGGAGAAAATCATCAACGGTCAATGGACCTTGCCGGGCGCGTAATCGCTGGTCCGGATATGCCGCAAAAACAAAAGGCTTCGATACGTATCGAAGCCTTTTTCGTTTGCGCTGCCGAATAACTCAGCGTTGCGGCAGCGTTTTCAAAAAGTCGCCGACTTGCCTGGCATAGAATTTTGAAAAGCTCGTCGTCCCATGCCCACGCGTTTCCGCGCTCGCGGGTATCAGATACAACTCGGCGTTCTTCAACTGCTTCAAGGCCGCAATCATCGTTCCTGTCTCAGGCGGATTACGCTCGTCGTCGGCCGAATTGATCGCCAGCAGAGGCGCCTGGATGCGCGTCAGATTCGGCATGGCATTGAAGTCCGCCGACGATCCCCATTGATAGATGAAGTCATTGGCATCCGCCGTCACCGGCGCATTCAAACGGTCATCAACGATTTTGTCGGCCTGCGCGCGCGTCGGCGCCAGCGCCTGGTAGGCAAGGGTGCCGCCGGCAGTGGCGATGCCGAACATGGTGTTGGCCAGTCGCAGCGACGGCGGCTGCGTGGTGTAGTTGCCGCTGTTCCAGGCTGGATCCTGTTTGATCGATTCGACCAGCATGCGGCGCATCATCCAGTTGCGGCTCGCCATCTCGATCGGCTGCGAGGCCATCGGCACCAGCGCATCCATCATCGCCGGATAGGTTTCTCCCCACATCCAGGTCTGCATGCCGCCCATGGAATTGCCCATCACCAGGCGCAGGTGTTTGACACCAAGGCCTTCGGTCACCAGCCGGTATTGCGCCAGCACCATGTCGGCGTAATTGTATTGCGGGAATTTTGCGCGAAGTCCATCCGACGGTTTGGCCGATTTTCCGACACCGATGGCGTCCGGCATGATCACGTAGTACTTGCTCGCATCCAGCGGTTGTCCCGGACCCAGCATCTCACCGGCGAAATCCTTGGCGACCATGTCAGCGCCGCTGCGATAGGTACCGTGCAACAGCAGCACCGCCGGATTGGCCGGATCGCCGACGGTGATGTAATGCAGTTTGAAGTTGTTCAGCGTCTCACCGGTGTGGAAGGTGAAGGACGGCGCAATCCAGTCGGCTTCGCGCTGTTGCGGATAGCCGGCGGCATGGGCCGCAGTCGACAGCAGGGAAGATGAAAGCAGCAACGGGGCGATGATGCCCAGGGCAAGTCTCCGAATCATTTTTATAGTCCTCGTAAGAGAAGGTGTTCTTATGTGAAAGGCCATACTAAATGAAATTCGCTTGCCTCGCTGCGATGAGAACACTGAAACAAAAACGGCGCTTCGTTTGATCGAAGCGCCGTTTTTGCTTGAAGCGACAAGCCAATTACATATTCGAATAATTCGGCCCGCCGCCGCCCTCCGGCGTGACCCACACGATGTTCTGCGTCGGGTCCTTGATGTCGCAGGTCTTGCAGTGTACGCAGTTCTGCGCGTTGATCTGCAGGCGATCGGCGCTGTTGCCATTCCCTTCATCATTCTTCACGAACTCATACACGCCGGCAGGGCAGTAACGCGCTTCGGGCCCGGCGTACTTCGCCAGGTTGACGCCGACCGGTATCGTCGGGTCTCTCAGCGTCAGGTGGACCGGTTGGTCTTCGGCATGGTTGGTGTTGGAGATGAACACCGACGACAGGCGATCGAAGGTCAGCTTGCCGTCCGGCTTCGGATACGCGATCGGTGTGAAGTCGGAGGCCGGCTTCAGGCATTCGTGATCGGCGTGCGAATGATGCAGCGTCCATGGCGCCTTGCCGCCGAACAGCACCTGGTCGATGCCGACCAACAGCGTGCCGGTGTACAGACCCTTGCTCATCGACGGTTTGAAGTTGCGCGCCTTGTGCAGTTCTTCGTGCAGCCAGGACTTTTCAAACGCAGCGCTGTAGGCCGTCAGTTCGTCGAACTGGCGACCGCCGTTCAGGGCTTCAAACACGGCCTCAGCGGCCAGCATGCCGGTCTTGATCGCCGCATGGCTGCCCTTGATGCGCGATGCGTTCAGGAAGCCGGCATCGCAGCCGATCAGCGCGCCGCCCGGGAAGGTCAGCTTCGGCAATGATTGCAAGCCGCCGGCGGTAATCGCGCGCGCACCGTAGGCGAGACGCTTGCCGCCTTCGAAGAACTTGCGGATTTCCGGATGGGTCTTGTAACGCTGGAATTCTTCGTACGGCGACAGGTAAGGATTCTCGTACGCCAGGCCGACCACGTAGCCGACCGCGACCTGGTTGTTCTCCAGGTGGTACAGGAAGGAGCCGCCGTAAGTACCGCTATCCAGCGGCCAGCCTGCGGTATGCACGACCAGGCCGGGCTTGTGCATCTTCGGATCGATTTCCCAGATTTCCTTGATGCCGATGGCGTAGGTCTGCGGATCCTTGCCGGCGTCGAGTTTGTATTTGGCGATCAGCTGCTTGCCCAGATGGCCGCGCGCGCCTTCGGCGAAGAAGGTGTACTTCGCATGCAGTTCCATGCCCAGCTGGAACGCGCCGGTCGGTTCACCATGACGGTCCACGCCCATGTTGCCGGTGGCCACACCCTTGACGGAACCGTCGTCGTTGTAGAGGACTTCGGCAGCGGCGAAGCCGGGGAAGATTTCCACGCCCAGCGCTTCAGCCTGCTGGCCGAGCCAGCGCGTCACGTTGGCCAGTGAGATGACGTAGTTGCCATGGTTCTGGAAACAGGCTGGCAGCATCCACGACGGCGTCTTGTAAGCCTTGCTGGCGGAGAGGAAAAGGAAGCGGTCTTCGGTGACTTCGGTGTTGAGCGGCGCGCCGAGTTCCTTCCAGTTGGGGAACAGTTCGGTGATCGCCTGCGGATCCATGACCGCGCCCGACAGGATATGGGCGCCGACTTCGCTGCCTTTTTCCAGTACGCAGACCGAGACTTCCTTGCCGGCTTCTGCCGCCAGTTGCTTGATGCGAATGGCCGACGACAGGCCGGCCGGGCCGCCGCCGACAACGACGACGTCGTATTCCATTGCTTCGCGCGGCCCGTACTGCGCCAGCAAGTCTTGAGGTTGAGTCATGGAGTGTCCCGTATGGTTTTGGTTGGAATATTTTTGCGAACGATCGTGCTATTGTTCAATATTTTGCGAGAGAATGCTAGTCTGCAACGCAAATATGTTCGCGATGCCAAGTATTTTATGTGATTTCCCTCTTGTAAGTATGGAAATGGAATCCGCGCAGTCGATCCGAAACCGATAAGGAATAGGGCCGCAGCTGCCACAGCATCGCCAGGAAAGATGAAATAAATTCAACAATGAATGAATCGCTTTAGCCCGCAACGAAAGGCAAGCCCCGCAATGACAGACAAGATACTGATTCACACCTCGCGCATGGATGTGCGCTGG
Source organism: Herbaspirillum sp. NPDC101397 (assembly GCF_044767325.1). Lineage (NCBI taxonomy): Bacteria > Pseudomonadati > Pseudomonadota > Betaproteobacteria > Burkholderiales > Oxalobacteraceae > Herbaspirillum > Herbaspirillum sp. NPDC101397. Next base: position 49,656 of record NZ_JBIWNS010000014.1, read on the forward strand.
GGCGACATGGATGCCTTCAATCATGTCAACAACACCGTCTATTTCCGCTACATGGAACAGACCCGTATCGAGTGGCTGGAAGCCATCGGCGTTGGCATCGAGGCCGACGGGCTGGGCCCGGTGATCGTCAATGCGCACTGCAGCTTCCTGCGCCAGCTCAAGTATCCGGCCGACATCGAGGTCCGCATGTACGCGCAGCCTCCCGGCCGTTCCAGTGTGGAAACTACCTATGAAATCCGGCGTGTCGATCAGCCGGAAATCATTTATGCTGAGGGCGGCGCAAAGATCGTGTGGGTTAATTTCAAACAAGAAAAATCGGTTCCACTACCCGAAAGCATCCGTCAGACCCTGACAGGTTTGTAAGTTTCGAGAAAGGTAGATGGGACAGAATCAGCCCCGATACCGACGCTGCGGAGAACCTGCAGCAGAGGAGAGTTAGTCCACAACAAGATGGTCTGGCCACATAATTAAACCCAGGAGGAAGACAAATGACTTACAAGACCCAAGCTCTGGTTGCAGCAGCATTGCTGAGCCTTTCCCTTTCCAGCCAAGCTGCCGACCCGATCAAGATCGGCGTGTCCGGCCCGTTCACCGGCGGTTCCGCGCCGATGGGCGTGTCCATGCGCGACGGCGTCAAGCTCGCCGTGGCTGAAATCAACGCCGCCGGCGGTCTGCTGGGCCGTCAGGTGCAAATCGTTGAACGCGACGATGAAGCCAAAAACGAGCGCGGTGTGCAGATCGCACAAGAAATGATCAACAAGGAAAAAGTCGTCGCTACTGTCGGTTACGCCAACACCGGCGTGGCACTGGCTTCGCAGCGCTTCTACCAGGAAGCCAAGATTCCCGTGATCACCAACGTTGCCACCGGCTCCGTGGTCACCAAGCAGTTCGAAAAAGACAAAGACAATTACATCTTCCGCACTTCGGCCAACGATGCAATCCAGGCCAAGATGCTGGCTGACGAAGCCATCGACAAGCAAAAGTACACCAAGGTCGCGATTCTGGCCGACTCGACCAACTACGGTCAGCTCGGACGTGAAGATCTGGAAAAGGCCCTGGCCGCCAAGAAGATCACACCTGTCGCCATCGAAAAGTACAACCTCAAGGACGTCGACATGACGGCCCAGTTGCTGAAGTCCAAGCAAGGCGGCGCGCAAGTCGTGCTGACTTACGGCATCGGCCCTGAGCTGGCGCAGATCGCCAACGGCATGGAAAAGCTGAACTGGCACGTGCCTATCATCGGCAGCTGGCCGCTGTCGATGGGTAACTTCATCGACAACTCCGGCAAGAACGGCAACGGCGCACGCATGCCGCAAACCTTCATCCAGGACGGCGACACGCCAAAGCGCAAGGCCTTCATCGAAGCCTACCAAAAAGCTTACAAGGTTGACCGCATGCCATCGGCTGTTTCCGCAGCCCAAGGCTACGACTCGATCCTGTTGCTGGCCGCCGCGATCAAGCAAGCGGGCAGCACCGACGGCGACAAAGTCCGCGGCGCGCTGGAAAGCCTGAACACCAAGATTGAAGGCGTTGTCACCACGTACAACAAGCCATTCACGCGCGACGATCACGAAGCCATCAAGGCCAACATGGTCGTGATGGGCGAAGTCAAAAACGGCCGCGTCGTACTCGGCAAATAAATCTGACGGCAACGTAATTTGTCGTTAAAGCATAAAGGCCAGTCCTTGCGATCCGGGGACTGGCCTTTTTCGCAGAGTCTGTTGACGATCTTTTAACTTGTATCGGAAGTGACGGAAATGTCGCAGCGACGTCGGAACCGCATCGGCTGAACGGCCGCGTGTTCAACGTCGGGCAACGCGCAAGCCAAACCGGGCAGGGTGTAGCAAGCATATGCGTACTCCTACGCATATGCACAAGCAGGCCCGGTTTGCATAATCCTTCACCGCCCTACGGCGCAAAAAATCGCGGCACGCTCAACCCGCCATTCATTGGCAGCCGCTTCTTGGGTAGAAATAATGGATATTCTGTTACAGCTGGTTTTCAGCGGCATCGCGCTAGGCATGATCTACGCGGT
>NZ_JBIWNS010000015.1:0-6027 GCF_044767325.1 Herbaspirillum sp. NPDC101397
GGCATGAGCAAGCCGTGGCTGAAGTTGATCCGCTATTGGTGTTCAGTAGCGCAATGGAGGTAAAAGCGGTGAGACAGGGGACGTAAAAGAAGAGATAGGGGACTTAGCGAACGTGCCTTGAGAGGTAAGGCGAAGGCGGCAGTTGGTTTTTTAGAGGAGCAATTGCGGAGGAATTGCTGGTGCAGAGGGGTGATTTACAAATGAAGCGCACAGCAAAAAGCCCCACACCTGATGGTATGGGGCTTAAGCTTAATTAATAGCCTGACGATGACCTACTTTCACACTGGTTGCAGCACTATCATCGGCGCGAAGTCGTTTCACGGTCCTGTTCGGGATGGGAAGGGGTGGTACCAACTTGCTATAGTCATCAGGCATAACTTGTAGTGTTGCTTGGGTCCAATTGGAGCTAGGATGGCCAAACAACGCAATCTGGGAAGAAGTAAATTTTATCTTTGGGTGTGATATGCCGATCATGGCAAACACGGTAAAACTCTAAAGCTATAACAGCTAATGTTATAGGGACAAGCCGCACGGGCAATTAGTATCAGTTAGCTTAACGCATTACTGCGCTTCCACACCTGACCTATCAACGTCCTGGTCTCGAACGACCCTTTAGGGGGGTTAAACCCCCGGGAAGTCTCATCTCAAGGCGAGTTTCCCGCTTAGATGCTTTCAGCGGTTATCTCTTCCGAACTTAGCTACTCGGCAATGCCACTGGCGTGACAACCGATACACCAGAGGTTCGTCCACTCCGGTCCTCTCGTACTAGGAGCAGCCCCCTTCAAACTTCCAACGCCCACGGCAGATAGGGACCAAACTGTCTCACGACGTTTTAAACCCAGCTCACGTACCACTTTAAATGGCGAACAGCCATACCCTTGGGACCGGCTACAGCCCCAGGATGTGATGAGCCGACATCGAGGTGCCAAACTCCCCCGTCGATATGAACTCTTGGGAGGAATCAGCCTGTTATCCCCAGAGTACCTTTTATCCGTTGAGCGATGGCCCTTCCATACAGAACCACCGGATCACTATGTCCTACTTTCGTACCTGCTCGACTTGTCAGTCTCGCAGTTAAGCACGCTTATGCCATTGCACTATCAACACGATGTCCGACCGTATCTAGCGTACCTTCGAACTCCTCCGTTACACTTTGGGAGGAGACCGCCCCAGTCAAACTGCCTACCATGCACTGTCCCCGATCCGGATAACGGACCAAGGTTAGAACCTCAAACAAACCAGGGTGGTATTTCAAGGTTGGCTCCATAGAGACTGGCGTCCCTACTTCAAAGCCTCCCACCTATCCTACACAGATTGGTTCAAAGTCCAATGCAAAGCTACAGTAAAGGTTCATGGGGTCTTTCCGTCTAGCCGCGGGTAGATTGCATCATCACAAACATTTCAACTTCGCTGAGTCTCGGGAGGAGACAGTGTGGCCATCGTTACGCCATTCGTGCAGGTCGGAACTTACCCGACAAGGAATTTCGCTACCTTAGGACCGTTATAGTTACGGCCGCCGTTTACTGGGACTTCAATCAAGAGCTTGCACCCCATCATTTAATCTTCCAGCACCGGGCAGGCGTCACACCCTATACGTCCACTTTCGTGTTTGCAGAGTGCTGTGTTTTTATTAAACAGTCGCAGCCACCTTTTTATTGCAACCCGTTTGTCCTCCTGGCGCAGGCCAGTCAAACTACTAGGGCGTACCTTATCCCGAAGTTACGGTACAAATTTGCCGAGTTCCTTCTCCCGAGTTCTCTCAAGCGCCTTAGAATACTCATCTCGCCCACCTGTGTCGGTTTGCGGTACGGTCTCGTTAGACTGAAGCTTAGAGGCTTTTCTTGGAACCACTTCCGATTGCTTCGCGAACAAGTTCGCTCGTCCCATACCCTTGAATTACGCTGCCGGATTTGCCTAACAGCCTTCTCTGATACAGAAACCGGGACATCCAACACCCGGACAACCTTCCGCGATCCGTCCCCCCATCGCATCTAACGACGGTGCAGGAATATTAACCTGCTTCCCATCAGCTACGCATCTCTGCCTCGCCTTAGGGGCCGACTCACCCTGCTCCGATGAACGTTGAACAGGAAACCTTGGGCTTACGGCGTGGGGGCTTTTCACCCCCATTATCGCTACTCATGTCAGCATTCGCACTTCTGATACCTCCAGCATCCTTTACAAGACACCTTCGCAGGCTTACAGAACGCTCTCCTACCATATCAATAAATTGATATCCGCAGCTTCGGTGACTGGCTTAGCCCCGTTACATCTTCCGCGCAGGACGACTCGATCAGTGAGCTATTACGCTTTCTTTAAAGGGTGGCTGCTTCTAAGCCAACCTCCTGACTGTTTTAGCCTTCCCACTTCGTTTTCCACTTAGCCAATCTTTGGGACCTTAGCTGGCGGTCTGGGTTGTTTCCCTCTTGACGCCGGACGTTAGCACCCGACGTCTGTCTCCCAAGCTCGCACTCATCGGTATTCGGAGTTTGCAATGGGTTGGTAAGTCGCGATGACCCCCTAGCCATAACAGTGCTCTACCCCCGATGGTGATACTTGAGGCACTACCTAAATAGTTTTCGGAGAGAACCAGCTATTTCCAAGTTTGTTTAGCCTTTCACCCCTACCCACAGCTCATCCCCTAATTTTTCAACATTAGTGGGTTCGGTCCTCCAGTGCGTGTTACCGCACCTTCAACCTGGCCATGAGTAGATCACTTGGTTTCGGGTCTACACCCAGCGACTGAACGCCCTATTCGGACTCGATTTCTCTACGGCTTCCCTATTCGGTTAACCTTGCCACTGAATGTAAGTCGCTGACCCATTATACAAAAGGTACGCAGTCACGGAACAAGTCCGCTCCTACTGTTTGTATGCACACGGTTTCAGGATCTATTTCACTCCCCTTCCGGGGTTCTTTTCGCCTTTCCCTCACGGTACTGGTTCACTATCGGTCGATTACGAGTATTTAGCCTTGGAGGATGGTCCCCCCATGTTCAGACAGGATTTCACGTGTCCCGCCCTACTTGTCGCAAGCCTAGTTCCACACTACTGATTTCGTATAAGGGGCTATCACCCTCTATGGCCGGACTTTCCATTCCGTTCTACTATCAATGGTGCTAAATCTTGCAGGCTGGTCCCATTTCGCTCGCCACTACTTTGGGAATCTCGGTTGATTTCTTTTCCTGCAGCTACTTAGATGTTTCAGTTCGCCGCGTTCGCCTTGCATACCTATGTATTCAGTATGCAATACCCATAAAGGGTGGGTTTCCCCATTCGGAAATCTGCGGATCAAAGCTTGTTTGCTAGCTCCCCGCAGCTTATCGCAAGCTACTACGTCCTTCATCGCCTGTAATCGCCAAGGCATCCACCATGTGCACTTATTCACTTGTCCCTATAACGTTAGCCTCTCTTCCGAGAGATCGTTATAGAGTTTTTTGAGTTTAGCGTTTGCCGTATTGCCAAAGTAAGTCTTCTAATTGCTAAGATCACTTCGTAATACTTTGATTGATACAATCACACCCATCAACTTCTTGCACAAGGATCGAAATCCTGGCGCTCGTCGTTGACGAATTCTTTACTTCTTCCAGATTGTTAAAGAACAAAAACAGCTATTGATCACTAAAAGACCAAACCTAAATCTACATGCTCATGCATGCGACTTAGGTTTGATGTTTCTGGTGGAGGTTGACGGGATCGAACCGACGACCCCCTGCTTGCAAAGCAGGTGCTCTCCCAGCTGAGCTAAACCCCCGAAACTCTTTGGTGGGTCTGGTTGGGCTCGAACCAACGACCCCCGCGTTATCAACACGGTGCTCTAACCAGCTGAGCTACAGACCCGCTTGGATCAGTAATCAGCAGTCAGCCAGCAGACTATGCCGCCGCCGCAACCGATATAACTGTTCTTCTTTACTAACAGACGATAAGTGTGAGCGCTTAAATCATGCGCACTCTAGAAAGGAGGTGATCCAGCCGCACCTTCCGATACGGCTACCTTGTTACGACTTCACCCCAGTCACGAACCCTGCCGTGGTAATCGCCCTCCTTACGGTTAGGCTAACTACTTCTGGCAGAACCCGCTCCCATGGTGTGACGGGCGGTGTGTACAAGACCCGGGAACGTATTCACCGCGACATGCTGATCCGCGATTACTAGCGATTCCAACTTCATGGAGTCGAGTTGCAGACTCCAATCCGGACTACGATACACTTTCTGGGATTAGCTCCCCCTCGCGGGTTGGCGGCCCTCTGTATGTACCATTGTATGACGTGTGAAGCCCTACCCATAAGGGCCATGAGGACTTGACGTCATCCCCACCTTCCTCCGGTTTGTCACCGGCAGTCTCATTAGAGTGCCCTTTCGTAGCAACTAATGACAAGGGTTGCGCTCGTTGCGGGACTTAACCCAACATCTCACGACACGAGCTGACGACAGCCATGCAGCACCTGTGTTACGGTTCTCTTTCGAGCACTCCTAAATCTCTTCAGGATTCCGTACATGTCAAGGGTAGGTAAGGTTTTTCGCGTTGCATCGAATTAATCCACATCATCCACCGCTTGTGCGGGTCCCCGTCAATTCCTTTGAGTTTTAATCTTGCGACCGTACTCCCCAGGCGGTCTACTTCACGCGTTAGCTGCGTTACCAAGTCAATTAAGACCCGACAACTAGTAGACATCGTTTAGGGCGTGGACTACCAGGGTATCTAATCCTGTTTGCTCCCCACGCTTTCGTGCATGAGCGTCAGTGTTATCCCAGGGGGCTGCCTTCGCCATCGGTATTCCTCCACATATCTACGCATTTCACTGCTACACGTGGAATTCTACCCCCCTCTGACACACTCTAGCCATACAGTCACAAATGCAATTCCCAGGTTGAGCCCGGGGATTTCACATCTGTCTTGTATAACCGCCTGCGCACGCTTTACGCCCAGTAATTCCGATTAACGCTTGCACCCTACGTATTACCGCGGCTGCTGGCACGTAGTTAGCCGGTGCTTATTCTTCAGGTACCGTCATTAGGCAAAGGTATTAACCTCACCCGTTTCTTCCCTGACAAAAGAGCTTTACAACCCGAAGGCCTTCTTCACTCACGCGGCATTGCTGGATCAGGCTTGCGCCCATTGTCCAAAATTCCCCACTGCTGCCTCCCGTAGGAGTCTGGACCGTGTCTCAGTTCCAGTGTGGCTGGTCGTCCTCTCAGACCAGCTACTGATCGTCGCCTTGGTGAGCTTTTACCCCACCAACTAGCTAATCAGATATCGGCCGCTCCATGAGCATGAGGTCTTGCGATCCCCCACTTTCATCCGTAGATCGTATGCGGTATTAGCTAATCTTTCGACTAGTTATCCCCCACTCTAGGGCACGTTCCGATATATTACTCACCCGTTCGCCACTCGCCACCAGGAGCAAGCTCCCGTGCTGCCGTTCGACTTGCATGTGTAAGGCATGCCGCCAGCGTTCAATCTGAGCCAGGATCAAACTCTTCAGTTCAATCTCTGTTTTGCCATTGCTGGCTGATTCTTTCGAATCGGTCACTCACTCAAAATACTGACAGATAATTTCTTACCTATATTTCTTCGTGAGCGTTTAAAAATATTTAAAGTTTCCAGACCCGAAGGTCTGTCGCACTTCATTAAACGCCCACACTTATCGACTGTTAATTTTTAAAGAACCTTTTCTGCTTCGCACCGCACCGAAGTGCTGTTTGCGTCGCTGACAAATCGTTTTGTTTGTCAGCAGCAGAGAAACGAGATTATGTAGTGTTTTTTAATTTGCGTCAACTACTTTTTTAACGCTTCACTAAAAATTTTTACTACCAACTTCTCACTTCCTGAAACCTTTTTTACTGCCTTTTCCCCACCTCCGGCGCGCTGCGTCTTGCTGTTTGCTGCGTCGCTCTGCAGCGGGGAGGCGAACTATAGCAAAGCTTTTCCCATCCGTGCAATACTTTTTGAAAAATTATTTAAACTTTTTAATCCACCTCCCCGCAAACCCGCTCCAGCTCTGGATTTGCAACCGTAAATAATTTT
>NZ_JBIWNS010000016.1:0-3374 GCF_044767325.1 Herbaspirillum sp. NPDC101397
TGGCTGATGATCCCCATCGTGCTGGTCTTCGGCGCGCTGCAAGGCGTCTTCGTCGAATGGATCGGCGTGCGTCCGGCCATCAAGATCAAGTCCGAATTCGGCTGGATCATGTCGACCATCGCGCTGGCGATCATCTTCAAGAACGTCGCGGAAAACATCTGGGGCAAGGACGACTTGCCGTTCCCGAGCCCGCTGTCCGGCGCGCCGTTCCAGATCTTCGGCGCCAACGTGCAACCGATGCAGGTGCTGGTCGTGGTCGGCGCGCTGGCCATCATGCTCGCCGTCGAGCTGTTCAACCGCAAGTCGATTTACGGCAAAGCCGTGGTCGCCACCTCCAACGACCGTGACGCCGCCGGCCTGATGGGCATCAACACCAGCGTGGTGATCACCTTCTCCTACGCCTTGTCGTCGGCAACCGCCGCCTTCGCCGGCGTGCTGGTGGCGCCGCTGACACTGACCGGTGCGACCATGGGCGCCGCGCTCGGGCTCAAGGCATTCGCCGTGGCCATCATCGGCGGCCTGACCTCGGGCATGGGCGCCATCGTCGGCGGCCTGATCCTCGGCATCGCTGAAACCGTCACAGGGTTCTACATCTCCACCGGCTACAAGGAAGTCCCCGGACTGCTCCTGCTGTTGCTCGTGCTGGCGGTCAAACCTGCAGGCCTGTTTGGCAAAACTGCGATCAAAAAGGTCTGATGAACATGAACAAGAAAATCCTCCTTCTGTCGATCCTGGGCATCGCCGCGCTCGCCGTGCTGCCTCTGTTCGTGCGCAATCCTTACTACCTGCATCTGGTGGAAACCATCCTGATCTACGCCATCCTGCTGTTCGGCCTGGACATCGTGGTCGGCTACACCGGCCAGGTCTCGCTCGGCCACGCCGGCCTGTTCGGCATCGGCTCGTACACCGCGGGCGTGCTGTATTTCAAGCTCGGTCTGCCGTTCCTGCTGATCCTGCCGGCCAGCATTGGCGTCACCGCGGTATTCGGCGCCGTGCTGGCCTTGCCGGCCTTGCGCGTGACCGGTCCTTACCTGGCGATGGTCACACTGGCCTTCGGCACCATCATCCAGATTCTCATCAACGAAATGACCTTCCTCACCGAAGGTCCGATGGGCATCAAGGTACCGAAGCCGAGTTTCGGCGGAACCAAGCTTGATGAAGTCGAGTTCTTCTACGTCGTCGCCGTGCTCATGGTGCTGTCGCTGATCGTGGTCCACCGCATCCTGCGTTCCAACCTCGGCCGCGCCTTCCAGGCGCTGCGCGACAGCCCGATCGCCTCGGACTGCATGGGCGTGTCGGTGTATCGCTACAAGGTCTACGCCTTCGTCATCAGCGCCGCGCTGGCCGGCCTGTCGGGTTGCCTGTACGCGTATTCGGAAGAGTACATCTCGCCCAACACCTACAACTTCGAACTGACCATCCTGTTCCTGCTGGCGGTCATCATGGGCGGCCGCAAGTCGCGCATCGGCTCACTCATCGGCGCGCTGATCGTGGTCATGCTGCCGAGCCTGCTGTCGGACATCGAACTGTTCCGCCAGATCGCCACCGTGGCTGCCGTGATCGTCGTCCTCGGCGCCATCGGCTCGGTCGTCAAGAAGGTCAAGACCCCGCGTGAAATCGCCGTACCGGTGGTCGCCACCGTGCTCATGGCCGGCTTCTCCTACAAGCTGGAAAACATCACCGACTGGCGCCTCACCATCTTCGGCCTGATGACGCTGTTCGTGGTGTATTACCTGCAGGACGGCATCGTCGGCTTCTGCCGCGCGCTGTTCGGCCGCATGCTCAGCAAGCGTACGCCGCTGGCGCAGCAAATCGCCGGCGACAAGACTGCCGCCGTCATCACCAACGATGCGGTCAAGGAAGTCGGCGCCACCCTGCTCAAGGTCAACCAGGTGCTGATGCAATTCGGCGGTCTGAAAGCCCTGAACAAGGTCGACCTGGATGTGCGCAAGGGCACCGTGCACGGCCTGATCGGCCCCAACGGTTCCGGCAAGAGCACCATGATGAACGTGCTCACCGGCATCTACCGTCCGACCGACGGCGCGGTGGAATACGACGGCCGCACCATCACCGGCCAGCCGCCGTCGCTGATCGCCCTGGGCGGCGTGGCGCGCACCTTCCAGAACGTCCAGCTGTTCGGTGAAATGTCCGCCACCGAAAACGTCCTGGTCGGCCTGCACCATACCTTCCGCAGCAACGTCGCCGACGTCATGGTGCACAGCCCGCGCTACCTGCGCGAAGAGCGCGCCGCACGCGAACGCGCCGCCGCGATCCTCGAGTTCGTCGGCCTCGCCGATCTGGCCAACGAAGAAGCGCGCAACCTGCCGTACGGCAAACAGCGCCTGCTCGAAATCGGCCGCGCACTGGGCCTGAACCCGAGCCTGCTGCTGCTCGACGAACCGGCCGCCGGCCTCACCGCGCCCGACATCAAGGAACTGGTCGCCATCATTCGCAAGATCCGCGATGTCGGCATCACCATCATCTTGATCGAGCATCACATGGACGTCGTCATGTCGATCTGCGACACCGTCACCGTGCTCGACTTCGGCCAGAAGATCGCCGAAGGCAAGCCGGCCGAAGTGCAAGCTGATCCCAAGGTGATCGAAGCCTATCTCGGCGGCGGCGCCGGCGATTCCACACCAACCACCGCGGGAGCTTGAGATGTTGACGATTTCGAATTTGCAGGCCGCTTACGGCAAGGTTGAAGTGCTGCACGGTATTTCGATGGAAGTGCCGAAAGGCAAAGTGGTCACCCTGATCGGCTCCAACGGCGCCGGCAAGACCACCACCATGCGCGCCATCTCCGGCATGATCAAGCCCAAGGGCGGCACCGTCACCCTGGGCGGCAAGGACGTCACCGGCCAGGACTCGCACAAGATCGCGCGCGCCGGTCTCGCCCACTCGCCCGAAGGCCGTCGCGTCTTCGCCACCATGAGCGTCACCGACAACCTGCTGCTGGGCGCGTTCCCGCGCTTCACGCGGGCACGTCCCAAGGGCGACATCGCCCATGATCTGGAACGCGCACTGGAGTTGTTCCCGCGCCTCAAGGAGCGCCAGACGCAACTGGCCGGCACCTTGTCCGGCGGCGAACAGCAAATGCTCGCCATGGCCCGCGCCGTAATGCTCAACCCGGAAGTGATTTTGCTCGACGAACCATCGATGGGCCTCGCGCCCATCCTGGTCGAAGAGGTGTTTCGCATCATCTTGCGTTTGAAGGAACAGGGGATTACGATGCTGCTGGTGGAACAATTCGCCGCAGCAGCATTGAACGTCGCCGACTACGGCTACGTCCTGGAAAACGGCAAGATTTCCGTGCACGGCCCGGCCGACAAGCTACAGAACGACCCGGCGGTGCAAGCAGCATATCTCGGCGG
>NZ_JBIWNS010000017.1:0-1162 GCF_044767325.1 Herbaspirillum sp. NPDC101397
GGAAACACCGTGAACCAGTGCTCGATGTCCTGCGCGATCTGCTGCTTGTCGTCGCTGGTGTAGGCGCCCATCAAGAGGTTCTCGTGGATGCTCATGCGCGTAAAGACGCCGCGCCCTTCCGGCACCATCGCCAGCTTTTGTTGCACCAGGTTGAAGGAGCTTTGGCCCTTCAGCGGCTGGCCCAGGTAGCTGATGTGGCCCTGCACTTTCGAGTCCGGCAGCGTGCCGGTGACGGCTTTCAAGGTGGTGGTCTTGCCGGCGCCGTTGGCCCCGATCAGGGTCACCAGTTCGCCTTCGTTGACTTCCAGGCTCGCGCCCTTGACGGCCTTGATGCCGCCGTAGGCCACGCTCAGGTCTTCGATTTTTAAGATGTTCGTTGTCATTGTCGTGTGTCCTGCGGGCTTAATGGGAAGCGCCTAAGTAGGCTTCAATCACGGCGGGGTTCTTCTGCACATCCGCCGGCACGCCTTCGGCAATCGGCTTGCCGTAGTCCAGCACGGTCAGTCGGTTGCACAGGCCCATCATCAGTTTGACGTCGTGTTCGATCAGCAGGATGGTCTTGCCCTCGGCCTGGATCTTCACCAGCAACTCGCGCAGGCCAATCTTCTCGGTGGCGTTCATGCCGGCGGCCGGTTCGTCCAATGCCAGCAGTTGCGGCTCCGTCGCCAGGGCGCGGGCAATTTCCAACCTTCTCTGGTCGCCGTAGGACAGGTGGCGCGCCGTTCTGGAGGCGAATTTGCCGATGCCGACGAAGTCGAGCAGCTTTTGCGACTTGTCCTTGATCGCCGCTTCTTCGTCGCGCGCCGCCTTGTGCCGGAACACCGCGCCGAAGACGTTCTGCTTCGTTCTGACGTGGCAGCCGACCATGACGTTCTCCAGCACGGTCATGTCGCCAAACAGGCGAATGTTCTGGAAGGTGCGGGCAATGCCGGCCTTGGCCACTTCGTGCGGGGCGCTGGGGCTGTACGGTTTGCCGGCCAGCTCGAAGCTGCCGGTGTCGGGCTGGTACAGCCCGGTGATGACGTTGAAGAAGGTGGTCTTGCCGGCGCCGTTGGGGCCGATCAGGCCGTAGATCTGGCCTTGTTCAATCGTCAGGCTCACGCCCGATAGAGCTTGCAGGCCGCCGAAACGTTTGCTGACGTCGGCGATTTTTAACAGGGTG
>NZ_JBIWNS010000018.1:0-1099 GCF_044767325.1 Herbaspirillum sp. NPDC101397
TGAATAAAGTCTATCCCGACGCGTCCAGCGCGTTATCCGGCATCGTCAAGGACGGCCAGACGATTGCCGTCGGCGGCTTCGGCCTGTGCGGCATTCCTGAAGCGCTGATCGCGGCCTTGCGCGACTCCGGCGTACAGAATCTGACCGCCATCTCCAACAACGCCGGCGTTGACGGTTTCGGCCTCGGCCAATTGCTGAGCACGCGCCAGATCAAGAAAATGATCGCCTCCTACGTGGGCGAAAACAAGGAGTTCGAACGCCAATACCTGGCCGGCGAACTCGAGCTCGAATTTACTCCGCAAGGCACGCTGGCAGAAAAGCTGCGCGCCGGCGGCGCCGGCATCCCGGCGTTCTTTACCAAGACCGGTGTCGGCACGCTGGTGGCCGAAGGCAAGGAAATCCGTGAGTTTGACGGCGCCAAGTACGTCATGGAACGCTCGTTGGTGGCCGACGTCTCGCTGGTCAAGGCGCAAAAGGCCGACCGCGCCGGCAACCTGGTCTTCAACAAGACCGCGCGCAACTTCAACCCCAACGTCGCCATGGCCGGCAAGATCACCATCGTCGAAGTCGAAGAGCTGGTCGAAGTCGGCGATCTCGACCCGGACCAGATTCATACCGCCGGCATTTTCGTGCACCGCATCGTGGTCAACGCCACGCCGGAAAAGCGCATCGAGCAACGGACCGTGTCCAAATAAGGAGAAATAATCATGGCATGGACCAGAGACGAAATGGCTGCACGCGCAGCCAAGGAATTGCAGGACGGTTTTTACGTCAACCTCGGCATCGGCTTGCCGACCCTGGTGGCGAACCACGTTCCCAAGGATATTGAAGTCTGGCTGCAATCGGAAAACGGCCTGCTCGGCATCGGCCCGTTCCCGACCGAAGACAAGGTCGACGCCGACCTGATCAACGCCGGCAAGCAAACCGTGACGACCATTCCCGGCTCGTCGTTCTTCGCCTCGGCGGATTCTTTCGGCATGATCCGCGGCGGCAAGATCAACATCGCCATTTTGGGTGCGATGCAGGTCTCGCAACAGGGCGACCTGGCCAACTGGATGATCCCGGGCAAGATGGTCAAGGGCATGGGCGGCGCGATGGA
>NZ_JBIWNS010000019.1:0-1068 GCF_044767325.1 Herbaspirillum sp. NPDC101397
CGTAGATCTGGCCTTGTTCAATCGTCAGGCTCACGCCCGATAGAGCTTGCAGGCCGCCGAAACGTTTGCTGACGTCGGCGATTTTTAACAGGGTGGTGGTGCTCATTGTGTCGTCCTCTGTGTTCTGTTCGTCGATGCTCAGGCTTTGACCACACCGACGGCGTCACTGCCGTGCGGGTGGTCGGCTTCAGGCCGGTCTTCGTGACGCGGCGACGGCCACAGGCCGGCAGGACGATTCAGCATGATGATCACCATGGCCAGACCGTAGAGCAGCTGGCGCAGCACTTCGGCGTCGATCCAGACGCGGCCGAACAGGCTCATCTGCACCGGCTCGACCACGTGGCGCAGCACTTCCGGCAAGGCCGCCAGGATCACGCCGCCCAGCACCACGCCGGGGATGTGGCCGATACCGCCCAAGACCACCATGGCCAGCACGGCGATGGACTCGGTCAGCGAGAACGATTCCGGCGATACAAACCCCTGGAAGGAGGCGAACATGGCGCCGGCCACGCCGCCGAACGACGCGCCCATGGCAAACGCGAGGAGTTTGACGTTGCGGGTGTTGATGCCCATGGCTTTTGCGGCGATCTCGTCTTCGCGGATCGCCACCCAGGCGCGGCCCAGGCGCGAGTCCTGCAGGCGGATCGAGAAGAAGATCACGCCGATGCACAAGAGCAGGAACAGGAAGTAGTAGGCGTTCACCGACGGCATGCTGATGCCGAGGAACTTGACGATCGAGCCCGAACCCGGCTCGCCGCCCAGCGACACGCCAAACACGCGGATCGGGTCGATCAGGTTGATCCCCTGCGGGCCGTTGGTGATGTTCACCGGCGCGTTGAGGTTGTTCATGAAGATGCGGATGATTTCACCGAAGCCGAGCGTGACGATGGCGAGGTAGTCGCCGCGCAGTTTCAAGGTCGGCGCACCCAGCAAGGCGCCGAACAAGGCCGCGATCAATGCCGACAGCGGCACAATGATCCACAGCGACAGGTGGATCCCGGTCTGCACGATCTGCGGGCCGCACACCATCACGAGGAAGTTGCCCACCGCAGGATAGGTGTTGACGAA